>CAJTVF010000012.1 GCA_910579435.1 uncultured Oscillibacter sp.
CATGCTTGCCAGGGCGGGCGGTTCCCTATGCCCCGCCTAAGGTTTTTGCGCCCTTTGACCGGGCTGTGACTGGAAAAGCGAGAAATTCATCCCCCAATATGGCCCTTTATTGGACGGTTTTATTACCTTCGTCTGTTTGCCTGGCTTTTACTTGTTTTAATCAGTGCTTCCTTTACTCTGAGAGGAGACCGAAATATGTTTTATGAATCCGCAAAAGCCTGGGCCTTCCGGCCGCGCCGCAGAGGGGGAGCATGGCTGCCGCGCCCCTGCCCCTTTGCGTCCAGACGGGAGGAGCCGGTATGAGCAGGCCGGACGGAAATAAGAGCTCAATGGTCCTGCTGACCGCTTTGGGGCTGGTTCTTCCCGCCGGGACCGCCGCCCTGGCCTTTGGCGTCGTCATGGGGGCCCTGACGCCGAAGCTGCCCGGAAATCCGCCTCTGCGGCTTCGGGGATTGTCACCGCCAGCGCGGGCGTGGGCAGCGCCATATTAGCCCGGTGATGCAGGACCTGACCGCCGCCGTGGGGCTGTTGGGCGCTATGGCCTTCCTGAGCGTTCCGCCCACCTCCGGGCTGACGGAACGTCTGTTCGGGGCGGCAAAACTAGGGACGCTGGTTGGCGTGGTGTTCTTCTCCCACCAGACCGGCAGCTTTCTCAGCGCGTGGCTGGGCGGCGTGTGCCTGGCCTCCAGCGGCTATATGCCGGTCTGGCTGGCGGATGCCCTGTTGAGCGCTTCCGCGGCTGCCTTCAGCTTCAAGATCCAGGATGACCGGGAAATTTTATGAACATCAAACCCAGGCCCCGGGGGATTTGCCCCGGGGCCTAAACGCTTATATAGCGAACGCGGTTGAAAAAGCGCACATGCGGTCCCTATGAAGCCGGCCGCATATGCGGGCCCCAGCGATGCTCCGCGCCGCTGGGCTTGAAAAGAATCCTCAGGCTTCTTTTCAGCTGCGGCGGCTATAGCAGCGCCTCTTCAAACACCTTCAGAAGCTGTTCCTGGTGGAACGGCTTATCCACAAAGCCCTTGGCGCCGATCGCCTTGGCTCTTTCAAACGTGTCCTCGTACGCCAGGGAGGAGACCATCACAATCCGCGCGTCCGGATGGTCTTTCAGAATGATCTCCGCGGCGTCCAGCCCGTCCATCCCCTGCATGATGATGTCCATGGTCACCAGGTCGGGCTGTACCTCGGCGTACCGCTCAATGGCGTCCTCGCCGCTGCGGCAGTGCGCCGCGATCTCATAATCCGTGCCCTTCAGGACGTCCTCCAGCTGGACCCGGACCAGCCGGGAATCGTCCACTACCATAATTCGCCTGCTCATTTGCTGTACCCCCTCCTGTTAGGTCTCGTTCGGAACGGCCCCGCCCTCCTGGGCGCTGGGCACGTGATGGATCAGCTGCGCGCCCTCCCTGTGCTCGTCGGAGTAAGTGAGGATGAACTGCGCCTCCTGCCCCTCCGGCTCATAGCGCCCGTGGTAAAACACCGGCGTGCCGAAGTGGGCCGAGACCTGCGTGGCCCGGAACATCGCCCCCACGATCTTGCCGCAGAGCACGTTAAAATACTCCTTGCTGAATTCCTCCACATCCTCCGGCGTCACCGCGTCTTCGTGGAAGGAATTGCGGGCCATGCGGGCCAGCAGGCTGGTATCCGCGCAAAGGGTAAGGCTGGTGCCAAAGCCCTTGTCAAACGTGATATGGACCGTGCAGAGATCCTATCCCAGCGGCTGCTCTCCCTGGTGCAGGCGGACCCCGGCGGTCCGCTCCGTCACGTCCTGGAGGGCCTGGTCCAATATCTGCTCAAGCTCTTCCCTGGTTACGGCGGTATTCATAAATCAAGCCCCCCCTGGTTTAATAATAGGCAGGGCTCTGCTTGCCCGGGTCAAACACCCGCTGGATCCGTTCCAGCAGGTCGTCGGGGGCAAAGGGCTTCAAGACGTAATCGCAGATTCCCAGCTTGATGCCCTCCATAACGGACTTCCTGTCCTCCAGGCCGGTCAGCATGATGACCGGAATATCGGCCCTGTCCTCCATGGCGCGGATCTCCCGCAGGGTCTCAAAGCCGTCCTTGGGGACCATGCGGATGTCCAGCAGAATCAGGTCCGGCTTCTCCTGCTCCAGGAACCGCAAGGCCCGCGCCCCGGAATTGACCGTGACCACGTCGTAGTATTTTTCCAGGGCGTCCGTAATCCTCAGCAAAATCGTAGCCGCGTCATCTACCGCTAAAATACGTTTGCGGTAGCTCTTTCTTCTCACTTGAGTCATCTGCTTCCCGTCTCCTTTTCAAGTTTGCTCAGAAGCTGGTTCAACAGGGCTTCCGCGTTGTCGTCCTCATACAGCTTCAGCTGTCCCTGGATCTCTCCGAGGCTGTCCGCCGCGTCCTGCGGCATCTCGTGGCGCAGCAGGACGTCCACAATCCCGGCGCATTCCTTTGACCGGAAATGCTCCAATTCATCCAGGGCCTCGCCCACCTGCTCCTTCAGCTCCCGGGGGGACAGCGGGGGGAGCTTTTCCGCCGGGGGGGCGTTTTGCCGGCGCTTCTCCAAAAACAGGCCGATGTTCTCCAGAAGCTCCTCATAGTTCTCCATCAGCGCCGGAAACTGGCGGGCGATAAAGTCCGTGTCGCCCTGGGCGGCGGCGTTCTCCTGGGCGCGGGCCATATTGGACACGTCCATAGCCCCGATGTTGGCGGAAGCGCTCTTGAGGCCGTGTACCTCCACCTGATAGTGGGAGATATCGGAATCGGCGAGTTCCCGCAAAAGCCCCGTTTTGCGTTGGCCGTCCATGTAATAGAGCTCCAGCAGCTCGGCAAAGCCCTCCGCGTCGCCAACATAATAGCGGGACGCGGCCTCCATGTCAATCCCCTTGATTTGAAAAACGCTCAGGTCTGCGGCGCCGGGCGCCGCCTCCTCCGCTCCGGCCTGCCGGCGCTCCTCCGGGACCCAGCGGGCCAGAAGCTGGCCGAGCTCCCTGCGGTCCAGGGGCTTGGCGATGAAGTCCTGGAAGCCCCGCTCCAGGAAGCGCTCCCGCATGCCCGACATGGCGTTGGCGGTCAGGGCGATGATGGCGGGGGCGGTCCCGTTCTCCCCGCAGTCCCTGCGGATGATCTCCGCCGCCTCAATGCCGTCCATGACGGGCATCATGTGGTCCATAAAGATGATGTCATACCGGTTCTGGCGCACCAGCTCGATGGCCTCCGGGCCGCTTTCGGCCTCCGTGAGGTCGAAGGCATAGCTCTTCAAAAAGCCCCGGGCCACCTTGCGGTTAATCAGGTTGTCGTCCACGACGAGGACCTTCACTCCGGGGGCGGTGAAGGCCTCGGCGCGCTCCGGCTCCGCCAGGGGGCTCTCCCGGACCTCCGCGATGGGGCGCGGGTCCACGATCTTCTGGGGAATGGTGATGGACACCGCAGTCCCCTCTCCATAAACGCTCTCCACGTTGATGGAGCCGCCCATTAGTTCGATCAGGTGCTTGACGATTGCCAGCCCCAGGCCGGTGCCCTCCACGCTCCGGTTGCGCTTGGAGTCCACTTGGCGGAAATCCTCGAAAATCTTTTCCAGGTCCTCCTCCCGGATGCCGCAGCCGGTGTCCTCCACCCGGAAGGTAATCAGCTCCTCGCCCTCCTGCTCACCGGGCCTGCCGGTGACATAAGCCCGCACATAGCCCTCTTTTGTGAACTTGATGGCGTTGTTGAGAATGTTGATCAGGATCTGCTTGATCCGTCCCTCGTCGCCGTTGTACCGGCAGGGGAGCGTATCGTCGCACTCGTATTTCATAATCAGCCCGCGCTTGGAGGCGGCCAGGTCCATCATGCCCACCACCTCGTCCACGACGGTTTTCAGATAGTAGTCCTCGTACACCAGCTCCATCTTGCCCGCCTCCACCTTGGACAGGTCCAGGATGTCGTTGATAATCGCCAGCAGGTTTTTGGCGGCGGACTTCACATCCTTGGCGTGGGCGTATATAGCGGGGTCCCCGGTCCCTTCCATGATAATGTCGTTCAGCCCGATGATGGCGTTCATGGGGGTGCGGATCTCGTGGGACATGTTTGCCAGAAACTCGCTTTTGGCGATGTTGGCTTTCTCCGCCTGCTGCCGCACCCGTTTGATCTCATTGATATAGGCCTTGATGTCCGTCATGTCCAGGATCAGGATGACGCAGCCCTGCTTCCGGCCGTTTTCGTCGACAATCCGCTTGCTGTGGCACTCGTAATGCTGCCGGTTGATGGAAAAGCTCCAGGGGATGTTTTCGTTGAGCATCTCCTCCCGGAAATCCTCCACCACCCGGATATCCTCCCCCAGCTTATGGGTGGGCAGGCTGACGAAGATCTGGGCGGCGGCCCGGTTGTAGCTGACCAGCCGGTCGTGGTCGTCCAGGGCGATCACGCCGTCCCCCAGGCTCTCCAGCACCTTTTCCGCCGCCAGATGCCGGAAGTCGTAGTTCCGGCGGCTCCACACCACGATGACCACCAGGGACATGGAGAAGGCCAGTGTCGCCGGGGTCAGGTCGAACACCTTGGTGAGCTTGCACACGTAGGCCACCAGCACGATGATGGGCATGGTGGAGATTGCAAGTATGGTCTGATACTGGCGGTTAATCCGCTGGTCCGAACGGAGGCGGATGGCCCGCGCCAGGGTATGGATGCAAAGAACGTAGGGGATGAGGATGCGGGTCACCATAAAAAGAACGTAGAGGGGGCCGTAGGCAATGCTGATGTAGGAAAAGCCGCTCTCGGCGGACAGCCATTGAAACTCCCGGTAGAACAGGCCGTTCCAGTTGAAAAATACACTGGGCAGTATAAAAAAGTTGATGGTGCCCAGGACGCCCAGCAATTTTTTGGGCGGGGACGCGTAGCAGTAAGTATACGTAAACCAGCAGTAGCACAGCGGGACAAACGCGGAACCCACGTTTTCCACCGTTACCGCCGTCACGGCGGCCTCCAGCGTGGGAGCGGTGAGCTCCAGCAGATAGCCCGCGTTCTGCACAAGCGTGCCGCACATAATGAGGATCAGCAGCTTCTGCTCCTGGGCCCCTTCTCCATTGATCAGCAGCAGCAGAGCCACAAAAATCAGGCATATGCCGCAGCACGTCAAGGCAATGACAAAGTTTTCCATTCTCTCCTCCATCTGCCCGAGCCCGTCGTTTTGTGCCCGAACAAAGGAGCGCGATGGGCTCTAATAATATTTACAATAGTACTTTTCCGCCATGATGTCAAGGAATACAATGGCAAGTTTTATATTGGGAGAGTTGGGAGCGTTTATACTCACAAGTGAACATCCGGCCTCGCCGGACCCCCCATAATCTTTCAGCGTTTCCGGGTGAAATACAAAACCAAAACGGTAAAGGAGAAAAACTATGAAAATCCATGTTGCCGGCAAGCTCCACCTCAAAGGTACTTCCAAGAAAACCGGAAATCCCTATGACTTCATCCAGGTCCACTACCTCGGTAAAGCTCCTGGCATGGAGGGCAACGCCGCCCTGACGCTCAACCTGGACCCTGTGAACTATCCCAATGACAGCATCACCTTGAAACAGAGTACCCTTGCGCCGCAATCCTTTCCCTTCCTCCATGGTGTGTAACACCGTAAAAATTTTGTAACAAGGTGGTCTCAACATGGACGAAAAGACACCGCTTCCCGCAAATGGCAGCTGACCTTCAACAACCCGGAGGAACACGGCTGGACCCATGACCAAATCCGGGAAGTCCTCCGCTCCTTCAAAACCATGGCTTACTGGTGCATGGCGGATGAAATTGGAGCGGATGAGAAAACGCTCCACACGCATCTGTTTATTAGGCCTTGTTTGAAAAAAGTCTAAACGCCCAAAACGGCGGATTTTTTTCCGCCACTCTGCGTTAAGGAAGCACTGATTTAATCCCCGCGCACATCTTTACGCCATAAATTTCCGCTGATCTGCGTCAGAAAATCTTGAAATCCGCCAGGATTCCTGCAATTTTCTTCCTTGCCAGCGAAAATTTCTGGCGCAAATCTGCACACGTTGATTAAATCAGTGCTTCCTTAAATTTTCTTGCCGGGCGTCAGCCCGCCCGCGAAAATTTGCCTTGATTGGCGAAAAAATCTCTCACCGTTGGGCATTCCGTCAATTTTCAAACAAGGCCTAACCTGTCCCCCTCCAACTGCCGCTTTTCCACCCTCAAAAGCAAGTTTCCCGGCGCTCACATTGAAAAAGTCCTGGGGACAAGCCAGGACAGCCGGGACTATATCAGCAAATCCGGCAAATAGACGCTGACCGCATCCTGGAACTCCTAAAAGACGGAGCGAACAACCTGGAGGTAATCGGGGAAGTCCCCGGAGCAACGAAATTCATAGACAAGGCGGAACGCACCCGCTCC
This sequence comes from uncultured Oscillibacter sp., assembly GCA_910579435.1. Classification (GTDB taxonomy): domain Bacteria; phylum Bacillota; class Clostridia; order Oscillospirales; family Oscillospiraceae; genus Oscillibacter. Next base: position 6,349 of record CAJTVF010000012.1, read on the forward strand.
ACCCTCCGGGACGCTCAGTTTGCCAACTCCTGGCGGGACCTCGCCGTCACTTACATTTTCGGTAAGACAGGCTCCGGCAAAACCCGCTCCGTCATGGACCGCTACGGTTACGCCAATTGCTGCCGTGTCGCGGACTGCCGTCACCCCTTCGATACCTACGACGGTCAGGACGTGCTGATTTTCGAGGAGTTTCGGGTCGGCTTGAAGCATGGCGATATGCTGAACTCCCTGGACGGCTATCCGCTCCTGCTCCCCTGCCGCTATTTCAACCGTCAGGCGTCCTATACCAAGGTCTTCATCATCATCCCCGCCGTTTCTTCCCATCCGCCGGGAGTGCGAAGTCCGGCCCTGGAAAAACTTTCCCCAAATTTCTTTGACAAACCGGCGGGAATGTGGGATACTTGAAAAAAGGGAAAAACCAAATCACACAGGGCCCCGCGCCCTTGATGCAACAGGAGTGGACCATGGATCAATTGAGAAAAAAGAAGGGCTTTATCTGCGACATGGACGGCGTGATCTATCATGGAAACCAGATTCTGCCCGGCGTGAAGAAATTCGTTGACTGGCTGGCGGAGGAAAAGAAAAACTTCCTGTTCCTCACGAACTCCAGCCAATACACCCCCAAGGAGCTCCAGCAGAAGCTGGCCCGGATGGGGCTGGACGTGGACGAGTCCCACTTTTACACCAGTGCCCTGGCCACGGCCCACTTCCTGGACAGCCAGGCCCCGGGATGCAGCGCCTACGTGGTGGGTGAGCACGGGATTACCAACGCCCTGTACGATAAAGGCATCACCTATAACGACGTGAACCCGGACTATGTGGTGGTGGGAGAATCCTCCGCCTACAACCTGGAGCAGGTTACCAAGGCCATCCGCCTGGTGAACGCCGGGGCGAAGCTCATTGGCACAAACCCGGACCTGACCGCCCCGGCGGAGGCTGGCATCGTCCCGGCCTGCCGGGCCCTCATCGCCCCCATCGAGCTGGCCACGGGAAAGAGCGCCTATTTCGTGGGCAAGCCCAATCCCCTGATGATGCGGACCGGCCTGCGGATGCTGGGCGTCCACTCCGAGAACGCCGTGATGGTGGGGGACCGGATGGACACGGATGTCATCGCCGGCATCGAGACGGGCCTGGACACCGTGCTGGTGCTCTCCGGCGTGTCCACCCGGGAGACCTGCGAGGAGTACCCCTATCGCCCCAAGTTCATTTTGAAGGGCGTGGGAGAGATTCCCGGGAAATAAGCGGCGCGCTTCCCTTTCGTGTTAATAGGGCCGAAACCGCAGCTTGAAGCGGAAAGCCGGGTGAGATATGAGGAGTGGAAAAATATGGAGTATCAAAAAATCGATTCGCATGACGAGTATTTAAAAATCGTGGAACAGTACCAGGATTATGAAGCCGGCACATGTGAATCGATGTCTTTAAAAGAAAAATCCCTGTTCGGCTTCGTGTCCCCAGCGTCTATTTTCAAGCGGCCCCGGCATGGCGAGTGATCTGTCGAAAATCATATTGATTTTTTGGAAAAACTGGAGTACAATATAAGCCACAAAAAATTGAACGCACGGGGGAATACTACCATGAAGATCGCGCTGGGCTGCGACCACGGCGGCTACGATTTGAAACAGCATATCATCAAGGTCCTGGAGCGCCTGGGCCACGAGGCGGAGGATTTCGGCTGCTTCTCCAAGGAGAGCTGCGACTATCCCGACTTCGGCGCCGCCGCCGCAAAAGCCGTGGCGGCGGGCAAATGCGACCGGGGCATTGTCATCTGCACCACCGGAATCGGTATCTCCATCGCCGCCAACAAAGTGAAAGGCGTCCGCTGCGCCCACTGCGCCGACTGCCTCCAGGCGGAAATGACCCGCCGCCACAACGACGCCAACATGATGGCCATTGGCGCGGGCTTCACTGGCCCCAATATGGCCGAGCGGATGGTGGAGGCCTTCCTCTCCACGGAGTTTGAGGGCGGACGCCATGCCCGCCGGGTGGAGAAGATGATGGCCCTGGAGGGCTGAGCATCCCAAGGCATAAAAACGATGGGAGCGCCGCTCCAAAAACGAGGTGACGCGCATGGTGGGAACTAAGGGCTACAGCAGCTACCGGGGCCGGGGGCCTAGATGGAAAATTTTACTGGCATTTGTGCTGGTGCTGGTCATCGCGGCAGCCGCCAGCGTCATCTATTTGCAGCAGTTCCTGGTCTACGGCGCCGACGGCAGCCGTCAGATCCGTCTGCCCTGGCAGACGGAGGAGAAGGAGCCTTCGCCGGACGGGGAAGGGGAGGACCCGGCGAACCAGCCGAAGGTGGACGTGGTGGTCCAGGAGCCGGAGGTTCCGAAGCCGGAGGAGACGACGGCCTTTTCCCTCCCGGCCCAGGCGCTGACGGAGGCCCTCTGGCAGCAGGCCCTGGCGGCGAAGCCCGCAGGGGCCAATGCGGTGGCCGTCCGCCTGAAAACCTCCAACGGCACCGTTTATTTCAATGCGGCCGGTGCTGTTTCCGGCGCGGTGGAGACAGAGCTGGATACCGCCGCCGCCCTGGCCGCCGTCACGGCCCAGGAGGAGCTGTATACCATCGCCAGCTTGGCCTGCCTCCAGGACTTCAAGGCCGCCAACGCCGACGTGGAGGGCCGGGGGCTGAAAAACACCGGCGGCTATATCTTCTACGACGGCAACAACAGCCTCTGGCTGGACCCTGCCAAGCCCTCCGCCCGGGAGTATGTCTGCGCCCTGGCGAAGGAGATTGCGGAGCTGGGCTTTGACGAGCTGCTGCTGACGGATTTCGGCTATCCCACCGTGGGCAAAATCAATAAGATCAACTATAACACCGAGCTGTCCCTGACCGACAATCTGGACCTGCTCCTCAGCGATCTGAATACGGCGCTGGAGCCCTATGACATCTTCCTGTCCGTGGAGGTCCCGGAGGCGGTCGTCTCCGAGGGCCCTGACGCCGTATCCGGGCTGGACCTGAACCGCCTGGTGAGCCGGGTGGACCGCATCTACGCCGCCACCACGCCGGAGAAGGCGGAGACCCTCTCCAATCTGGTGTCCCAGGCGGCGGGGGAGGACGGAACGACGGAATTTGTCCCGGAGCTGGCGGCGGACAGCCCCACGCTGACGGGAAGCCGCCTGATTCTGGCGGAATAACGAGACGCATTGTAAGGAACAGGCTCCCGGAGGGACACCCCTCCGGGAGTTTTTGGCATAGAGAGAAAACGGTTTGCGGGGAATGGAAATGAAGAGAATCGGGACGGCCCTCTTATCGGAGGGCGTGTCATGAGGCGGCTGGCGGCCTTTGCCGGGGGATTTTCCCTGGGGGCGTTTTTGGCGCAATATCTCCTCCGGGGCGGATGGGTCCTGCTGGGGGCCGGGCTGGCCCTGGGGCTGGGCTTTCTGTCGGTGCTCCTGCCCTGGGAGTGGCGGCGGCGGGGCGTGATTCTCTGCGCGGCCCTGTCCCTGGGATTGGGCTGGAGCTGGCTTTACGCCCGCCAGGTCCAGCGGCCCGCCCAGGCCTTGGCCGGGCAGAGGTCGGACTTCTCCGCCACCCTCTGCGGCTATGCCTCCGAGACCGATTTCGGGGCCCGGGCGGAGGTCCGTCTGGAAGGCGTCCCCGGCAAGGCGGTGCTCTACGCCGGGCGGGAGCTGCTGGAGCTGGTCCCAGGGCAGATCGTTTCCGGACAGGCCCGGTTCAGCGACGCCGCCCGCATCCGGGACGAGGATATTAGCGCTTTCACCTCCAAGGGCGTGTTCCTCCTGGCCTACGGCCGGGGAGAGCTTGCTGTGGGAGAGGGGACGCGGCACAGTCTCCGTTGGCTCCCCGCCCGGCTGGGGCGGGCCATGACGGAGCGGATCCGGCTCCTCTTTTCCGGGGACGCCGCCGGGTTTCTGACGGCGATTCTCACCGGCGACCGGGGCGAGGTCTCCGAGGGAGCTTACCTGGCCCTCACCGAGGCGGGGCTGAACCACATTCTGGCGGTGTCCGGCATGCACTGCGGCTTCCTCATGGCCCTGGCGGGCCTCCTGCTCCAAAGCCGGAAGCTGCAAGCCCTGCTGGGTATTCCGCTGCTGGCGTTCTACGCCGCCCTCACCGGCGGAAGCCCCTCGGTGCTCCGGGCCTGCGTCATGCTGTCCCTGCCCCTGCTGGCGATTCTGGCCCGCCGGGAGAGCGACGGGCCCACCTCCCTGCTGACGGCCCTGCTGCTGATCCTGCTGGCAAACCCCTTTGCCGCCGCCTCTGTCAGCTTGCAGCTGTCCTTCGCCGCCATGGCGGGCATCCTCTGGCTGACGCCGAAGCTCTACAGGGGGCTGACCGGCGAAAAGAAGCATGGGAAGGCGTTCCGCTTCCTGGCCGTCAGCTTTTCGGTCTCCATGGGGGCCATGGCGTTCACCATGCCTCTGTCGGCATACTACTTCGGCGCGCTGGTGCTGATTGCCCCGCTGAGCAGCGCCCTGTGTCTTTGGGCGGCCACGTGGGCCTTCAGCTTTGGACTGCTTTCGGTCTTCGTCAGCTTTTTCTACCCGCCCCTGGGGGCTCTGCTGGCCCTTCCGGCCTGGCTGGCGGCGAAGTATATCCTTCTTGCCGCCGGGCTTCTTTCGAAAATCCCTTACCATGCGGTCTACACCGCCAATTCCTATCTGAAATACTGGATGGTTTACGCCTACCTGCTTTTCGCCGCCGCGTATTTCGCCAAGCGGACGGGGCGGCGGAACTATCTGACAGCCTCTGTTTTAGCGGCCCTGACCCTGGCTTTCACCGTCCGTTTGTGGGAGGTTCGGTACGGCAGCGACTTGGACGTCCTGGTGCTGGACGTGGGGCAGGGGCAGAGCGTGGTCCTGGCCTCCGGCGGGGCCTGCGCCCTGGTGGACTGCGGCAGCGCCAACAGCGGGAAGAATCCCGGAGAGACCGCCGCCCGGCAGCTGGCCGCCATGGGCTGCAAGCGCCTGGACTATCTGCTGCTCACCCATTATGACTGGGACCACGTCTCCGGCGTGGCGGGCCTGCTGGCCCGGATGGAGGTGGACACGCTGCTGGTCCCGGAGGAAGAGGACGACGCGGGGCTTCAAAGCATGGTCCTCTCCGCCGCGGAGGCCTATGGCGTCCGGGTCTCTTTTATCACGGAGGAGGAGCGCCTGGAATTCGGCAAGGGAGTGCTGACCATCTTCCCGCCCCTGGGAGAGGCCGGGGATAACGAGCGGGGCCTGGCGGTTTTGGCCTCCGCCGGAGAAAACGACTTTCTCATCACCGGCGACATGGACGCCGCCACGGAGGCAAAGCTGCTGGAGACCTATGACCTGCCGGACATCGAGGCCCTGGCAGCCGGGCACCACGGCTCCAAATACGCCACATCCCAGACCCTGCTGGAGGCCCTGCGGCCGGAGACGGCCTGTATCAGCGTGGGCTCCAACAGCTACGGCCACCCCACGGAGGAGACCCTGCTCCGCCTGGCCCGTCAGGGCTGTGACATCTACCGGACGGACCTTCACGGGACCGTTCATCTTGCCTGGAATCAGGAGGACAGCTATGGCTGATAAGAAAAAGGCCCCCCGGAAGGGGGCGGCCCTGCAAAAGCTGAAGGAGGACCTGGCCGCCGGGACCATCGGCCCCGCCTACGTCTTCTATGGAGAGGAGAGCTACCTCCGGGAGTACTACCTGGGAGAGCTGCGGAAAAAGCTGGCGCCCCCGGGCTTTGAGACCTTCAATGTCCACACCCTGGAGGGGAAGGACGTGACGGCGCAGGCTTTGGCGGAGACTGTGGAGGCCATGCCCATGATGGCGGAGCGGACGCTGACCGCCGTTACGGATTGGGACCTCTTCAAGCTGGGGGAGGACCAGCGGGAAAAGCTCATCGCCCTGCTGGAGGACCTGCCCCCCTATGGCTGCGTCGTCTTTGTCTACGATACCCTGGAGTACAAGCCCAATAAGACGATGAAGAAGCTCTGCAAGGCCCTGGAGGCTTACGTGGAGGCGGTGGAGTTCCCGGCGGCGTCCAGCGCGGACCTCCTGCCCTGGATTTCCCGGCGCTTCAAGGCCCTGGGGAAGGAAATCGGCCGGACGGAGGCGGAGTACCTGATCTTCACCTGCGGCGGGCTGATGACGGGCCTGGTGCCGGAGATCGAGAAAATCGCGGCCTACGCCAAGGGGGGGACCGTCACCCAGGCGGACATTGACGCCGTGGCGGACCCGGTGCTGTCGGCGGAGGTATTTAAGCTGTCCGACGCGGTGCTCCAGGGGCATTACGACCAGGCGGCCTCCATCCTGGGGGACCTGTTGAAAATGCAGACGGAGCCCATCATGATCCTGGCGGCCCTGGGGAGCCAGCTTCGCCGCATCTGGACGGCCCGGCTGGCCCTGGACGGCGGCAGGGACCGCTATTGGCTGATGGAGCTCTGGGGCATGAAGTCCGACTACCCCGCCAAGCTCCTGCTGAACGCCGCCCGGCGGACCACGGCGGAGTGGTGCGCCCGGGCGGTGCGGCGGTGCCAGGAGCTGGACCGCCGGATGAAGAGCGAGCGGGGCGTGGACAGCGCCGGAGAATTGAAGCTGCTGCTGGTGCGGCTGGCCGCCGAGAGGAGCTGAGGGAATGGAGCGCATCCGGGAGGTCATCGTGGTAGAGGGCCGCTATGACAAAAATACCGTCTCCCAGGTGGTGGACGCCACGGTGGTCACCCTGGGGGGCTTCGCCGTGTTCAACGACAAGGAAAAGCTGGCCTTCCTCCGCCGCCTGGCGGAGAAGCAGGGGCTCATCATCCTGACGGACAGCGACGGGGCGGGCTTCGTGCTGCGGAACTACCTGAAAGGGGCTCTGCCCAAGGACCGGGTGAAGCAGGCCTATATCCCCGACGTGAAGGGCAAGGAGCGCCGCAAGCGCAAGGGCGGCAAGGAGGGCAAGCTGGGCGTGGAGGGCATGTCCCCCGCCGTGCTTTTGGAGGCTCTGCGCAGGGCGGGGGCCACCTTTGAGGACGAGGCCCCGCCGGAGCGGGGGGAGGCCATCACCAAGGCGGACCTCTTTGCCCTGGGCCTCAGCGGAGGGGAGGGCAGCGCGGAGAAGCGCCGTCTTCTGTTAAAGCGCCTGGACCTGCCCGAGCACCTCACCGCCAACGGCATGCTGGAGGCGCTGAACCTCCTGTTCAGCCGGGAGGAGCTGGAGGCGCTGCTGGCGGAAGCGTAGGCTTTCGACAGAATTCGACATGGTTCATAGGACAGCTGTGCTATGCTGGAAGCAGAAAACACCCACCGTTTCCGGGAGAAAGGGGCGGGTCCAGTAAGGAGGAGGCGGAATGCGCAAGCTGTTCGTGGGAGAGGCCCGGTGCCGGGCGCTGCCGGCACGGTATTACCTGCTGGAGGAGGACGCAGAGGACTGCGGGGCCTATGGCGTTCAAGTCGAGCTGGCGGGAGAGGAGGCGTCGGTGAGAGACCTGAGCCCCTCCCGTCAGAGGGTTCTGGAGCTGGCGGAGGCGATGGCCCGGGGAGCCGTGACGCCGGCGGCCCTCCGGGACGTGGTGGACGACTGGCTGCTGGAATAAGGAAAATTTTCCAGACTTTGGCGGTTCCGTCAACATTTACAAATTCTTCATAACTTTTGAGAAAAATCCCCTTTACAAATGGGGGCGGCTGTACTATGATAATCACTGTTAGCACTCTTGGTATTTGAGTGCTAACAGTGATTACGTTTTTTCGAATTTTTATATTTTAAGGAGGAACCCGATATGAAACTCACCCCGCTTGCAGACCGCGTGATCCTGAAGATGGTGGAAACCGAGGAGACCACCAAGGGCGGCATCATCCTCACCGGCAGCGCCAAGGAGAAGCCCTCCGTGGCCGAAGTCATTTCCGTGGGCCCCGGCGGCACCGTGGACGGCAAGGAAGTCACCATGACCGTGAAGCCCGGAGACAAGGTGATCACCAGCCAGTACGCCGGCACCAAGGTCACCCTGGAGGAAGTCGAGTACGTGGTCGTCCGGCAGAACGACATTCTGGCGATCGTCGACTGACTTCAAGGGGGAGCAGGCTCCCCCTTGAGAATCCCCCACCTCCAGTCTGCCGACTGGAGCCGCCGCCTTGGGCAGCCGTTGGCGGCTTTGCCGCCTTACGGATGCCGCATACCCCTTGCGGGTGCGAGGCGGCTGGGGCCGGGGAATTTTCGTGACGCGCGTGTCGTCGCGAAAATGATTGAAATTTCTTTCTCCGCAGGGCGGAGAAACCAAGGGGAGGCCCCCTGGACCCCCGGCGAACCAAACGGCGCTTTGCTGGTTTGGTTTGCGGGTTTACCGTAAACTTTCTTTAAAATAGGAGGAACTGCTATTATGTCTAAGCTCATCAAGCGCGGCGAGGACGCCCGCAAGGCGCTGGAAACCGGCGTCAACACCCTGGCCGATACCGTCAAGATCACCCTGGGCCCCAAGGGCCGGAACGTGGTTCTGGACAAGAAATACGGCGCTCCCCTCATCACCAACGACGGCGTGACCATCGCCAAGGAAATCGAGCTGGATGATCCCTTTGAGAACATGGGCGCCCAGCTGGTGAAGGAAGTCTCCACCAAGACCAACGACGTGGCCGGCGACGGCACCACCACCGCCACCCTGCTGGCCCAGGCCATGATCGGCGAGGGATTGAAGAACCTGGCCGCCGGGGCGAATCCCATCGTGGTCAAGAAGGGCATGGCCAAGGCCGTGGAGGCCGCTGTAGCCGAGGTCAAGGCGCAGGCCAAGACCGTGGACGGCTCCAAGGACATTGCCCGGGTCGGCGCGGTTTCCTCCGGCGACGAGGAAATCGGCAAGCTGATTGCCGACGCCATGGAAAAGGTCTCCGCCGACGGCGTCATTACCATTGAGGAATCCAAGACCGCCGAGACCTACAGCGAGGTGGTCGAGGGCATGCAGTTCGACCGGGGCTATATCACGCCCTACATGGCTACCGATATGGAGAAAATGGAAGCCATTGTCGACGACGCCTATATCCTCATTACCGATAAGAAAATCTCCGTTATCTCCGACATCCTGCCCCTGCTGGAGCAGCTGGTGCAGTCTGGCAAGAAGCTGCTGATCATTGCCGAGGACGTGGAGGGCGAGGCCCTGAGCACCCTGATCGTCAACCGCCTCCGGGGCACCCTCAATGTGGTCTGCGTCAAGGCCCCCGGCTTCGGCGACCGCCGCAAGGAGATGCTTCAGGATATCGCCGTCCTCACCGGAGGCACCGTGGTCAGCGAGGAAGTCGGCCTGGAGCTCAAGACCGCCGACATCTCCCTGCTGGGCCGCGCCCGCCAGGTGAAGGTCACCAAGGAAAACACCACCATCGTGGACGGCGCGGGCGATTCCCAGGCCATCAAGGACCGGGTCGCGCAGATCCGCTCTCAGATTGCCAACACCACCAGCGACTATGACAAGGAGAAGCTCCAGGAGCGCCTGGCCAAGCTGGCCGGCGGCGTGGCCGTCATCAAGGTTGGCGCGGCCACCGAGACCGAGATGAAGGAAAAGAAGCTCCGCATCGAGGACGCCCTGAACGCCACCCGCGCCGCTGTGGAAGAGGGCGTGGTAGCCGGCGGCGGCACCATCTTCGTCAACGTGATTCCCGCCGTAGAGGCCCTGGTAAACGGCGTGGACGGCGACGAGAAGACCGGCGTGCGCATTGTGGCCAAGGCCCTGGAGGCCCCCATCCGCCAGATTGCCGCCAATGCGGGCCTGGACGGCTCTGTCATCCTGGAGAAGGTCCGCTCCGGCGAGAAGGGCTTCGGCTTCGACGCCTACAAGGAGGAGTACTGCGACATGGTGGCCTCCGGCATCATCGACCCTGCCAAGGTGACCCGCAGCGCCCTGGAGAACGCCGCGTCCGTGGCGGGCATGGTGCTGACCACCGAGTCCCTGGTGGCCGACAAGCCCGAGCCCCCCGCTCCCGCCCCCGCCGCGCCTGACATGGGCGGCATGTACTAAGCCGTCGAAACACGAGAAATAAGGTAAGAACAGCGGCGCCCGCTTATAGCGGGCGCCGCTGCTGGTTTGCGCAGGACCGGCGCAGGTCAATTCAATTCGGCCAGATATCCGTTCACCTTGTCGATGCGGGCCTGGGCGTTTTCGGGGGAAATGACCTCGATGCCGGGGTCGATCACCGCGTCGACGTCCTTGCCCTGGAGCTTGTCATAGGCGGTCTGGCAGGCCAGGTAGCCCATCTCATAGGGCTGCTGGGCGACGGACATGGTCAGCAGCCCGTCCAGGATGGCCTGGCACGCGCCGGTGGAGCCGTCGAAGCCCAGGAAGATGGTGTTGGCAAAGCTGGGATTGCCCTCCGCAGCCCGGACGGCGCCAACGGCCATGTCGTCATTGTTGGCGCAGACGATGGCGATTCCGTCCGGATGGGTCTGGATGATAGCCTCCATGCAGGTGACGGCCTGGTCCGCCACGGCGTTGGCGTATTGAATTTCGTCGGTCAGGAAGGCGCCGCCGTTTTCATTGACTCCGGCGGTATAGCCGTTCATCCGGGCGGTATTGGTCGCGTCTCCCTTGACACCGGCGATTTCGATACACTCGATGGTTTCCCAGCCCGCGGCCTTCGCGGCCTCGACGGCCTCCGTGGCGCCCAGCTTGGCGGCGGCCTCGTTTCCGGTGCCGATAAAGGAGACGATCTCCGGCGCTTCGATGTTGGTGTCCAGGGCGAAGACCGGACGGGTTTCTCCGGCAATGAGGGTGGCGGCGGTCTCCGACTGGAGGGGCGCGATGATGATGGCGTCCACTTCGCTGTTGTTCAGGGTAGTTTCGATCATATTTTGCTGGTCGTCATAGGAGGTTTCGTTGGCCGGGCCGGTGATGTCGATGACCACGTCCGGGTGCTCGGATTCGAATTTCCGGCATCCGGCCATAATGAGCTGCCAGTGCTCGGAGGCGGTGGTCTTTAGAATGACGTTGATTTTGTACGCCCCCTCCGTGTCCCCGGAAGAGCCGCCCTGAGCGGAATCGTCTGCCCCATTGCCGCAGGCGGTGAGGGAGAGGAGCATCAAACCGACCTGGAGCAGAGAGATCATGCGCTTTTTCATATCAAAATACCTCTTTCCTTCATTCTCTTATTTGTGGCGGGAAACCTCGGGGAAAGAGATTATTCCGTGATTTCGCTGAGTTTGACGGGCCGGCCCTCCTTGAGGGACTTTGTGGCGGCGGCGGCGATGAGGATGGGGGCGAGTCCGTCCTCGCCGGTGACCTGGGTTTCCGTATCGTTGATGACCGCCTCGGCGAAGGCCTTCTGCTCGGCGGCAAAGGCCATGGTGTAGCGGTCCCACATGATTTTATAGCAGGCGCCGGAGACGGTGCCGTCCGCTCCGTAGTAGGTGGCGTTGTTGGGGGTGTCGTTTTCGTCCATCACCGCGCCCTCGGACCCGAAGACCTCCACCCGCTGGTCGTAGCCGTAGACGGCTTTGCGGCTGTTGTCAATCACACCCATGGCCTCGTTGGCGAATTTCAGGGACACCACGGCGGTGTCCACGTCTCCCGCCTCGCCGATGGCCGGGTCCACCAGCACGCCGCCGTAGGCGAAGACCTCCGTGACCTCGGAGCCCGCCAGGAACCGGGCCATGTCGAAGTCGTGGACCATCATGTCATAGAAGATGCCGCCGGAGACCTTCACATAGTCGATGGTGGGAGGCTCGGGGTCCCGGGAGCTGATCTTGATAAGGTTCACCTTGCCGACTTTCCCGGCCCGGACGGCCTCGTAGACGGCCCGGTGGTTGTGGTCGAAGCGGCGGTTGAAGCCCACCTGGAGCTTGACCCCGGCCTTCTTCGCGGCGGCGATGACCTCCCGCACCCGCTCGATCCGGTAGTCCACCGGCTTCTCCACAAACACGTCCTTCCCGGCCTCGGCCACCTTGATGGCGTACTCCGCATGGAGGTCCGTGGGGGAGCAGACGACTACCGCCCTGATCTCGGGGTCCTTCAGGATGACGTCGGCGTCCTTGACAATGTTGGGGATGCGCAGGCGCTGGAGGAACTCCACGGTTTCCTCGCTCATGTAGGGGTCGGCAATGGTCTTGGTTTCCATCTCGGGGACGAATTTCGCGATGTTCTCCGCGTGGACCCGGCCGATCCGGCCCGCTCCGATGATGCCGATTTTAATGGTTTTCATATGCGTCTCTCCTTAATTTAAATTATTTAATCAAAACTTCCGGATGGCTTTCACCGCCTCGGCGGTGGTGGTTTTCGGAATCAGCTCGAAGCCCACCAGCCCGGCGTATCCGGTCTCCTCCAGGCAGGCGAATACGTTGGCGTAGTTGATTTCGCCGGTGCCGGGCTCGTGGCGGCCGGGAGCGTCTGCTACATGGATGTGGCCGAACTGGTCCCCATAGGCCCGGATGTTGTCGCAGATACTGCCCTCGTTCAGCTGCATGTGATACACGTCGTAGAGCACCTTGAGCCGGGGGCACCCGATGAGCCGGGTCATCTCCGCGGCCATCCGGGTGGTTTGGAGGAAGTTCCCCACATGGTCCGTGGTGATGTTCAGGGGCTCCAGGTTCATGGAGACGCCGGACGCTTCGGCGATTTCCGCGCACGCTTTCAGGGTGTCGAACATGGCGCAGAGCTTCACGGCGCCGCTGAGCTCGTCATAGTGGTTGATGACCACGCCGCCCTCTCCCAGGCCGTTGGAGTGGATGGTCACGGACCGGGCCCCCACCTTCTTCGCCGCCTCCACGGACCGGCGGAGAAAGGCCAGGTACGCCTCCTTCTGGCTGGGGTCGATGAGGGAGAGCTCCGCGTCCCCGTTGAAGCCGGAGATGCCGATGCCGGCGCTCTCCGCCGCAGCCTTTACCGCGTCCAGATCCTTGTCCGTCCAGCCCCAGAACTCCACGAAGTCAAAGCCGTCGTGTTTAGCCGCCTGGAAACGCTCCAGGAAGGGAAGCTCGCCGTACATCGGTTCGATGCAGGCTGATGTTTGAAAGACCATGTGTTGGATTCCTCCTGTTCTGTGCTATGCACAATTTGAAGTTAAGCACATAATAGCACATCCGAAGGAATTGTCAATGGGGAACCGGGCAACTTCCCAAAAACCAGCGGAGCGCACAAAAAAGGAGCCGCTTTTTTTGCGGATTGACAAAGAATGTGTTTCCGTATATGATATAGTGAGCAAAGTTAAAAATGTGCAAATTGCACATTTTCAACCATCGGGCCATTGGCCCGATGGCGTGTGAAACACGCTTTGTTCTCTATGAAGTCCAAACCACGGCCGTAAATGCGGCCATCTGCGGCGATTTTTTCGCCGCAGAGTTGAAAAGAATCTGTTGGTTCTTTTCAACTTGTTTGACTATAAAAGAAACGTTGTGCAAACACACAATTGGAGGCGATGAAAATGGGAAGCAGGCCGACGATCCAAATGGTGGCGGAGCTGGCGGGCGTCTCCCGGGGGACGGTGGACCGGGTTTTAAACGACCGGCCCCACGTAAATGAGGAGGTCCGGCGGCGGGTGCAGGAGGCCATGCGGGAGCTGGGATATGTTTCCCCCCGGGAGGCCTACCGGCGGCAGGCGGACACCTCCCTCCGCCCCCTGACCCTGGGGGTCCTGCTGCCCAATTGGGAGGGGCAGTTCCGAACGGAGGTGACGGAGGGCGTCCGTGCGGCTTGCGAAGAGCTGGAGGAATCCAGGGTGCAGGTGCTGGTCCGCCGCTGTGAGACGGACCTGCCCCAGGAGGCGGTGGAGCTGCTGGAGGCCATGCGGACCGAGGGCGCGGAGGGCTTTGCCATCTGCGCCGTCAACGACCCGGCCATTCAAGGCTGGATCGCCGCCAGAAGTGCGGAGGGCGTCCCGTGCGTCACCTTTAACTCCGACCTGCCCGACAGCGGCCGGCTGTGCTTCATGGGGCAGAGCATCCGCCAGGCGGGCCGGGTGGCCGCCGGGCTGCTGTACAAGTGCGTATCCGGTCAGGGCCCCATCCTGGCCACGGCGGGAAACCTCAAGTTTGACGGCCACCGCCAGCGGCTGGACGGCTTCCGGGAGCGGCTGGAGGAGCTGGGCTTTCCGGCGGAACAGCTCCTCGTCCGGGAGACCTTCAACGACTACGGGGCCACCCTCCGGGTGGTGGAGGAGACCCTGGCGCAATGGCCGGGGCTGCGGGGGGTCTACATGGCGAACTTCAGCGTCTCCGGCTGCTGCGCCGCCATTGAGCGGGCCGGAAAAACAGGACAGGTCCACGTGGTCTGCCACGATATCAACGAGAGCATCCGCCAGCTCGTCCGCTCCGGCGCGGTGGACTTCACCATTCCCCAGGACCTGAAGCGGCAGGGATACGCCCCCCTGCTGCTGCTGCGGGATCAGCTGCGAAAAAAGAAGCCCCTGGAATCTCAGCAGTTCCAGGGCCGGATCGACATTCTCTGCGCGGAGAATTTATGAAGCGCTTCAAAACCCGCCGCGCTTCGGCGGCGAAAAAAGGGCCTGGAGGCTGTGCCTCCAGGCCCTTTTTCGAAGCTCCTTATTTCTTCCCGCCGAAGAAGCCCTTGAGGAAACCGCCCTTTTCCGGCTTCCGGTCCTTTTTCTCCGGCGCTTTCTTCTCTCCTGCCTTGGCGGGGTCCTTCAGGCGCTCCAACGCCTCCACGGCATGCTTGTAATCCTGCCGGGCGGACGCCTCGTAGAGCTCCCGGGCCCGTTTCGTGCTGGCGGCCACGCCCTTGCCGTGCTCGTAGCACCAGCCCAGGAGGTACTGCCCCCGGGCCTGGCCCAGCTCCGCCGCTTGGCGGTAGCAGCTTACGGCCTTGTCCCAGCTCTGTTCCACGCCCTCGCCGGTCTCGTAGAGATAGCCCAGGTTGCACGCGCCGGTGGCGTCCCCGGCCTCGGCGGCCCGCCGGTACCACTCCGCCGCCTCGGCGGCGTCTTTTTCCGCGACGCCCTGGCCCGATTCACAGCAGTAGCCGTAGTTGGTCATAGCCCGAGGATAGCCCGCTTCCGCCGACAGCTTGTAAAGCCGCGCGGCCTCAAGGGCGCTTTGCTCCACGCCCCGGCCGGATTCATACATGTAGCCCAGGTTGCACTGGCCCGCCGGGTCTCCCTTCTCCGCCGCCTGGCGGTAGAGGTCCACAGCCCGTTCCAGGCTCTGCTCCACGCCCTCGCCGAACTCATAGCACACGCCCAGGCTGCACAGCGCCCGGGTGTAGCCCGCCTCCGCCGCCTTTCTGTACCACTTGGCGGCCTCGGCGTCGTCCCGGTCCAGGCCTTTGCCGTGCTTATAGCACAGCCCCAGGCAGAACATGCCCCTGGCGTCGTCCTGATCGGCGGCCTTGCGGTACCAGTGGACGGCCCGGGTCAGGTTCTGCTCCACGCCGTTTCCCGTCTCATAGCACCAGGCCAGGTTGCACATGGCCCGGGGGAAGCCCTGCTGGGCGGCGGCGCTGTACCACTTGACGGCCTCCTCCCAGCTCTGCTCCACGCCCCGGCCGGATTCGTACATGAACCCCAGATTGCACTGGCCCGGGGCGTTGCCCATCTCGGCGGCCTTTCGGTACAGCTCCACCGCCTTCTCAAAGCTCTGGGGCACGCCCTCTCCCCGCTCATAGCACACGCCCAGGTCGCAGGTGGCGGGGGCGGACCCGGCGTCGGCGGCCTTTTGATACCACTGGGCGGCCAGGTTCATGTCCTGAGCCGCGCCGATGCCGTAGTCATAGGCCCGGGCCACGCTGAACAATCCCCGGGGGTCCCCCTGCCCGGCGGCCTTGCTGTACCAGACGAAGGATTCCTCCAGATTCTTTTCCACGCCCTTGCCGTGCTCATAGCACCAGGC
Source organism: uncultured Oscillibacter sp. (assembly GCA_910579435.1). GTDB lineage: Bacteria > Bacillota > Clostridia > Oscillospirales > Oscillospiraceae > Oscillibacter. The sequence goes on from CAJTVF010000012.1 coordinate 22,080, forward strand.
CAGGTTGCACATGCCCCGGGACAGCCCGCCGTCGGCGGCCTTGCGGTACCACTCCGCAGCGGTCTCCCAGCTTTGTTCCACGCCCTCGCCGCACTCGTACAGAAAGCCCAGGCAGCACGCGCCGTCCTCGTCCCCCTGCTCGGCGGCCTTGCGGTACCAATCCGCCGCCGCCGCCTTGTCCGCGGGCACGCCCCGGCCCCGCTCGTAGCAAAGCCCCAGGCACAGCTGGCCCCGGGGATACTCCTGGTCCGCCGCCGCCCGATAGAGCCGCACGGCCTCGGCAAAGTCCCGCTTTACCCCCTGGCCGTGCTCATAGCACCAGGCCAGGTTGCACAGCGCCCGGGGATAGCCCTTGTCCGCCGCCTTGCGGTACCACTCCACGGCGGTCTCCCAGCTCTGCTCCACACCCCGGCCGGACTCATACATGAAGCCCAGGCAGCACATGCCGGGGGCGCTGCCCTGCTCGGCGGCGGCGGAGTACCACTTCACGGCCTGCTCCAGGTCCTCCTCCACCCCCGCGCCGAATTCCAGGCAGCGGCCCAGCTCCGTCTGGGCGCCGGGATAGCCCAGCCAGGCGGCGGACTGATACCACTTGGCGGCCTCCGCCTCGTCGGGCTCCACGCCGCTGCCCCGGCGGTAGGCCTCGGCAAGCAAAAACTGGGCCCGGGGGAAGCCCTGCTCCGCTCCCTTCTGGAAACACTTCAGGGCCTTGTCATAGTCGGTTTCCACGCCGATGCCGTATGTATAGCAGTAGCCCAGGTTCGTCAGGGCGGGCATGTATTCCTGTTCCGCCGCCTGAGCGTAGAGCATCACGGCCTGCTTCGGGTCCGCCGGCACGCCAACGCCCGCTTCCAGGCACCAGCCCAGGTTCGTCAGGCCCAGGGGGTCGTTCAGCGCCGCCGCCCGCTGATAACAGGCCAGGGCGTCGGTCTCCCGCTTCTCGTCCACCGCCTGGTTGCCCATGCTGACCCAGTCGGAGGCCGTCATTTCGTCCTCCGTCAGCGCGGCAAAGAAGGTTCCCCCGCAGCGGGGGCAGACGTCCGGCTCCTCCTCGGCCACAAAGCCGCAGTCCGGGTTTTCGCAGCGATAATAATCCATGGTGTACTCCTCCTTACGCGTCCGCTCCGCCGTCGAAGGACGGGGCGCTGTGATAGATCTCTATAAAGTCATGGGCCTCTCCCCGGTGCTTAAAGCCGGGGAAGGTGTCCAGCTGGACCCCGTGAATGGCCCGGAAAATGCTTTTTTCAATGTTGGGATTGGTTCGTTTCAGCTCCCGCAGAAGGAGCTTGATCTCCTGGCGCTTGCTTTCCCCGATCCCGTCGCCGGAGGCGTCCCGGGCCTCGGTAAAGCGGCAGGCGCACTGGAGGAAGTGAAGTTCGTTGTAGTTCCGCCAGTTGACGACAGCGTCCTCGTGGACGCAGTACAGGGGGCGAATCAGCTCCATGCCGGGGAAGTTTTTGCTGCGGAGCTTGGGGGGCATGGCCTGGAGCTGCGCGCCGTAGAAGAGGCCCAGGAGGGTGGTCTCGATCACGTCGGAAAAGTGATGGCCCAGGGCGATCTTATTGCAGCCCAGCTCCCGCGCCTTGGCGTAGAGCCAGCCCCGGCGCATCCGGGCGCAGAGGTAGCAGGGGTTTTTGTCCACCTGCACCGTCACGTCGAAGATGTCGCTCTCGAAAATAGCGAGGGGGATGCCCAGCCGCCGGGCGTTCTCCTCCAGCAGCGCCCGGTTGGCCGGGTTATAGCCGGGGTCCATGGCCAGGAAGGTCAGCCCAAAGGGCCGGTCCGTGTGCTTTTGGAGCTCCTGCATCAGCTTGGCCAGGACGAAGGAGTCCTTCCCGCCGGAGACGCAGACGGCGATCTGGTCCCCCGGGGAAACCAGCTCATACCGCTTGACCGCGGCGATGAAGGGATTCCACAGGGATTTCCGGTAAGTCTTGATGAGACTGCGCTCGGCGGTCTCCTGGGGGGTGAGATCACGGGACATGTGCGATTCTCCTAGTCAAAGGGGGTCCAGGGGCAAAGCCCCTGGTTTCTCCGCGCAGCGGAGAAATGAATGGAATGGATTTTCCTGACGACATGCGCGTCAGGAAAATACCTCGGCTCCAGCCGCCTTGGGCGGCGTCACCAGTCCGCAGACTGGTGGTGGGGGATTCTCAAGGGGGAGCCCGCTCCCCCTTGATGTTTTACAGCCAAATAGAGCCTAGGCGGAACACGGAAGCGCACATCCTGCGGAACCAGGAGCGTTTACTCCAGTCCTCCAGCGTGTAAGCCTGGCTTTCCGCCAAAATGCCGTCCAGGTCCTCCAGCAAGTCCTCCACCACCGGCATATGGTACAGCAGTACGCCGCATTCGTAGTGGAGCTGGAAGGTACGGTAATCCATATTGGTGCTGCCCACCAGGGCCACCTCCCGGTCCGCCATGACGCTCTTGGCGTGGAGGAAGCCGGGGGTGTATTTGTAGATCTTCACGCCGTGGCTCAGCAGCTCGCCCCAGTAGGTCTCCGCCACCATGTAGGTGAACTTGTGGTGGTCCGGAACGCCGGGGATGAACAGCCGCACGTCCACCCCCGCGTCGGCGGCGATGCACAGGGCCTTCTGCATGGATTCCTCCACGGCGTAATAGGGCGTGGTGAGATAGAGCATCTTCTGGGCGGAGGCGATGAGCTGGAGATAGACCTCCTCAATGGGGTTGTCCGGGTTGTTCAGCGGCCCGTCGGTGAAGGGCTGGCACCAGCCCTTGGCGTTTTCCACCGGATGGCGGGGGCGGTAGTAGTCGTCCTCGTTGTGGAAGGAGCCACCCATCATCTTCCACATCTGCATGAACTGGGTGGCAAAGCCCCAGACTCCCTCGCCCTCGATGCGGACGGCGGTGTCCTTCCAGTGGCCGAAGCGGACGATGAGGTTTGCGTATTCGTCGGCGATATTGATGCCTCCGGTGTAGGCGTACTGCCCGTCGATGACGGCGATTTTCCGGTGATCCCGGTAGTTGAAGTAGATGCGGTTCACATAGCGGTGGACGGGGTTGAAGACCTTCACCTCGATGCCCGCATTCTGGACGGCCTGGAGGGTCTCGTCGGAAAAGCGGGTGAGGTTTCCGAAGTCGTCGAAGGTGACGTGGATCTCCACCCCGGCGGCGGCCCGCTCCTTCAAAACGGCGAAGATCCGGTCCCAGAGCCGGCCCTCCGCCAGAATGTAGTACTCCAGGAAGATATAAATTTCCGCCTTTTCCAAATGAGCAATCAGGTCCTCGAAGAACTCCGCGCCCTCCTTGAAGTAGACGGCGCCGGTATTCCGGTAGAGCAGGAAGCCCCGCTTTTCCAGATACGCCGCCAGCCGCCCCCAGGCCGGGGACTGCCGCCGGAGACGGGCCAGGCCGATCTCGCTGGCCATCCGCTGGCTTTCCCCGCAGGGGATGGGGGGCACTTTCCTGAGGCTGAGCTGCTTTACCTGATGGGCCCCGCCCCAGAGGCAGAACAAAATCATGCCGGACACCGGCATGGCCAGCAGCAGGCACATCCACACCAACTTATAGGTGGGGCTGCCGGGCCGCTGGTAGACCCAGATGGCCACCGCCGCGCCGGCGATGAGCAGCAGGGCGTAAACATAGCTGGAGTATTCCGCCAGGAGGTGGGAGATCAGCAGGGAGGTGGCGATCTGAACGATTACCGTCAGCGCGCACATGGAAATGCTGGCGGCGGCGGAGATCTTCCGCTCGATCCGCTCCTCCACCGGGGGAATATGGGGAATGTTCTTATGCACGGCGCCTTACCTCCTTACAGACAGTCTCAGCGTTTGACCTTTCCATTATACAAAAAGACGCCGCCGTCTTCAACACCCAAATATTAAAAATAGATAAAATTCGGGTCAGGCGTTTCCGCCTGACCCGGGCGCTCACTCGCTCTGACGCAGGAGGCCCTGCTTGATGTCCCACAGCTTCTGGCTGAGGTCCACATAGTACCGGTGGGGGTTCTCGAACCGCTTCACCTCGTCCCAGAGGGTCTCCACCTGCTCCTTGCAGTAGGCTTGGATTTCCTTGAGGCCGGGCCGCTCATACACCAGCCTGCCGCCCTGGAATATGGGGACCTGGAGGGGCTTCGCGGTGAAGTTCGTGTAAGTCTTCCGCTTCCAGGTGGCCCGGGGATCGAAGAGCTCCAGGCTCCGGCTCTCGTCCACCTGCTCGTCCCAGACGGCGATATAATCCGCCTCGGCCTTGCCGGTGGCCTTGTCAAAAATGCGGTAGACCTTTTTGAAATGGGGATTGGTGATCTTGTCCACGTTTTCGCTGACCTTGATCTTGGGAATCACCGTTCCCGCCCCGTCCTCCAGGGCCACCAGCTTGTACACCCCGCCGAAGACCGGCTGGCTGCTGGCGGTAATCATCCGCTCGCCCACGCCGAACAGGTCCACCTGGGCCCCCTGGATCAGCAGATCCCGGATGATATATTCGTCCAGGGAGTTGGAGGCGGAGATCCGGCACTCCGTCCAGCCCGCGCCGTCCAGCATCTTCCGGGCCTTTTGGGTGAGGTAGGCGATGTCGCCGGAATCCAGGCGGATGCCGCACTGCTTGATGCCCAGGGGCTTCAGCACCGCGTCAAAGGCCCGGATGGCGTCAGGCACGCCGGATTTCAGGGTGTTGTAGGTGTCCACCAGCAGCGTCGCGTTGTGGGGGTAGAGCCTGCAGTACGTTTCAAACGCCTCGTACTGGGTGTCGAACATCTGGACCCAGGCGTGGGCCATGGTGCCCCCGGCGGGCACGTTGTAGAGCTGGTCGGAGATGGTGCAGGCCGTCCCGGCGCAGCCGCCGATATACGCCGCCCGGGCCCCGGTGATGGCCCCGTCGGTGCCCTGGGCCCGGCGGGAGCCGAATTCCAGCACCGTCCGCCCCTGGGCCGCCCGGACGATGCGGTTGGCCTTGGTGGCGATGAGGCTCTGGTGGTTGATGGCCAGCAGCGTAAACGTCTCGATGAGCTGGGCCTGGATGGCGGGGGCACGGACCGTCACGACAGGCTCCTGGGGGAAGATGGGGGTCCCCTCGGGGATTGCCCAGATGTCGCCGGTGAAGCGGAAGTCCTTCAAGTAGGCCAGAAACTCCTCGGAGAACAGGTTCCGTCCCCGGAGGTAGGCGATGTCCTCCTCGTCGAAGTGCAGGTCCAGGATATAGCCGATGAGCTGATCCAGGCCCGCGCAGATGGCGAAGCCCCCCTTGTCCGGCACGTCCCGGAAGAACACGTCGAAATAGGTTGTGCGGTCCTGAAAGCCCGCCTGGAAATAGCCGTTGCCCATGGTCAGCTCGTAAAAATCGCAGAGCATGGTCATGTTCAGCTTTTGATCGGTGCGCATGGTGGTAACACCCTCTTCTTAAGTTGTTCCCTTGATTATAAGGAAAGCGCTCTGGAAATGCAATCTCTTTTTTGGGAAAAATCCACGAAAATACGCAGCCGCCCGGCCGCCATAATCTCCGGGCCCCGCCTTTGGCAAAGCGAACGCCGTCTGTTCCAACCGCAGGCCGGGAAGGCGCTTCCGGTTCTCCGGCGGCGCTGTATGAGCATGTCAAAAATAACCGCGAAAAATCGTGGTTTTTATGGAAAATTTTCATGGCGTTTTGCCGTTGGATATGATACATTTATACTAAGGAATGGCTCCCGGAGGCGGACGGCCCGTTTTCGGGGAGCCGGGACCGGCAGGATCTGGAAAGGGGGCGCACTATGCGAAAAATGCTGTCTGCGCTGTTGTCCGCGCTGCTGCTGACGGGCTGCGCCGCGCCCGCCGGGGAAGCGGCTTCCGCCTCCGCGCCGGTCTCCGCCGCCCGGTCCGATTCCGCGCCGGCGGCGCGGGTGGAAAACATGACCTCTTCCATGGTGGAGTCCTCGGCCCGGCCCATGCCGGAGGAGGAGGTTCTGGCGGCCTACGAGCGGGCCCAGCGGGTCTATGGCTGGTTCGACCTGGCTCCTCTGCCCACTGTCGGGGAAGCCCTCACGGTGAACGGCAGGGCTTACTACCGGGTGGACATGGAGGGCATGGAGGAGCTGGAGGACCTGCGGACCTATCTGCGGGGCGTCTTCTCCCAGGAGCTGGCGGACCGCCTGCTGGACGGAGGGAGCGCCCGGATCCAATACCGGGACGTGAACGGCGTGCTTTATGCCGCCGGGGACAGCCGGGACCGGGACGCCGGGAAGGGCCAGGTCCAGGTGGAGGTGGAGCGGCTGGAGGACGGCCTCTACTTCATCAACGTGACGGTGGACCTGCTGGGCGAGGACCGGGAGACCGTGGTGGGCCTGGAGAGCTGGTCCTTTCCTTACGCGTTTGTGGAGGACCGCTGGGTTTTCACCGATTTTCGCCTGGTTTATTGAAAATATATAAAACTCCTCCCTCCCCCCTGGGCAAACGTTTGCCCAGGGGGAGTTTTTTGCATAAAAGCCCGCAGAGTCCGCAGCGGTGAAGGGGCGTCCGCCGGGCAGTACGCAAAAAAGTACGCAAAGAAATTAGAACTTTGCGTAAACTAATGAAATTTTTGGGAGTTGAGTTAGGCGAGACTGACGAGATTGTGATAGAAATGTCAGAATTTGCGCTATAAAATGGGCAAATTTACGAAAATTTTCCCGAATACTAGAGCAAAGTGCCCATATTTTCTGGGTTACATTTGTATAAATGTAAGAAATACAACGTTTGCGTAAGAAAAATCGGATTAGTCTATTGAAAAAATGTTCTGATATGTTACAATAAGGCTACTTACTCAAGCGATGAAAAACCAAAAGGAGGAGAGAAATTGATGGAAAACTTGTTTTGGATCGGTTTCATAGGCGCTCTGGTCGCCGGACTTTTTGCCGTTGTACAGGCAAAAAAAGTGCTGTCTTACTCAGAAGGCAGCGAAAAAATGCGTAAAATCGCGGCAAACATCCGCTCCGGCGCAAACGCTTACCTAAAACAGCAGTACACCACGGTGTTTAAGGTCTTCATCGTGGTCTTCGTCATTCTTCTGGTCATCGCCTTCGCCACCGGAGGCAAGATGCTCTCCAAGTTCACCCCCTTCGCCTTCGTCACCGGCGGCATCTTCTCCATGCTGGCGGGCTTCATCGGCATGAAAATTGCCACCAACTCCAACGCCCGCACCGCGCAGGCCGCCTCCGAGAGCCTGAACAAGGGCCTGCGGGTGGCCTTCTCCTCCGGCTCCGTCATGGGCTTCACCGTGGTGGGCCTGGGCATGCTGGACATCACCATGTGGTTCTTCCTGCTGCGCTACGCCTTCGGCGTCAACGACCCTGTGGCCCTGGGCAACATCATGGTCATGAACGGCATGGGCGCGTCCTTCATGGCGCTGTTCGCCCGGGTGGGCGGCGGCATCTACACCAAGGCCGCCGATGTGGGCGCGGACCTGGTGGGCAAAGTCGAGGCCGGCATCCCCGAGGACGACCCCCGGAACCCCGCCACCATCGCCGACAACGTGGGAGACAACGTGGGCGACGTGGCCGGCATGGGCGCGGACCTCTACGAGTCCTATGTGGGCTCCATCCTGGCCACCTTTGCCCTGGGCGCCGTGGGCGGCTACGGCTGGAACGGCATGCTGCTCCCCGTGGCCCTGGCGGTCTGCGGCATCATCTGCTCCATCTTCGGCTCCTTCCTGGTGAAGACCAAGGAGGACGCCACCCAGGAGTCCCTGCTGAAGAGCCTCCGCACCGGCACCTACACCGCCGCCGTGCTGGCGGCCGTGCTGGCGGCCCCCCTGACCTACTGGATTCTTGGCAGTTGGGGCGTGTACATCGCCATTCTCTGCGGCCTCATCGGCGGCTGTGCCATCGGCTACTTCACCGAGTACTACACCTCCGATACCTATAAGCCCACCCAGGAGCTGGCGGCGGCCTCCGAGACCGGCTCCGCCACCATCATCATCGGCGGCGTCTCCCTGGGCCTGAAATCCACCATGACCTCCATCATCATCGTGGCCGTGGCCGTGCTGGTGAGCTACTTCGCCGCCGGAGGCGCCGTTCAGATCGTGGACGGTGCGGGCCACTTCACCGCCGCTTTCAACCGTGGGCTCTACGGCATCGGCATCGCGGGCGTGGGCATGCTCTCCACCCTGGGCATCACCCTGGCGACGGACGCCTACGGCCCCGTGGCCGACAACGCCGGCGGCATCGCGGAAATGAGCGGCCTGCCGGAGACCGTCCGCCAGCGGACCGACGCCCTGGACTCCCTGGGCAACACCACCGCCGCCACCGGCAAGGGCTTCGCCATCGGCTCCGCTTCCCTCACCGCCCTGGCCCTGCTGGTCAGCTATGTCAACATCGTCCAGGACAACACCGACGAGATCCTGAACTTCACCCTCACCAGCCCCACCGTCCTGGTCGGCCTCTTCATCGGCGCCATGCTGACCTTCGTCTTCACCGCCGAGACCATGAACGCCGTGCAGAAGGCGGCCCAGTCCATCGTGGTGGAGGTCCGCCGCCAGTTCAAGGAAATCCCCGGCATCATGGAGTACAAGGCCGAGCCGGACTACGCCTCCTGCGTGGGCCTGTGCACCAAGGGCGCGCTCCATGAGATGGTGACCCCCGCCGTGCTGGCCATTGTGGTGCCCATCATCACGGGCTTGATTCTCGGGCCCACCGGCGTTGTGGGGCTGCTTGGCGGCGTGTCCGTCTCCGGCTTTGCCATGGCCGTGTTCATGTCCAACGCCGGCGGCGCCTGGGACAACGCGAAAAAGTACATTGAAACCGGGCATCACGGCGGCAAGGGCTCCGACCAGCACAAGGCGGCGGTGGTGGGCGACACCGTGGGCGACCCCTTCAAGGACACCTCCGGTCCCTCCCTGAACATCCTCATTAAGCTGTGCTCCACCGTGTCCATCGTGTTCTCCGGCCTGATCTTGGCCTTCAACCTGATAAGCTTCCTGTGACTGCTTTGATTCCTTCCTTTTCCTTTTAACGGGGCGAGGGCCCTCCGCAGTAAGCGGAGGGCCCTCGCCCCGTTTTCATGCCTCCGGTTCCTCCGGATCCAGCAGGCGCATCATAGAGACCTCATAGGCCGTCCGCTCCTCCGTCTCTCCGGACTCCAGGGTTTTGTGGTATGTACGGCTCTGGACCCGCCCCTCCAGGGCCAGGGGGTCCCCCACCCGAAGGCGGCTGGCCTTCACCGCCAGCTGGCCCCAGGCGATAACCGGCAGGTAGTCCGCCCGTCCATAGCGCCGGGGGACCGCCAGCATCAGGTCGCAGATGCTCCGCCCCAGGGGGGTCCGGCGGAAAATAGGAGGCTTGCACAGCGCGCCGGAGAGGGTGATTTGGTTCTGGGGCTCGTCCAGTCCCGGCTGGAGCTCCTGGGCGTAGACCGTCAGCACCAGGCGGCTGCCCACGCCGCTGCGGTTGTTGAAGGAGCGGAGCTGGCCTTGGATGCGGAGGAGCCGTCCCTCCGCCGCCTGGGCGGCCAGGCCCCCGGGCAGCAGCACCGGCAGCAGGTCCACCTGGCCGCTGAGCCGGGGGACCTGGAGATATAAGCGATAGAACTGCGCCCCGTGGTTTTCGTGGGACCACTCCGGCTCCCCCAGGGCCAGGCCCTCCAGCAGCACTTCATTCTTTGTCGTCATGTTGTCCACCTCTCGGTCGTGATACCGCATTGTATGAGGAGGAGGAGACGGATAGAACCGGAAAAAGAGGCGCGGCTTTCAGCCGCGCCTCTTTCGATGCATTGGTCAGATTTTAATGAGCTCGTACTTCCGGGACCCAAGCCCCAGCTTTTCCGCGTGCTCCAGGCAGGACTGCCAGTGGGTATCCGGGTGGGCCGCCTGGAAGACGTCGCCGCAGTTACAGTTGAAGCCCTCGTCAAACAGCACGGAGCCCGGCAGCGGGGGCTGGGCCACCACCGCGTCGGCGCAGGCCTGGTCCAGGGCCACGGGGTCGAAGGAGGCGAACATGCCCACGTCCGCGGCGATGGGCACGTCGTTCTCCCCGTGGCAGTCGCAGTTGGGGGAGATGTCCAGCACCAGGGAGACGTGGAAGCAGGGCCGCCCGTCCACCACGGCCTTGGTGTACTCGGCGATTTTCTTGTTCAGGATGGTGGGGGCCTCGTCATAGAGGCAGTCGATGGCGTCCTTGGGGCAGACCGCCAGGCACCGGCCGCAGCCCACGCACTTGTCCATGTCGATGGAGGCCTTGCCGTCCGCGCCGAACTGGGGCGCGCCGTGGGCGCAGATTTTGGCGCAGGCCCGGCAGCCGATGCACTTTTTCTCCTTCACGAAGGGCTTGCCGGAGTTGTGCTGCTCCATCTTGCCCGCCCGGGAGCCGCAGCCCATGCCGATGTTTTTCAGCACGCCGCCCATGCCCGCCTGCTCGTGGCCCTTGAAGTGGGTGAGGCTGACGAACACGTCCGCGTCCATGACGGCCCGGCCGATTTTGGCCTCCTTCACATACTCGCCGCCCTCCACGGGGACGCAAACCTCGTCCGTGCCCTTCAGCCCGTCGGCGATGAGGACGTGGCAGCCGGTGGAATAGGGAGTGAAGCCGTTGACATAGGCGGACTCAATGTGGTCCAGGGCGTTCTTCCGCCCGCCGACATACAGGGTGTTGGCATCCGTCAGGAAAGGCTTGCCGCCCTTGGATTTCACCAGGTCCGCCACGGCCTTGGCCCAGTTGGGCCGGAGGTAGGCCAGGTTGCCCGGCTCGCCGAAGTGCATCTTGATAGCGACGAATTTGTCCTCCATGTCGATCTCGCCGAAGCCGGCGGTCATCATCAGGCGGGCCAGCTTCTGGGGCAGGTTCTCCCGCCAGCTGGGGCAGCGGAAGTCCGCGAAGTAGACCTTGGACGTTTCAGCCATAATAGTTGTTCTCCTTTACCGTTCGTTTTCCGTCGTTCCACAGGGGAAGCATTTGGCATTCAGTGTATCATATGGAGTATGGTCCATGTCAAGTCCTTTCCCGGATTTGGGGCCGGAATGTAAAAAAAGCGTTTTGCCGGTTGTATTCACGGGCCGCTTGTGCTAAACTATAACGGATTATAATAAGATGAAAGTATTACCATAGCTGGAGGATACTGCATGAAGATCGTCGTATTGGCCGGGGGCCTCTCCACCGAGCGGGCCGTCTCCCTGGTGACGGGCGCCGACGTCTGCCGCGCGCTGCGGGAAAGGGGCCACCGGGCCATTTTGGTAGATTTGTTCTTAGGGTTGGAGGAGCTTCCGGAGGACCCGGAGACCCTCTTCGACGCGGCGGACGGCCTGTGCCCCGACGCGAAAATCGAAACCACGGCCCCGGACCTGGAGGCCGTCCGCCGGAGCCGGAAGGACCAGAGCCCCCGGGTCTTCGGGCCCAACGTGCTGGAGCTGTGCCAGCGGGCGGACGTCGTGTTCCTGGGCCTCCACGGCCAGGACGGGGAGGACGGAAGAATCCAGGCCGCGCTGGAGCTGCTGGGCGTGCCCTACACCGGGTCCGGGTATCTGGCCTCGGGCGTCGCCATGGACAAGGCGGTAAGCAAGCGGGTCATGACCGCCGAGGGAATCCCCACGCCCCGGTGGGGCGTGCTGGAATACAAGCCGGAGGAGGCCTGCCGCCTGGCCCAGGAGCTGCCCATGCCCTGTGTCGTCAAATGCACCACCGGCGGGTCCTCCCTGGGAGTCTTCCTGCCGGAGGACCGTGACGAGCTGCGGGAGGCGCTGATGAAGGTCCGCCAATTCGGCGGCGAGGTGATTTGGGAGGAGCGGATTTATGGCCGGGAGCTGACGGTGGCGGTCTTGGGGGACCGGGCCCTGCCCGCCGTGGAGACCACCCCCGCCGGAAAGGACTTCGACTACGCCGCCAAGTACCAGAAGGGCGGCGCCCGGGAGGTCTGTCCCGCCCCGCTGACGGAGGCGGAGGCCGCTGCCGCCGGGGAGCTGGCCCTCCGGGCCCACAAGGCCCTGGGGCTTCAGGTGTACTCCCGGACGGACATGATGCTGGACAAGGACGGGAAGCTCTGGTGTCTGGAGGCCAACTCCCTGCCGGGGATGACCCCCACCAGCTTCGTGCCTCAGGAGGCCGCCGCCGTGGGCATGAGCTACGGCGACCTGTGCGAGGAGATTGTGCGGCTGTCCCTTGCTGTCAAGCGCCGCTGATACATAAATCATAAAGAGAAAGCACGCTCCCCCGCGGGGCGTGAGGAGGACGATGGAATGGAGCCCATGACTGCCCGCCAAATTGCCGACGCCGTGGACGGCGTGTGGCTGAATCCCAGAGAGAACGCCCCCGCCGTCGCCGCGGTCTGCACCGACAGCCGCAAGCTGACCCCCGGCTGCCTGTTCCTGCCCTGGGTGGGAGAGCGGTTCGACGGGCATGACTTTATCGACGCGGCCCTGGGCGCCGGCGCGGCGGGATGCCTCTGCGCCCGCGTGCCGGAGACGCTCCGGGAGGATAAATTTTACATCCGGGTCCCGGACACCCGCCTGGCCCTCAAGTCCCTGGCCTCTGCCTGCCGGGACCGGTTTTCCATCCCGGTGATCCAGGTCACCGGCAGCGTGGGGAAGACCACCACCAAGGAGATGATCGCCGCCGTGCTGGGGGCGAAGCTCCGGGTCTGGAAGACCCCGGAGAACTACAACAACGACGTGGGAACCCCCCTGACCCTGCTGGGCCTGACCTCCGAGCATCAGGCGGCGGTGATCGAGACCGGCATGAACCACTTTGGGGAGATCGAGTACCTCACTGAAATGGTAAAGCCGGACGTCGCCGTCATCTCCAACATCGGCGACGCTCACATCGAGTATTTGGGAAGCCGGGAGGGCATCCTGAAAGCCAAGTGCGAGATTTTCACCCACCTGAAGAAGGACGGCCTGGCGGTTCTGAACGGCGACGACGCCCTGCTGAACACCGTGGCGGAGCCCTTCCGCACCGTCCGCTGCGGCAAGTCGGAACACTGCCAGGCCCAGATTACGGAAATCGCCGACCACGGCGTGGAGGGCATCCGCTGCACCGTGGTGACGGAGAAGGAGCGGTATCCGCTGGACATCCCCGCCCCCGGGGAGCACATGGCCTACGCCGCCGCCATCGCCGTGGCGGTGGGAGAGGCCCTGGGCCTCAGTCCGGAGGAAATTGCCCGGGGGGCGGCCTCCTATGTCCCGTCGGGCAGCCGGATGCGGGTCCTCCGCCTGCGGTCGCGGCGGATGCTGCTGGACGACTGCTACAACGCCAACCCCCAGTCCGTGGCGGCGGCGCTGGAAATCCTGGCCCGGACGGAGTGCGACAAGCGGGTGGCCGTCCTGGGAGACATGGGGGAGCTGGGGGAGCTGAAAAACCGGGCCCACTACAACATGGGGGCCCTGGCCGCCATGCTGGGAATCGACCTGGTGTTTGCCATCGGCAGCGGAGAGCTGGCGGGCAAGACCGCCGACGGCGTGGCCCTCAGCGGCGGATCCGTGCTGTACTTCCCGACGAAAGAGGAGGCCCTTCCGGAGCTCCGGCGGCAGCTGGGGCCGGGAACGGTCATGCTGGTGAAGGCTTCCCACGCCATGAAATTCGGCTGGCTGGTGGAGCGGCTGCAAGAACAATAAATTTGGAGAATGAACGATAAAGCGCTATGATTGAGATACAGGTAAACTCCCTGGTCAAGTCCTTTGAGGTAGGGCACAACGTCCTGGACGGCCTGACCTTTCAGATCGACCAGGGAGAGCGGGTGGGCCTGCTGGGCCGGAACGGCGCGGGCAAAACTACCCTCTTTCGCATATTGACCCAGGAGCTGGAGCCCGACGAGGGCCGGGTCTCCGTGGGCCAGGGACGGCGGCTGGGGCTGATTTCCCAGATTCCCGTCTACCCGGCGGGGTACACCGTGGAGGACGTGCTGCGCTCCGCCTTTGCCCGGCTGGAGAGCCTGGCGAAGGAGATGGAGGCCCTGGAGGGCCGCATGGCGGCGGGGGAGACGGACCCGGCGCTGCTGCGGCGCTATGGGTCCCTGGCCGAGCGGTTCGAGGTCTTCGGAGGCTATGATACCGACGTGGCCGTGAATAAAATCGCCAACGGCCTCTCCATTTCCCAGGAGCAGCGGCAGCAGCTCTTCGACAGCCTCTCCGGCGGGGAGAAGACCCGGGTGAACCTGGGGCGGCTCATCCTGGAGGACACGGACATTCTGCTGCTGGACGAGCCTACGAACCACCTGGACCTCCACGCCACGGAGTGGCTGGAGGAGTATATCCGGGGCTTCCGGGGCACCGTGGTGGCCATTTCCCACGACCGCTATTTCCTGGACCGGGTGGTCACCCGGGTCATTGAAATCGAGAACGGCAGGGCGGAGTTCTACAGCGGGAACTACAGCTTTTACGCCGTGGAGAAGGAGCGCCGCTATCAGGAGCGGCTGAAGCAGTACCAGAAGGAACAGGCGAAGATTGAACAGCTGGAGAAGGCGGCGGAGCAGCTGCGCCTCTGGGCCTTCATGGGCATGGACAAGACCTACCGCCGGGCCGTCAATATCGAGCGCCGCATCGAGCGGATGCGCACCACCGCCAAGCCCACCAAGGCCCGGAAGATGGACGCCCGCTTTTCCACCGCCGAGTTCCACGGGGACGAGCTGCTGGGGATTCGGAATCTGGCGAAGTCCTATGGGGACAAGCATTTATTTGACAGCATCACCCTGAAGATCGAGGGAGGCGAGCGGATCGCCCTGATCGGAGACAACGGCACGGGGAAATCCACCCTCATCAAGATGATTATGGGGGAGCTGTACCCCGACGACGGGCGCATCAAGCTGGGGCCCCAGGCGAAGCCCGCCTACCTGCCCCAGATCATCCGCTTCGACCACCCGGACTGGAACCTGGTGGAGAATATGATGTCCTCCAAGCGGGGCCTCTCCGCCCAGAGCGCCCGGAACCGCTTGGCGTCCTATGACTTCCGGGGGGAAGACGTGTTCAAGCCCGTGTCCGTCCTCTCCGGCGGGGAGCAGAGCCGTCTGCGCCTTTGCATGCTGATGGACGGGGAAATCAACTTCCTCATTCTGGACGAGCCCACGAACCACCTGGACATCGCCTCCCGGGAGTGGATTGAGGAGGCGGTGGAGAGCTATGACGGGGCGCTGCTGTTCGTCAGCCATGACCGCTATTTCATCAACCGCTTCGCCACCCGGATTTGGGAGCTGGCGAACGGGACGATTACGGATTACCCCATGGGCTTCACCCAGTACCGGCAGATGAAGGCCCAGGAGGCGGCGGAAAAGGCCGAGCCGCCGAAGCCCGCGAAGGAAAAGGCCGAGCGCCCCGTCCGGGGCAACCGGGCCCAGCAGAACGCCAGGCGGCAGCTGACCATCTGCGAGCGGGACATCGCCAGGGCGGAGGAACGGATTTCCGCCCTGGAGGCGGACATGGAGGCCGCCGCCTGCGACTATGAAAAGCTGACGGAGCTGACGGCGGAGCGGGAGGCCGCCCAGGGAGAGCTGGACGCCCTCTATGAGCGCTGGGAACAGCTCAGCGAGGAGGCCGGGGAGGCGTGACGCTTCGGCTTTACAAAGGAGAATTATGGGAAAGAAACTCCCTTATATCTGCATAGCGCTGCTGGCCCTGACAGGGCTGGGCCTGGCGGTTGTCCCTAACGGGATGCGCTTCACCGGCTGGCTGCTGCTGGGGACGGCGGCGGCCTGGGCCGCGGGAATGTTCGTGGTCCGCTGGGGGCGGCGCTCCCGGGCCGGGAAGGTTTGCGAACGGATATTCTTTGCGGGACTGGCCCTGGGGCTGGCGGCCCTGGCGGGGATTGAAACCGCCGTCGTCTTCCGGGGAGAGGCGGACAACTCCGCCGTTCCCGTGGACGCGGTGATCGTCCTGGGGGCCGGGGTCAACGGCGAGGAGCCGTCGGCGGCGCTGTGGAGCCGCATCCGGGCGGCGGAGGACTATCTGGAAACACGCCCGGACATACCGGTGGTCCTGTCCGGAGGACAGGGGCCCGGGGAGGCCATTTCCGAGGCGGAAGCCATGCGCCGGGCGCTGTGGAGCGAAGACGGGGCGGAAAACTCCCGCCTCCTCCTGGAGGAGAAGTCCGCCAACACCGCTCAGAACTTCCGGTTCTCCAAGGCGCTGCTGGAGGAGTACGGCCTGGACACGGAGACGGCGGTGATCGCCGTGGTGACCAACGACTTCCACTGCTTCCGGGCCCATATGATTGCGCGGAAGCAGGGCCTGCGGACCATCGACGTCCCGGCGGAGCTGCCCTGGTGGTGGCTCACCGCCAACTACTATTTGAGAGAGGCCTTTGCCGTGGTAAAGACGGCATTGTTCGACTGAACCAAAGGAGATGAACGCCAAGTGGCATGGAACAACGTGCTGTGCGTGTACTATTCCCGGACGGGGAACACGAAAAAAGCCATGGAGGAAATCGCCCAGGCCCTGGGGGCGGAGCTGGCGGAGCTCCAGGACAATGTGGACCGCAGCGGCTGGGGCGGCTGGCTCCGGTGCGGCGTGGACGCCATGCGCCGGACCCTGCCGGCTGTGAAGTGTACCGCCCGGTTTCCCCTGACGGACTACCGCCTGGTAATCGTGGGGTCTCCGGTATGGGCGGGGCGGTGCAGCTCCGTGGTGCGGAGCTTTTTGAAGGAGAACGGGAAGCACATCCGCAACGCCTCCTATGTGCTGACCCGGGGCTGTGAGGACAAGAACGAGGAGATTTTCGAGCAGATGGACCGCTACACCCCCTGCGGGCACCGGACGGCGGTGTCCCTGCGGAGCGGCTCCGTGGGCTATGCCTTCTGGCAGGAGGAGTTCCTCCGCCAGACCCAGGAATTTTTGCAGACCAACGGACGGTAGTTTTTCCGGTTTCAAGGACTCGATTTGATTATATTTTTCCCGAGGAGACATGCTATGCTGGAAAGACTAAAAGAGCTGGCGGTGCGGAAGGAGGATCTGGAGGCCCAGCTGGCGGACCCCGCCGTCTACGGCGGAGGGGGGCGGCTGGCGGCCATCCAGCGGGAGCTCAAGGAGCTGACGCCGGTGGTGGAGGCCGCCGGGGCCCTGGAGGCGGCGGAGCGCCGCCGGGAGGAGGCGGAGGCCCTTCTCCGTGACCCGGAGCTGAAGGCCCTGGCCCAGGAGGAGCTGTCCGCCGCCAGGGAGGAGGCGGAGCGCCTCCGGGGGGAGCTGAAGCGGCTGCTTCTGCCCCGGGACCCCAACGACGGACGGAACGTCATCTTGGAGATTCGTGCCGGCGTGGGCGGCGAGGAGGCGGCCCTCTTCGCCGGGGAGCTGCTGCGGATGTACACCATGTACGCCCAGCGCCGGGGCTGGCGGACGGAGGTCCTCAGCGCCAGCGAGACGGAGCTGGGCGGCGTCAAGGAGTGCGGCGTACTCATCGAGGGGGAGGACGTGTTCTCCCGCCTGAAATTCGAGAGCGGCGTCCACCAGGTAAAGCGGGTCCCTGAAACCGAGTCCAGCGGCCGCATTCAGACCAGCACCGCTACCGTGGCGGTGCTGCCGGAGGCGGAGGAGGTGGACGTGGACATCGACCCCAAGGACCTGCAGATCGACACCTACCGCTCCTCCGGCGCGGGGGGACAGCACATCAACAAAACGGAGTCCGCCATCCGCATCACCCATCTGCCCACGGGGACGGTGGTGACCTGCCAGGACGAGCGGAGCCAGTATAAGAATCGGGACAAGGCCATGCGGGTCCTCCGCTCCCGGCTCTATCAGCGGGAACGGGAAAAGCAGGACGCCGCCGCCGCCTCAGAGCGGAGAAACCAGGTGGGCGGCGCGTGGCGCAGCGAGAAGGTGCGGACCTACCGCTTCCTCCAGAGCCAGGTAGTGGAGCACCGGATCGGACTGACGGTGTACCGGCTGGACGCGGTGCTGAACGGCGATTTGGATGAAATCATCGACGCCCTGGTTACGGCGGACACGGCGGAGCGGCTGAAAGGCGGCGGGGCGTGAAGCGGGCGGCACGGCGCATGGCCCGGGCGGCGGGCGCGGCGGTGACGGCGGCCCTGGCGGGGCTGGAGGCTTTGCTGGCCTGGGCCTGGCTGCGGGGAACGCTGTATGCGGCCCGCTATGGGAGAGCGGAAAACCCCTATGCCGCCGAGGACGCGGACATTGCGGGAATCTGCGCCCTGCTGCTTTTGCCGCTGTGCCTGGGGGCCCTGGCGTGGGCGGCGCGCGAGACGGTTTTGTGGTGGAAAACGCGGGCGAAAGCCCGAACGGAGAGATAGAGGCGAACGAAATGCAAACGATATATTATGACTTGCGGGACACGAAGGGACAGCAGAAGGAGATCGAGGACAAAATCTCCGCCGCCGCCAAGATCCTCCGGGAGGGGGGCCTGGTGGGCATCCCCACGGAGACGGTGTACGGCCTGGGAGCCGACGGGTCCAACCCCGCCGCCGTCCGGCGTATTTTCGAGGTGAAGGGCCGGCCCCAGGATAATCCCCTGATCCTCCACGTCACCGGGGCCCAGTGGCTGCCCCGGTACTGCGCGGATATCCCCCCGGTGGCCTATACGCTGGCGAGAAAGTTCTGGCCGGGACCCCTGACCATGATCCTCAAGCGCCAGCCCACGGTCCCCAACGAGACCACGGCGGGTCTGGACACCGTGGGGGTCCGCTGTCCCAACCATCCCGTTACCCTGGCCATCATCCGGGAGGCGGGTATGGCAATCGCCGCCCCCAGCGCCAACACCTCCGGCCGGCCCAGCTGCACCACGGCCCAGGACGTGCTGGAGGACGTGGGGGGGCGGGTAGATATGGTGATCGACGGCGGCCCCTGTTCCGTGGGCGTGGAGTCCACCGTACTGGACCTGACCCGGGAACCGCCCCGGCTTCTCCGTCCCGGCGGACTGCCGGTGGAGGACATTGAGCGGCTCATAGGCCATGTCGACGTGGACCGGGCCGTGGCGGCCTCCCTTCGGGCGGACGAGCGGCCCGGCGCGCCGGGCATGAAATACCGCCACTACGCCCCCAAGGCCCCGGTGACGGTGGTCACCGGCGCTCCCATGAATTCCGCCCGGAAGATCGCGGAGCGGGCGGGCCCGGATTCCGGCATTCTCTGCTTTGACGAGTACGCCCATCTCTTTACCCAGCAGGTGGTCCATACCCTGGGCCCCTGCAGCGACAAGCAGGTCCAGGCCCAGCGGGTCTTCGAGTCCCTGCGGCGCTTCGACAGCAGCGAGGTGAAGGAGATCTTCGCCCAGTGCCCGGACAACCGGGGGCTGGGCCTGGCCATCGGCAACCGGCTGAAAAAGGCCGCGGGCTTCCACATCATCAATGCGGACAGTCAGCGGATCATCCTGGGGGTCACCGGCGGCACCGGCGCGGGAAAGAGCAGCGCCCTCCAGGCCATCCGGGACCTGGGAGGCGCCATCATCGACTGCGACGCGGTCTATCATCAGGTGCTGAACGACAGCGAGGACTTTAAAAACGCCATCAACGTGCGCTTCCCCGGGGTCTTCACCGCCGAGGGCCGGCTGAACCGGCAGAAGCTGGGGCAGGAGGTCTTCGCCAAGCGGGACCGGCTGGACCAGCTGAACGCCATCGTCTACCGCTTCCTCCTCCCGGAGCTGGAGGCCCTGGTGGAGGCCGCCGAGGGGCTCTGCGCCCTGGACGCCATCAACCTCTTCGAGAGCGGCCTGGACCGCCTCTGCGACCGCACGGTGGCCGTGACGGCTCCCACGGAGCTTCGGGTGAAGCGCATCATGGCCCGGGACCACATTACGGAGCAGTACGCCCGCCTGCGCATCGGCGCGCAGAAGCAGGACGAATACTACCGGAGCAAGTGCGACTGCGAGCTGAATAACGCCACGGAATCTCCGGAGGAGTTCTGCCGGGATGCGCAGCTGTTCTTTGAGCGCCTGGTGGAAGCGGTCCAGGAGGAGAAGCGGCACGGATCATATTAGGAGGTAACGCTTTATGGAAAAATCCGAATTTAAGGAGCTGAAAAAGCAGCTCCTCTCTGGGAAAAAGAACGGCTACGACCTGCTCACCGATGCTGGCCGGGTGGAAATGGAGGACTACTGCGCCGGCTATAAGCGCTTTCTGGACGTGAGTAAGACAGAGCGCCTCTGCGCCGGGGAGACCATCCGCCTGGCGGAGGAAGCGGGCTACCGGCCCTATGCGCCGGGGATGGACGTGAAGCCCGGGGATAAGCTCTATGCCTGCAACCGGGGCAAGGCGGTCATGCTGGCCCACATCGGCCGGAAGTCCCTGGCGGAGGGCGTCCAGCTGGCGGCGGCCCACATCGACTCTCCCCGGCTGGACCTGAAGCCCAATCCGCTCTATGAGGACAGCGAACTGGCCTATTTCAAGACCCACTATTATGGCGGCATCCGCAAGTATCAGTGGGTGACCATCCCCCTGGCCCTCCACGGCGTGGTGATTCTGAAGGACGGGACAAAGGTAACGGTCCGCATCGGCGAGGAGGAGGGGGAGCCCCGGCTGGTCATCACGGACCTGCTGCCCCACCTGGGGGCCGCCCAGAACAAGAAGCCCCTGGCGGAGGCCGTTCCCGGCGAGACGCTGAACCTGCTGCTGGGCAGCGAGCCCATCGGGAACGAGGAGGAGTCCGGCCGGGTGAAGCTGGCTGTCATGAAGCTGCTCCACGAG
This sequence comes from uncultured Oscillibacter sp., assembly GCA_910579435.1. Lineage (GTDB taxonomy): Bacteria > Bacillota > Clostridia > Oscillospirales > Oscillospiraceae > Oscillibacter. The sequence goes on from CAJTVF010000012.1 coordinate 42,587, forward strand.
AAATACGGCATGGTGGAGGACGACCTCAGCTCCGCCGAGCTGGAGGCCGTCCCGGCGGTGAAGGCCTGTGACATCGGCCTGGACCGCTCTATGATCGGGGCCTATGGCCACGACGACCGGGTCTGCGCCTACGCCGCCCTCAAGGCCCTGCTGGACCTGGGGGAGACGCCGGAGAGGACCGCCGTGTGCATCCTGGCGGACAAGGAGGAAATCGGCTCCGACGGCGTGACGGGCATGCAGTCCGCCGCCTTTGACACGTTTATTGAAGACCTGTGCGCCGCCCAGGGCGCGGCCCTCCGGGAGTGCTTTTCCAAGTCCTTCTGCCTCAGCGCCGACGTGACGGCGGCCTATGACCCCAATTACCCCGACGTGTTCGAGAAGCGGAACGAGTCCCAGCTGAACTACGGCGTGGGCCTGTGCAAGTACACCGGGGCCCGGGGCAAGTCCGGGGCCTCCGACGCGGACGCGGAGACGGTGGCCTATGTCCGGCGGCTCTTTGATGAGGCGGGCGTGATCTGGCAGATTTCGGAGCTTGGCAAGGTGGACGCCGGCGGCGGCGGCACCGTGGCTATGTATATGGCGAACCGGAACATCAGCACCCTGGACGCCGGGGTCCCGGTGCTGAGCATGCACGCCCCCTTTGAGACGGTGTCCAAGCTGGACTGCTACGAGACCTATAAGGGCATGCGGGCGGTCTTCCAGGCGAAGGATAGGGTGTGACGTATGAGAGCTTGCAATCCGTCAGGATTGCCGCAGAAAGTCTCCTTGCCTGACGGGGAACATCCTCGTCCTTCCGGCAGCCCGCGTTTATGAAGAATAGTTCTAAAAAGTGGACTGTGCCGTTGGCACAGTCCGCTTTGCGTTTACAGCTCCCGCATCAGGTGAAAGGTCTGCATCAGCTGGATGGCCCCATACCCCCATTGATTGTTGGGATACTGCATATCCGGCCTCCGCAGACAGCCCCGAATGAGGTAAGCCCGAATCTGATACGTTCCCATAGCCGGGTCGTTTCCCTCCCGGATGCCCCACTGGAGCAGCAGGGCGCAGGTCCCCGCCAGCACCGCCGCCGCCGCGCTGGTGCCGCTCATAAGGCCCGGCCCGTAGGGATAGACGCCCCCGACCCCCACGCCGGGGGCCACCAGGTCCGGCAGGACCCGTCCGTCCCAGGCGGGGCCCCGGGAGCTTTTGGCGTAGAGGCTCTTGTTGTTGCTGTCGTAGGCCCCGCAGCAGATCACCCCTACGGCGGAGGCGGGACAGGTGACGGTGTAGTCCGGCGTGGCCGCCAGAAACTCCACCGTGGGGGAGACAAAGCCCGTCATGGGCAGCCACACCTGGTAGCTGCCGTTCAGCAGGATATCCCCGTGGAGCTGGATGGTCCACACGCCGGGGGTGGCCCCCAGGATGCGGATGACCGTCAGCTGGCCACCGCTGCCCTCCACGGGGAAATGGTACTCGATCTGGACCCGCGAAGCCTCCAGAACCAGCTTCACGTCGGCGGCGGGGCCGATGCCCGGCTTGGCGGGCACCCGGCCCACCAATTCCCCGGAGGGGGACCGGAGGGAAACCGACAGCCGGTCCGCCACGGTGTTCCACACCGCCATGTAAATGTCCCCGGCGTTTTCCCCCACCTTCAGGTCCACGGTCCCCGGCTTTTCCCCGGGCTGGAGGACGCCGCCGGTGTGATGCCGGGCCTCCGCCTCGTTCCCCGCCGCGGCACAGAGGCACACCCCCGCCTGGAGGGACGCGCCCCCCAGGTACTCCTCGAAGACGCTGACCCCGTCGTGGCTCCCGGCGTTGGTGCCCAGGCCGATGCAGATGACCACCGGCCGGTCCAGCTCTCGGGCCTTGTGGAGAATGTACTCCACGCCTACCATGACGGCGCTGGACTCATAGGCGTTCTCCTGGTCCGCCGGGACACAGTACCGCTCCCGGTAAAAGGGCCGGGCCTTTTTCAGCTTCACGGCGATGATCTCCGCGTCCGGGGCCGCGCCGGAGAAGTCCTCCGTCTGCCGCCCCGCCGCCACAGAGGCCATAAAGGTGCCGTGGCCGTCCTCGTCCCGCTGGGGCACGACGGCGTAGGGGTCCTGGGAGGCCAGGGCGGCGTTGATCTCCTCGTTGGAGTACTCCCGGCCCAGGAGGAAGCCCTCCGGGGGCTCCCCCTCAGCGGTCTGGTCGTATATGTACCGGATCCGGCTGCTGCCGTCCTCATAGCGGAAGACGCCCTGGGTGTAGTCGATGCCGGTGTCCACAAAGCCGATGAGCACCCCCCGGCCCTTCAGGTTCAGGTAGGGCTGGCTCTGGACCTGGGAGATTCCCGCCGCCTCCAGGGCGGGGCGGTCCAGAAGCCCCAGCACCACCGGGGTGGAGCTGAGGAAGGCGGTGCCCAGGGCCTCCTCCAGGTGGTGGAAGTTCTCCGCCTTGATGTAGCCCAGGACGTAGCGGCCGGAGAGCATCTGTCCGATGACCACCTCCCCGGACCGCTGTGCATAGTCGAAGAAGGCATCGGTGGCCCGAGTGACGAAATCCACGGTGTCCGGCGCGTGGATGAAGGCCGTGGCCTCAGGAGACAGCGCCATGCTCAAAGCCCCCTTTCCAAATGGCGGACCAGCTCCTTCATGGTACCGCAGAGGTTCAGCCGCCCATAGCCCCAGAGGGGATTCGGATATGCCAGGAAGGGGCTGCGGAGGGCCCCCTTGCACAAAAACGCCTTGACCCGCTGATTGTAAAGAAACGGGTCGTTCCCCTGGACGACGCCCCACTCCATCATCAGCGCCGCCGCCCCGGAGACGAAGGGGGCCGCCATGCTGGTGCCGGTGAAGGAGTCATAGCCCCCGCCGGGCTTGGCGGAGCGGACGGACTCCGCCGGGGCCGTCAGGTCCAGGAGGACCCGGCCCGCGCAGTCCTGGTCTCCCCGGCCGGAGAAGGGGCTGAGGGTTTCCGTCTCCGCCCGGAAGCCCCCCACGGAGATGGGGTACAGGGCCGTGGCGGGGAGGGTGATGGTCAAATCCGGCTCCGGCTGGAGGAAGGCGGTGCGGTCGCTGACCTCCTCAATGGTGGGCAGCCACACGTCGAAGCGCCCGTCGGCCACGGTTTTCCCGAAGCACCGCAGGTTCCAGAGGCCGTCCAGCCCCCCGGGCGGGGCGTCCAGGAGGAAGAGGACCTCTTGGGTGGCGGTGTAGTGGGTGGGCACGCCGTAGAAAATAGCGGCCCGGATAGCGCCGAAGCGGAGGAACCGGGTCCCCTCCGTCAGGGGGCCCGTAGTCTGCCCGTTGGGGAGGACCAGATCGAACACCGCGTCGTCGGCGAAGTTCTTCCAGAGGGAGAGGTAAATCTGCTGGCGCTGGGTGGAGACGGTGAATTCCGCGTTGATGGTCTCATTCTCGATCAGCCGCCCCCGGAAGTGGTGGGCCCCGCTGCCCTCGTTCCCGGCGGCGCAGACCACCACGCTGCGCCCCCGCTGGGCGGACTGGTCGATGTAGGATTCAAAGAGGGTCTGTCCCTGGTGGGAGCCGCAGTTGGTGCCGTAGCTCAGGTTCACCACACAGGGCATTCCCCGCTCCTCCGCCTGGTCCAGCAGGAACTTCACCGCCCGCATGATGTCCGTGGTCCGGGCGCTGGCCAGCTTCACGGCGGCGATGGAGGCCCCCGGGGCCGCCCCGCTCCGCCCGGCGGCGATGGCGGCGACGGCGGTGCCGTGTCCGTTTTCATCGGCGGAGTCCACCAGCCCGGTGGCCAGCTCCGCCCGGGTGTAGAGGGCCCCGTGGAGGAAGCCCCGGGGAGGCGTGCCCTGGGCCGTCATGTCCCAGAGGGCCACGATGCGGCTGCTGCCGTCCTCCCCCAGAAACTCCGGGTGCCGCAGGTCCAGGCCGGAGTCCACAAAGCCGATGAGAACCCCTTGTCCCGTCAGCCCCAGGCCGGTCTTCCGCTGGACCGGCGGGATGCAGGCCGCCTCCAGGCTCCGCTCCGCCAGCCCGCTGAGCCGCCGGGCGGGCTCGAAGCTGGTCACCTGCCAGTGGGCCAGCAGCCGCTCCGGGGACTCCTCCTCCAGCTCCATGATGGCGAACTGGGCGTCCAGCAGCTCTGTGGGATAGCCCAGGGAGAGGATATCCCCCGTATATTTGATAATGTATTCCATACAGCCCTCCTGTCCCGATGCTCCGGGCGGTGTCCGGAAGGTCCCGCCCGCATAAGATAGTATACGGAAAGGAGGAGCAGCCTTATGAATCCAACTTATACGGACAAAGGCAGTTTGCAGATTTTTGTCACGGCGGGGGAGACCCCGGACCCCATCCCCGGGGCCCGGGTCCGCATCACGGACCCCGCGGACGGGAAGGTGCTGGAGGAGGTGACCGCCGATTCCTCGGGCCAGACACCCTTTATCGAGCTGCCCGCGCCGCCCATGGAGTGGTCCGTGGAGGAGGGGGCGGCGGAGCAGCGGCCCTACGCCGTCTATAACGTCACCGTCTTCGCCCCGGAGCGGGAGACCCTCCACATCGGCGGGGTGGAGCTGCTGCCCGCCGGGCGGGCCGTCCAGCGGGCCCCCCTGGCCCCGGCCCGGTCCGGCGGCTTCAATGTACACAATGTGCTCTTGGCCCCTCACGCCCTCTGGGGAGAGCCCTCCAGCCGCCCGGAGGAGGCGGAGGTCAAGCCCCTGCCGGAGCCGGAGGGCCTGGTGGTCCTGCCGGAGCCGGTGATTCCGGAGTTTGTGGTGGTCCACGCCGGGCGGCCCGACGACGCTTCCGCCCAGAATTACTGGGTGCGGTTTAAGGACTACATAAAGAATGTGGCGTGCAGCGAAATCTACTCCACCTGGCGGACGGAGGCCATCAAGGCCAATGTCCTGGCCATCATTTCCTTCACCCTGAACCGGGTCTATACGGAGTGGTACCGGGGGAAGGGCTACGACTTCACCATCACCAGCTCCACGGCCTTCGACCAGTCCTATTCCCACGGCCGGACCATCTTTGAGGAGATCGGCGTGGTGGTGGACGATCTCTTCACCACCTACGTCACCAAGGAGGGCATCGCCCAGCCCCTCTTCACCCAGTACTGCGACGGGCGGCGGACCCAGTGCCAGGGCCTGAGCCAGTGGGGCTCCCAGGCTCTGGGGGAGCAGGGCTGGGACGCGGTGAGCATCCTGCGGAAGTACTACGGCTCGGAGATCTACCTCAAGAGCGCGGAGAAGGTGGAGGGCGTCCCCCTGTCCTACGGGGGGGAGGTGTTGACCGTGGGCAGCGAGGGGGAGGCGGTGCGGACCGTACAAACCCAGCTCAACCGCATCGCGGAGAACTTCCCCGCCATCCCCAAGACCCCGGCGGACGGCGTCTACGGCCCCGCCACCCAGGCGGCGGTGACGGAGTTCCAGAAGATCTTCCACCTGCCCCAGACGGGGAGCGTGGACTTCGCTGTCTGGTACGAGATTTCCAACGTCTACGTGGCCGTGGCGGAGCTGGCCTGAACGGGGCGCGGAAACGCCCGCCGGTTTTCCCGGCGGGCGTTTGTTGGGATTATCCCAGCCAGCCAAAGAGGCCCTTGGGCTCCTCATCGCCCTCCAGCAGGATGCCGGCGGCCTCCAGCATCTGGGCCGCGTCGGCCCGGGTCACCGCCTGCTCCATGGACTGACTGCCGAAGCTCCCGGCGGAGAGGACGCTGACGGCCTCCATGTTCCCCACGGCCTGGGCCGCCCAGGAGGGGGCCGCGCCCCGGTCCGCGTACCACACGTCCAGGTCCACGTCGCCCAGGTCCAGCACCCGGTCCAGGATGGTGGCCGCCTCGTTAAAGGTGACGGTCTCGTCTCCCCGGAAGGCCACGCCTTCGGCGGTAGAGCTGCCCCGGATGACCCCGTCCGCCGCCCCGGCGGCGGCGTAGGCCTTCGCCCAGGTGGGGATGGCGGAATCGTCACAAAAACCCGTCATGGTCACGCCGGTGACCTCCCGGCCCGCCGTCTCCAGGGCCATGGCGAGAAATTCGCTGCGGCTCACCGGCTGGTCCGGCTGGAAGTAATAAAAATCCCCAATCTTCCCCCCGGTGAAGATGCCTTTTTCCGCCAGGGTCTGAGCCGCCCGGGCGGCGGGGCAGCCGTCCAGGTCGGCGTAGGTGACGCCGGAGCGGGTCTTGTCAATGGTCACGGTAACCTTGGCGGGGGCGGAGGCGTTGCCCTGGCTGTCCGTGGCCGTGTAGGTGAAGCGGTCGGAGCCGGTGACGCCCTCGTCGGGGGTGTAGGTGAAGCTGTCCCCCTCAATGACCACCGTGCCCTTCCGGGGCTCGTCCGCCAGGGCGAAGGTCATCTCGTCCCCCTCGGGGTCCGAGGCCAGGAACTGGCCCTGGCCGGGGATGTCCCGGTAGGTGTGGATCTCCAGGTCCCAGACCTGGGGAGCGCCGGCCGGGGGCGCCTCCTCCGTCTTTTTGCCGAACAGCGCCGAGGCGCTGCCCGTCAGCAGCACCGCCGTCATGGCCAGCAGGGCGGCGGCTCGTGTCAGATGGTGTTTCATAGGAAATCATCCTCCTGTATGAATTGGTACGGGAGTAGTGTTTTCCCATTCCTTGAAATTATGCGAAAAACCGCCGCCCCGGATTTCCGGGGCGGCGGAGGCGTTCAGGGGACGGACGGCCGGGCAAGGGCCCGCAGAGCGGCGTTCATGGACAGGGCCTCCCTCTCACCGCAGCGGCGACCTTGCCACCCGGCGCATCTCCGGGGAGCGTTTCTTGATGCCGGACACCACTCCCATGGCCATGTACAGCGTGACGATGGAGGACCCGCCGTAGCTGAAAAAGGGCAGGGTGATGCCGATGGTGGGCATGACGAAGAGGCACATGCCGATGTTGATGACGGTCTGGAAAATCAAAATCGAGGCCATGCCCACGCAGACGTAGCGGTAAAAGGGGGTCTTGGCCCGCTTGGCCACCAGCAGCACACGGAAGATGATGGCGGCCAGCAGCACCATGATGATGACGCAGCCCACAAAGCCCAGCTCCTCCCCGGTGACGGAGAAGATCAGGTCCGTCTGCTTCGCCGGGAGGGACCAGCTGCCGCTCTGGGTCAGGCTGCCTCTCAGGTAGCCCCGCCCGTAGAGCCCGCCGGAGCCGATGGCAAGCAGGCTCCGGGTCTGCTGATAGCCTACCCCCTGGGGGTCGAAGCTGTGGTCGAAGAGGACAAGGAAGCGGTTGAGCATATATTTCATGTTGCTGGGCACCAGGTCCAGCAGCAGCACGGCGGCAAGGACCCCGCCGGCTCCGGCAAACAGCAGGAAGAACCACCGCAGGGCAAAGCCCGCCACAAAGGCCATGCAGAGGAAGATGAACAGGAATACCAGGCCGTTGCCCATATCGTGGGAGACCAGGAAGTACAGGGCGCAGATACCGAGGGTGTGCCCCGCCACAAAGAAGGCGGAACGGAAGGATTTCAGGTCCTCCTTCTCCTCCCAGAGCCACTCAATCTGCTTGGCCAGCAGCAGGACGAAGGTGATCTTCACCACCTCGGCGGGGCCGATCTGGAAGGGAATGAGGGGAAATTTCAGCCAGGCCCGGTTGCCGGTGTTGCCCGCGACGCCCAGGGGCGTTCTCAGCAGGAGAATGAAGACGACGTTGAAGGCCAGGAGCCACTTCCACTTCCGGGTGATGGATTCCAGGTCCAGCATGGAGAAGAAGATATAAACGCACACGCCCAGACCCAGGGCGGCGCACTGAATGATCATCCGCCGCAATCCCGTGGAGGGGGCCATATACCGTGTGGCGCTGAACACCAGCGCGATGCCGTACAGCGTGGCGGCGCAGCAAAGGCCCAGCAGCACCAGGTCGGCCTGCTGGATAAAGTCCGCGAGGGTGGCTTTCAGTCGGTTCAGCATGATACGCTCCTTAGAGTCCGGGCTTGTCTTGAGACAAGATATTGTATCACAAATAAAAAAACCTGTAAACAAGCGAAATTTGTTTTTACACACTGTTCAAATTGTGATATACTAAATTGATTTTAGGAAGACGCAGAAAGGAGGCCCGCCCATGGACTACGTTTCCCACAGCGAGGCGGAGACCGAGGACCTGGGCCGCCGTCTGGCCGCCGCCCTGGGCCCCGGGGCCGTGGTGGCCTACCGGGGGGACTTAGGGCTGGGGAAGACCGCCTTCACCCGGGGGCTCGCCCGGGGCCTGGGCTATCAGGGCCGGGTGACCAGTCCCACCTTCACCATTGTCAACGAGTACGAGGGAACGGGCCTGCCCCTGTTCCACTTCGACATGTACCGCCTGGAAGGGCCGGAGGACCTCTTCGGCATCGGCTGGGAGGACTACCTGGACCGGGGAGGCGTGTGCGCCGTGGAGTGGAGCGAGCGGGTGGAGGAAGCTCTGCCGGAGGACGCGGTTACCGTCACCATCGCCCGCTGTTCGGAAGATGAGAACTGGCGGGTCATTACGCTGGAAGGAGTGGAGCCGGTATGAGGATCTTAGCGCTGGAGACCGCCGCCAAGGCCGTCTCCGCCGCCGTCACCGAGGACGGGAAGGTGCTGGCGGCGGCCTTTCAGGACACGGGGCTGACCCACAGCCGGACCCTGATGCCCCTGGTGGAGCTTCTGCTGAAAAACACCGGCATGAGCGCCGCGGACCTGGACGCCGTGGCCGTCTCGGCGGGGCCGGGGTCCTTCACCGGGGTCCGCATCGGCGTTTCCGCCGCCAAGGGGCTGGCCTGGGCGGCGGACAAGCCCTGCGCGGCGGTGTCCACCCTGGCGGCCCTGGCCCGGAACGTGTCCTTTTGGGACGGGCTGGTGGTCTGCGCCATGGACGCCCGGAGGCAGCAGGTCTACAACGCCCTCTTTGAGGCAAAGGACGGACTCCTCACCCGCCTGACGGAGGACCGGGCCATTGCCCTTTCCGGCCTGGCGGAGGAGCTGCGGGGGGACCCCAGGCCCAAGACCGTCCTGGGGGATGGGGGAAAGCTGTGCTATGACTTTCTGACAGAGGCCGGAATCCCTTGCCGCCTGGCCCCGGCCCATCTGGTGAAGGAAAACGCCGTGAGCGTTGCCCTGGAGGCGGAGGATATCGCCCGGGCGGGCGGACTGGTGACGGCCCAGGAGCTGGCTCCGGTGTACCTGCGTCCTCCCCAGGCGGAGAGATTGCGGCGGGAGAAGCAGGGCGGCTGAATTTGGCCTTATTTTGAAGACTTTAATATAAAAGGAGCGCTTTTATGAACGGGAAAGTACACGTCATGGACCACCCCCTGGTGGCCCACAAGCTGACCATCCTCCGGGACAAGAACACCAGCGTCAAGGATTTCCGGGAGCTGGTCTCCGAGATCGGCATGCTCATCACCTACGAGGCCACCCGCGACCTGCCCCTGACCACCTGCGAGGTGGAGACCCCCATCTGCAAGACCACCGCCCCCATGCTCAAGGGCAAGAAGTTCGCCGTGGTGCCCATTCTCCGGGCGGGGCTGGGTCTGGTGGACGGCGTGCTCAGAATGGTGCCCTCTGCCCGTGTGGGGCACATCGGCCTGTACCGGGACGAGGAGACCCTGGAGCCGGTGAAGTACTTCTGCAAGATGCCCAAGGACGTGGCGGAGCGGGACGTGCTGATTGTGGACCCCATGCTGGCCACCGGCGGCAGCGCCGAGGCGGCCATCGGCTTCATGAAGGAATACGGCTGCACCACCATCAAGCTGATGGTCCTCCTGGCCGCGCCGGAGGGCATCGAGCGCATCCAGAAGAGCCACCCGGACGTGGACATCTACTGCGGCGCGGTGGATGAAAAGCTGAACGAAAGCGGCTACATCGTCCCCGGCCTGGGGGACGCGGGAGACCGGATTTTCGGAACGAAATAAGAAACCAAGAGCCCTCCGGCGTTTCGCCGGAGGGCTTGCTTTACAGCACCTTGCTGAGAAAATCCTGCAATCTGGGATGCTGGGGGTTCCCGAAGACCTCCGCCGGGGGGCCCTCCTCCAGGACCTTCCCGTCGGCCATGAACAGCACCCGGCTGCCCACCTCCCGGGCGAAGCCCATCTCGTGGGTCACCACCACCATGGTCATGCCGTCCCGGGCCAGCTCCTTCATCACGTCCAGCACCTCGCCCACCATTTCCGGGTCCAGGGCGGAGGTGGGCTCGTCAAACAGCATCAGCTGGGGCTTCATGGCTAGGGCCCGGACGATGGCCACCCGCTGCTTCTGCCCGCCGGAGAGCTGGCTGGGGTAGGCGCCGGCCTTGTCCGTCAGGCCCACCCGCCGAAGCAGGGCGTCCGCCTGGGCGTCGGCCTCCTCCTGCTTCATCAGCCCTGTCCGCACCGGGGCCAGGGTGATGTTCTTCCGGATGGTCATGTTGGGAAACAGGTTGAAGTGCTGGAACACCATGCCCATCTGCTGGCGCACCTGGTCGATCTTCACCTTGGGGTCGGTGATAACGGTGCCCTGGAAGGTAATCGTCCCCTTCGTGGGGGTCTCCAGCAGGTTCAGGCACCGCAGGAAGGTGGACTTGCCGGAGCCGGAGGGCCCAATGACGACCACCTTTTCCCCGGGGTGAATGTGCTGGGAAATATCGTCCAGCACCAGATGGTCCCCGAAGGACTTGGAGAGGTTCTTAACGTCGATCACTTTCTCGCAGCCTCCTTTCAAGCCGTCCCTGGAGCCAGGTGAAAAGAATCACCAGAAGTAAGTACATCAGCGCGATGCCAAGATAAGGAGGCATGAGGTCAAAGGTTCTGCCGCCGATGGTCTGGGCGTAGTACACCAGCTCCATGCCGCCGATGGCCTGGACCAGGGAGGTGTCCTTAAAGAGGGTGATGAACTCGTTGGCCAGGGAGGGCAGGATGTTCTTAAACGCCTGGGGAATCACGATAAAGCGCATGGTGTCCAGGTAGTTCAGCCCCAGGGAGCGGCCCGCCTCGGTCTGGCCGATATCCACGCTCATGAGCCCGCCCCGGACGATTTCTGCGACATAGGCCCCGGAGTTGATGCCCAGACCCAGCGCGCCCACCATAGTGTGGTTCCGGCTGGTTTTGAAGATGACAAAGCCCCAAATCAGCAGCTGGACCATCATGGGCGTGCCCCGGATAACGGTGGTATAGACCTTGCACAGGAAGTTGAGCAGGGCCAGAATGGGATTGTGCTGGCCCAGGCGCTGCTGGTCGTGAGCCGTGCGGATCACCGCCACCACCAGTCCCAGGAGAATGCCCAGGATCAGGGCGATGACGGTCAGCTCCAGGGTGGAGGCGACGCCCTGGAGATAGAGCTTCCAGCGGTCTCCCTCCAGAAAAGCGGTGTAGAACCGCTCTGGGAGCGTAGCTTTCATGGGGGCTCTCCTTTCTCTTTACGAAATGCGGGAAAAGGGCGGTCCCAGCGGCCGCCCTTCCCAACGTGCTTACTCAGCGGTGATATACTTGTCCACGATGCCCTGGAAGGTGCCGTCGGCCTTCAGCTCGGCCATGGCGGCGTTGACGGCTTCCAGCAGGGCGGTGTTCCCCTTGGCAAAGCCGATGGCGTAGTCCTCCACGGCAAACTCGGTGTCCAGGATTTTCAGGCCGTCGTTGGCGGCTACAAAGCTCTTGGCGGGCTCGTTGTCAATGACCACCGCGTCCACCTGGCCGTTGACCAGGGCCTGGACCGCCAGGGCGCCGGTCTCATAGGCAGTAACGTGGTCTTCGCCATAGCCGCCGTTCTCCGGGGTGTCGGAGCAATAGATATAGCCGGTGGTGGCCTTCTGGCAGCCGATCATTTCGGCGTTCGCCAGGTCGTCCAGGGTCTGGATGGAGGAGCCCTCCTTGACGATGACCACCTGCACGCCGGTGGCGTAGCTGTCGGAAAAGTCCATGACGGCCAGCCGCTCTTCGTTGACGGTAACGCCGGCCATGACCATGTCGCTCTGGCCGTTCTGGGCGGCCAGCAGGGCGGCGTCGAAGCCCATGTCGTCCACCACCAGCTCCAGGCCCAGCTTGCCGGCAATGGCCTGGGCCACTTCCACGTCGATGCCCTCGAAGCCGCCGGCGTCGGTGGTCATCTCATAGGGAGGGAAGGCGGC
>CAJTVF010000013.1 GCA_910579435.1 uncultured Oscillibacter sp.
TCAAACTGCCCGTGGCAAAGGATTCATAGAGTTTCTTTATCAGCCCGTCCAACTCTGCGGACCGTTTGCGGTCCCGGTTCAGCTTGCGTTTCAATTCCTTCGCGGCGTTGTCCTGCCGAAGCTGGGAGGCGGCGCGAATCTTCTCGACAAAGCCCTTTTCATCGGAGATCGCATAGGCGCTGACGGTTTTGATGGTATCCAGCAGTAGCGCCCGGACTGCCCTGGTGGTGATATAGTGGCTGCAACACTTCTGCTCGGAGTGTTTGGCGGTCAGCATATAGGTGGAGCAGTTGTAGTTATCGCTGGGATAGAGGCCGCTGTCAGGGTCAGGTTCCCACCCCTCTTTCAGCGCCCTGCCTCTGCTTCGATGGTTATACATCCTGGCCCCGCACTCGGCGCAGAACAACAGCCCCGTCAGGGGATTGGCCTCGCCCGTGGTGTCCGTCCGGCGTACTGTCTGCCGTGACCGCTGGGCCAGTTTCCAGGTTTCCGGGTCAACAATAGCCTCATGGGTGTTTTCAAAAATCAGCCATTCCTCCGGGGGACGTTTTATCATCTTCTTGTCCTTATAGGAGGGCTTATAGGCGCGGAAGTTGACGGTATGCCCCATATACTCCGGCTTGGCGAGCATATCCGCAACGGTGTTGCTCGTCCAGTCATAGGGACGGGACATATCCGTTTTGCTCTGGCACGTTCCCCGGCCCCGCTGGGCGAGGTAGTAGGAGGGGCGCTCCACCTTGTCATTCATCAGGATTTTGGCAATGGTTAAAGGGCCTTTGCCCTCCACGCTCAACCGAAAAATGCGGCGCACAACATCCGCCGCTTCTTCGTCCACCAGCCAATGGTGCTTTTCCTCCGGGTCCTTCTTGAACCCGTAGGGGATCGTGTTGGTGACGGGCTTGCCGGACCGTCCACGCACCTGATACTGCGCTTTCTGTTTCCGGCTACAGTCCCGGACGTACCACTCATTCATGATGTTCAAAAAGGGCGCAAATTCCCCCGAATTGTGGTCAAAACTGTCCACACCGTTGGAAATAGCGATAAACCGAACACCCTTCTCCCTAAACAGGATTTCCGTATAAAATCCTGTTTGCAGGTAATCTCTCCCGACCCGGCTCATGTCCTTGGCGATCACGCAGCCGACCTTCCCGGCCTCAATGTCCGCCACAAGCCGTTTCCAACTGGGCCGCTCAAAATTGGCCCCGCTCCATCCGTCATCCGTGTAATGGACGCAATTTGTGAAACCATGCTGGGCGGCGTAGCTTTCCAACATGGCCTTTTGATTCACGACCGAGTTGCTGTCCCCAATCAATTCATCGTCATGGGACAATCTCTCATATAATGCCGTGATTTTCTCCTGCTCCAACCGCTTCTCGCTCATAGCGAACTCCCTTCAAGCGGCTGGCTCGTTTGTGGTGTGCCTATTATACCACAGTCAGCACCGTTTGTCACGGCTTCGCGCTGAATTAAACGCAGAATTTTGTCATTGATTGTCTCCTGGGCGGTGTCGCTGAAATGAACTCTGACTTTGTAGGTAGTGAAACCGATGCGGCGGTAAATGGTGGCAGTTTTCGCCTCTGCTGGTTGAATTGTAGCTATATTGGCCTTCCTTTCTTGCGGTAGGACGCAACCCGTAGTATGATGGTGGTGGATGTTCCAGGCACACAGAAAGCCAGCCCCCGGCTGCGTAATGTCGTTTGCAGTCGAAAGCTGGCTTGAGTGCCTATGTACTTTTGTCGTGAAAGGACGTTAGTTTTCACAGCATCCAAATCATCCTCTCACTTATAGGAGAAAAACCGGGGGGTATGGCGGAACCATTTTCAAAAAGGTTTAGAAAATTTCTTGGAGCGGCCCGGTTTGTTCGCCCATCTCTATTATACGGTCAAATTGGCCATGACCGCAAAAATATGGCGATAATGCAAGATTAGGCCGTTCTGTTCTGAAAAATTGCAAAAATGCAAGATGAAATCAGAAGTGCAGAATGCACACTTGATTTTGGTGTAACGTGACCGACATTTTGTCGCTCACGTTTCTGACAAGCGAATACCATCGTTCTCCCAAGTATATTATGGGCGAAATCTAAAAAAACAGGCTAATGGCATGACAGTCCCATTTCAAAAAACATGACACCGCCCCTCGGATATACTTCGAGCGACAATTTGTCGCTCGAAGTTGTGCGGATATTGGTATCACCCCCTCCCATAGCACCGTCATTCACCACAAACGAGCAAGCCGCTATGTTGTATTAGGCGAAATCTCACATTCACCCTTTACAACATACATCTTTGTAAAGGAGAACATTACCATGAAAGTTACTGTGATCGGAAGCCACCTCTGCCCGGATACCCTGTACGCCCTGAACCGCCTCAGCGAGGCGAATGCGGAGATCGACTTCAAGAACCTCTCCGCCAGCCTGCCGGACCTGAAGGCCTATCTGGCTCTGCGTCAGGACAGCCCCGCCTATGCCGACATCCGGGAGAACGGCGGAATTGGGATTCCCTGCTTTGTCCTGGAGGACGGCACGGCCACCCGGGATTTGGGAGCGGTCTTGAAGTAAGGCGAAACAGCGCGCCTTGCTTAAAAGCCCCGGGACGGAGGATTCCTGCCCGGGCAAATCAGGAACATCCTGTTACGAGGCAATATGACCCCGAGCCTGTTTCGGGCAAAACGCATGCGGACCGCCGGAATGGCGGTCCGCATGCGTTTGGGTTTTTGTCACGCCTCCGCCGCCAGGCCCTGGAAGAAGGCGCGGTTATGCAGAACCGCGTCCGTGTCCGGCTTGAAGGAAGCGGCCAGCTCGTTCATCCGCGCCGCCCGCTCCAAATCGCCCAGGCGGCTGTAGCACACGCACAGCTGGATGCAGGGCAGGTAGCCGTAGCAGTCGGGAGAGACGAAGCCGCCCCGGCTGTCGTCCCGGGTGCAGGTCAGGGCCAGCGCGTACCAGTAGGCGGCCAGGGACAGGTTCTCCCGCTGGAAGAACCAGCGTCCCAGCTCACAGCACACCTCGGCCCGGGGGCGGTCATAGGCGAAGCTGCGGAGCAGCGCCCGCAGGGCCTGTTCCGGCCGCTCCAGGCGTTCATAGCAATAGGCGCAGTGGCAGCAGGCGTCGATGTTGTTTTCCACCCATCCCTGGCCCTCTTCCAGAAATTCCTCAAAAACCTGGGCGGCCTCCTCATAGCGCTGGTGGTAATAGAGCTCCCGGCCATAGTAAAACTGCTGCCGGGGCTCCAGCGTCGCTCCTTGCCGCAGCTGCTTTTCGTAGATCCGCAGGTTTCGGTCCGGGTTGGAGGGGCGTGTCTTGCGGTGGGTAACGGCGAAATCGCTGTAGACCACCCGCCCCACGGGCGTAATGGCTTCATGCACCGCTCCTTCCCACCGCATGCCCGTGTGATTTTTAATGAGCCGTTCCCGGAAATAGGAAAACGTCACATTCCCATGCTCGTCGAAGCCGGTGTTATATTTCGCCATGACCACGCTGACGGCGGGGTCCAGCGTCTCCTTTAATTCCAGGAAAGCGTCCCGATCCGCGTCCAGGAGCACGTCGTCTGCGTCCAGCCACATGCAGTAGTCCTTCTCCGCCAGGGAGAAGGCGTAATTCCGGGCGGCGGCGAAGTCATCGTTCCAGTCGAACGGATAGATCCGGCTGGTGAAGCGCTCCGCGATCTCCCGCGTCCGGTCGGCGGAGCCGGTGTCTACTATGACGATCTCATCTGCAAGGTCCGCCGCGCTCTCCAGGCAGCGGGCCAGAACATCCTCCTCATCCTTCACGATCATGCACAGGCTGACCGTAATCATGAAGCATCCTCCTCCGAGTTCTCGATTCAAAGCCGCGGGGACGGTGCCCGCGAAGGAACGCCGTCCCCTGGATAAAACGCAGAATGCTTGGGTCAGCTCAGCCGGACGATCATCAGGGACGCGCCCGCGCCGCCGCCCAGCAGCACCGCGACTCCGGCCAGCACGAGGGGGTAAAGCTGGAGGGTGATGGTGGAATTCGCAGGCAGGTTGACCTCGATCTCATTTTCAAAGCTGGAGACGGACAGCGCCGGGGCGATGATGGACGCTGTGTTGTTCACCCCGTTGATGACCAGGCGGCTGCCCATGAGCAGGGCCGCCGTGGTATTCACATGGTAAGAAATGCGGTAGCGTCCCGCAGTGGCCACCGTGAACACGGTGTTCCCGGCGTTCGGGGCGATGTCCGCCGAGAGCACCTGGGCGCTGGGCAGAGGAATGGGGGCGCCGCCCAGGGCCACCGACAGGCTGGTGCCCGCGGTGTTGGCGGCAAAGCCCGCTGTCGCCGTGGGGTTCGGCCCGTTCGGCCCGGTGGGGCCCGTGGCTCCTGTGGGACCTGCGGCTCCGGCGGGGCCGGCCGCGCCAACCGCTCCGGCGGGGCCGGCCGTGCCGGCAGCGCCGTCGGGACCTGTGGCCCCGGCGGCTCCGGCGGCTCCGGCGGCGCCCGTGCCGCCCGTGGAGCCGGTCGCGCCTGTGGGACCCGTGGGGCCCTCAGCTCCGGCGGCTCCGTCCGCGCCCGTGGCCCCGGCGGGGCCGGGCAGTCCGTCCGCACCGGTGGGACCGGCGGGGCCGGTGGGGCCGGTGAATACCGGCGCGTCCAGCGCCCCGTTCAGCTTTGCGCCCAGCAGCAGCTGCTGCTGGGTGATCTCGTCCAGCGTCTTGCGAACGCTTTCGTTCACCTTTAAAACGTCCTCAACATCCGCGCCTCCGCTGAGTCCGGGCAGGGTGCCCAGGACAAATTGCAGCTTTTCGCCCTCGGCATTTAAAATATGGCTCAGGCTCAGCTCCTCGGCGGCGATGGAGGAAATGATCTCATTGACGCTTCCGTCCCGGGTCAGGGGGGGATCGATCAGGGGATAATTGGGCATCGACATACCATGCACCTCCTTAGCTCAGGCGGGTGATCATCAGCGAAGCGCCCGCAGAGCCCGGAAGCAGCGTTGCGGCGGACACGATCCCGAACATACGCAGAGATACGGTGGTTCCGGCAGCCAAATCCAGCAGGATCTCATTGGAGAAATGGCTGAGGGACACCAGCGGTGCAATGGTAGAGGCGGTGTTCGCGGAGCCGTTGATGACCAGGGCGGTCCCGCTGGCCAGGGCGGCGGTGGTGTTCACCTCATAGGACAGGCGGTAACGTCCGGCGGTGTTGACCGTGAACACCGTATTGGCGGCGTTCACCGTGATATCGGCGGGGAGCACCTGGCTGTCCGGCAGCGGGATCAGAACGCCGCCCAGCACGACCGCCAGCACAGTGCCGCTGGTGTTGGCCGCGAAGCTGGAGGTGGCAGTGACGTTGACGCCCGTGGGGCCGGTAGCGCCGGTAGCGCCCGTGGCCCCGGCAGCGCCGGTGGGACCCGTGGCCCCGGTGGGGCCGGTAGCGCCCGTGGCCCCGGCAGCGCCCGTCGCTCCAGTAGCGCCGTCAATATATGCACAACATAGGAAACCCCGCAATTATGCGGATTGTTCATATCTTAAAGACAATTAAACAGCCCTTATAATTACACCAAAAACGCCGTAGCAAGGTTGGACAAGCCTTGATATGGCGTTTTTAAGTGGGGGATTTTCTGCGCCGTAGGTTTCCAAAATCTGCGGCGTTTTTTCATGTCCAGACACCGAAAGGAGCGGAGAACCATGCCAGTATTCCGCGTGGAGAGGAACAAGGGGTACACGGTGATGTCCAACTACCACCTGCGGGACAAGTCCCTGTCCCTGAAAGCCAAGGGCCTGCTGTCGCAGATTTTGTCACTCCCGGAAGATTGGGATTACACCCTGTCCGGCCTGTGCTATATCAACCGGGAGAGCAAGGACGCTATTCGTTCCGCCGTCAACGAATTGGAGCGGGCCGGGTACATCGAGCGCCACCAGACCACGGACGAAAGCGGCAAGTTCAGCAGCAACGAGTACATCATCCACGAACAGCCTGTTTCTTTGCCACCGTCGTTGGATAAACCGTCGTCGGAAAACCCGACAACAGGAAAACCGACGTCGGAAAATCCAACGCAATTAAGGAAGCACTGATTTAATCAACGCGTGCAGATTTGCGCCAGAAATTTTTGCTGGCAAGGAAGAAAATTGCAGGAATCCTGGCGGATTTCAAGATTTTCTGACGCAGATCAGCGGAAATTTATGGCGTAAAGATGTGCGCGGGGATTAAATCAGTGCTTCCTTAAATAAAGATAGAGTAACTAAAGACCAAGCTATTACTGACCCATCAATTACCCATTCCTTTCCCTCCCTTTCACCCCCTCCCCTCGTCGGCACAAGCTCCACATCCCTCGCTTCGCCGCAAGCGGCAAAGCTCACTCGCTGCGCTGTGCCTCCTCTCCCCACGCAACCCGCTTCGCTGGGCTTGCGTGGGGGCCCCGGAGTTGCGGCTTCGCCGCCGGAAAGGAAAAGAACGGAAGCGGCCACGCAGAGCGCCGTTGAGATTTATCGGGACATCATCAAGGAGAATATCGAGTACGACCACCTCCTGCGCCACTCCAAGATCGACCGGGAGGAATTGGACGGCATCGTGGAATTGCTGGTGGAAACCGTCTGCACGGCCCGCAAGACAATCCGGGTGGCCGGTGACGACTACCCCGCCGAGCTGGTAAAGGCCAAGCTGCTGAAACTCAACAGCGGCCATATTGAGTTCGTCATGGACTGTATGCGGGAGAACACCACGAAAATCCGCAACATCAAGAAAATCATGCGTTTTCCACAACTGCAATTAATATTTTGCTACAAATGAAAGGAAACGATTATGGAACTGACTTTGCTGCTTGTAGGATGTAACCGGTACATAATAGTTCATGCTGTTGACTTGAAGAACCACTCCGCAAAGGAATTTCGGCTTGCGCTACGCTCCGTAATCCATATTCGGAACCCGGCTAAAACCTCGTTTCTCCTGCTCCACATTTTTCAGAAAATTCACATACCGCAAATCGACGGTATAAAAATTGAGCTTGTCCATAGCAACCTATGCCCTTCCCCCTCTGGAGGAACGGGAGGCCGTCCTGCTGTTCAATGAGAACACAAAGCTGACAGAGGAAAAAACGGTAGAATACATGATTTGAAGGGAGCGCATTCACTATGCCCCATAGAGCATCTTATCGAGGACCTCTGATCCTCATTGCTTGTGTAGCCCTGGGTGCTGTCTTGGGCCTTTCCCTGGAAGAAAAGGCGGCCTTTCTCTACCCCATCGGACAAATCTGGTTGAACCTGCTGTTCGTTCTGCTGGTGCCGCTGATCTTCTTCTCCATCTCCAGCTCCATCGCCGGGGTCAGTGACACCAGACGGGTGGGGAAGATGCTGGCCCTGACCATCGGTGTATTCGTGGTCACCGCCGCCGTCGCAGGAATTTATATGTTTGCCGTCACAGGGATCTTCGGCGTAGACACCTCCATTCATCTGGGTGGGGTGGAGGCAGAAGCTGGAACCGCCGTCATGAGCGTGGGGGACCAGATCGTCAACACCTTCACCGTCAGCGATTTTCCCCTGGTAATCTCCCGGAGCCATATCCTGGCCCTCATCGTCTTTACGGTGTTCTTCGGCGTCACGGTGTCCTTGCTGGGAGAAAAGGGCCGCCCCGTGGCGGAGTGGCTGGGCCATCTGTCCCTGGTGTTCTACAAGATGGTAGAGCTTTTGATGAAGCTGGCTCCCCTGGGTCTGCTGGCCTACTTTGCCAACCTCACCGGGACCTACGGTGCGGACCTTCTGAAAAGCTACGCCCGGGGCCTGCTCATTTACTATCCGGCAGCCATTGTCTACTTCTTCGTGTTTCTGGCCCTTTACGCCTTCCTGGCGGCAGGCCCCTTGGGTGTGAGGAACTACTTCAAAAACATCCTCACCCCGGCCCTGACAGCCCTGGGCACCCGCTCCTCCGCTGCGGCCCTGCCCTTGCAGCTGGATGCCTGCGACAAACTGGGCGTTCCCCGGGAGGTCAGCTCCATGGTGGTGCCGGTGGGCGCTGCCTGCCACATGGACGGGGCCTGTATCGCCACCATCTATGAGATCGTCCTTTGCTGCGCCCTGTTTGGCCACCCGCTGAACAGCGTCGGGGACTTTGCCTTTGCTCTGGTGATTGCGGTGGCCGGTTCCGTGACGGTGTCCTCCGTTCCCGGCGGCGGCGCGGCCATGGAAACCATGGTGATTTCCGCCTTCGGTTTCCCCGCCGCGGCCCTGCCGGTGCTTCTGATGATGACCCAGCTCTTTGACGCCGGGTGTACCCTCATCAACTCCTGCGGGGATACGGTCGCCTCCATGTTGGTAACCCGGATTCTCTACGGGAAGGACTGGTACAGAGAAAACCTGAATGCGGGGGGACAATCAGATGAATGACAGCACACAATGTATGGAAACCCATTGTGAGCGCTCCGACTATCGTCCGGATATTCACGGCACCCTGATTCCCGGCAGACGGGGGCGGCTGCTTTCTGTCCTTTACACCGCCGGAGGGGCGGGGCCGCATCCCGTCGTCCTGCTGTTCCACGGAATCCCCGGCTGCGAGCGGAATTTTGATCTTGCCCATTTCCTCCGCCGGGCAGGCTTCCATGTGCTGGTGTTTCACTACAGCGGTAGCTGGGGCAGCGACGGGGATTACTCCCTGACTCATGATCTGGAGGATGCCAACACGGCGTTGAACTGGCTCCTGGCAGATGAGGCCCACGGAATTGACAAACATCGCATCTATGCTGTGGGGCACAGTCTGGGCGGCTTCGTCTGCGCCCATTTGACGGCCTGCCGGACGGAAATCCGTGCCGGAGTCCTGCTGATGCCCTGCGATATCGGGCGACTTCCTCAAATTGCCGCTGAAAATCCCCGCGCCGCCGGAACGATCCGCCAGGTGCTGGAGGACAGCGCCCTATGGCTGAACGGCACCAGCGGAGAGGCCCTGCTGGAAGAGGCGGTCACACACAGCCGGGAATTTTGTCTGGAAGGCTTGGCGGAACCGCTGTCAAGGAAACCGGTCCTGTGCATTGCCGGAAGTCTGGATGTTCACACGCCTCCGGAACTCCACTACGCCCCTCTGGAACGGGCCGTCCAAAATCGAGGCGTCATGTTCCACATGGTCAGTTATCCAGCGGACCACTTCTTTTCCGACTGCCGGGAAACCGTCGCTAAGACAGTCGAGAGCTTTCTCCTGGAACAGCTTTCTATTGAAAAGAGCTAACCATAAGGGCCGCCGGGTCCCGCAGAATTACAGGACCCGGCGACCTCTTTATATTACATAATCGTTCCCGGCATCACGCGAATGTATGATATCCGCCACAGTGATGTGATCCAGATATTCGTTGATAACCCGATTCAACCCCTTCCAGAGCGGCAGAGTACGGCAATTCGGGGCCCTTGGGCAGACATCTGCGGCTTCTTCCAGACAGGCAACAGGGGCCAGCGTTTCCTCCGTCAGCCGCAAAACCTCGCCTACCGTGTATTGTTCCGGCCCTCGGGTCAGCTTGTAGCCGCCTCCCTTGCCTCGCACGCCGGTGAGTAGCCGGGCCTTGACCAGGATTTTGATGATGGCTTCCAGATATTTTTCCGAAATTTCCTGCCGCTGTGCGATTTCTTTCAAGGGAATATACCCCTCCGACGGATGCTCAGCCAGGTCGGCCATAACCCGCAAGGCATAACGGCCTTTCGTTGAAATCAGCATATGGCGACGCTCCTTTTAATAGAATATACCTATTATACAACATGGTTAGTTGGGTTTCAAGTGAGATTTTACACAATGACGATTGACAAGGAATATCTTTCCTTCTATAATACATATAAACCCACTTGAAAGGTTGGGATATAAAAGAATCCATATCCTGAATTTCGATGTCGTATCAATCATAGCTGACGGAGCGAGACAAACGCCACATTATTATGAGATTGAGATTACGAGGAGGAAACCGCTATGAGCAAGATATACACATCCGCCGATCAGCTGATCGGCAAAACACCCCTGCTGGAGCTGGTTCACATTGAGAAGGAAGAGGGCCTGAAGGCCAAGGTTCTGGCGAAGCTGGAGTACTTCAACCCCGCCGGGTCCGTCAAGGACCGGATCGCCAAGGCCATGATCGACGACGCTGAGGAAAAAGGTCTGCTGAAAGAAGGCTCCGTCATCATTGAGCCCACCTCCGGCAACACCGGCATCGGCCTGGCCTCCGTGGCCGCCGCCCGGGGTTACCGGATTATCATCGTCATGCCGGAGACTATGAGCGTGGAGCGCCGTCAGATGATGAAAGCCTACGGCGCGGAGCTGGTCCTCACCGAGGGGGCCCAGAGCATGAAGGGGGCCATCGCCAAGGCCGAGAAGCTGGCGAAGGAGATTCCCGGCAGCTTCATCCCCGGGCAGTTCGTAAACCCCGCCAACCCCGCCGCGCATAAGGCATCCACCGGCCCGGAGATCTGGGAGGACACCGACGGGAAGGTAGATATCTTCGTGGCTGGCGTGGGCACCGGAGGCACCGTCACCGGCGTGGGGGCGTACCTGAAATCCCAGAATCCCGCCGTCAAAATCGTGGCGGTGGAGCCTGCCGCCTCCCCGGTGCTGAGCAAAGGCACCGCCGGGAGCCACAAGATTCAGGGTATCGGCGCGGGCTTTGTCCCGGAGGTGCTGGACACCGGCGTCTATGACGAGGTCATCGCCGTGGAGAACGAGGACGCCTTTGCCGCCGGGAAGCTGGTGGGCCGGAAGGAAGGTGTGCTGGTGGGCATCTCCTCTGGCGCGGCGGTCTGGGCGGCCATCCAGCTGGCCAAGCGGCCCGAGAACAGGGGTAAGACCATCGTGGCCCTGCTGCCCGATACGGGAGACCGTTACCTCTCCACGCCGCTGTTCCAGGATTGAGGGCTTCTAAAAATTCCGGCCCGGCACTGCGGACTTTTGGAAAGTCCGACAGATTTTCCCCCTTTCCTGGTTTTTCGTTGACAAAAGCGTTTTCAAGTGCTAATATACCAATCAACTAAGTATGTTAAAGGAAGCGCGTGCAATGCGTATTCGTGGTTTCCGAATGCAGGCCGGCATGTGCATGGGCATGATGAATGTCCAGCGTTCTTTGCGCTCACTTGCCGCCTGCCTGAAGTACCGAGGAATCGTTTGACCTGACGCGCCGCGCCGGTTTAACGACTGCCGGCCAAAGCGGGGAGCCGTGAGCTCCCCGCTTTTTTGCGTCTTAAAGAAGGGATTCGCTTGATAGAACTCAACCACATTTCCAAGGATTTTGGCAGCGGCCAGCTGCAGGTCCATGCCGTCCGGGATGTGTCCCTTTCCATCGAGAAGGGGGAAATCTTTGGCATCATCGGCTTCTCCGGGGCGGGAAAATCCACCCTGGTCCGGTGTATGAACCTGCTGGAGCGGCCCACTGCCGGGACCGTGACGGTGGACGGACAGGAGCTGACCGCCCTGGCGACGAAGGAGCTCCGGCAGGCCCGGAAGAAGACCGGCATGATCTTCCAGCACTTCAACCTCATGCCCTCCCGGACGGTGTTCGGCAACGTGGCCTACCCGCTCCGGGGCAGCGGCCTCAGCAAGGCGGACATCCGGGAGAAGGTCCAGAGGCTCCTGGACTTGGTGGAGATCGGGGACAAGGCGGACGCCTATCCCCGGCAGCTCTCCGGCGGGCAGAAGCAGCGGGTGGCCATCGCCCGGGCCCTGGCCAACGACCCCAAGGTCCTCCTCTGCGACGAGGCCACCTCCGCCCTGGACCCCCAGACCACCAAGGCCATCCTTTCCCTCATCAGACACCTGAACGAGACCCTGGGCATCACCGTGGTCATCATCACTCACGAGATGGCGGTGGTCAAGGAGATCTGCGGCCGGGTGGCCGTCATGGAGCGGGGCCGGGTGGTGGAGCAGGGGGAGGCGTTCTCCATCTTCGCCAGGCCCAGGGAACCCGTCACCCGGAGCTTCATCCGTACCACCTCCAATCTCCAGAAGATCGAGGAGCTGATTGCCCAGGACTCTCCCATCGTCCGGCTCAAGCCCGGGGAACTCATTGTCCGGCTGAACTACGTGGAGCGGAGTCCCTCGGAGCCCGTGATCTCCGAGGCGTCCCGGCGGTTTGACGTGTCTCTGAACATTATTTTCGCCGACATCGAGATCATTCAGGGGGTCCTGCCCCTTTATTTTTCCATCAAACATGTGGGCTGCGAGCCTCTGACGCTGCATGACACCGCAGTGCTGTTCCCTCGGGAATGCCCGCCGCCCTGCGCCGACCTCTCTCTGATCCTGAACTACAAGGACAGCCTCTTTGTCGATCAGGCGCTGCTCGGCATTTACGAGATTTGAAGAGGCCGGATGGACTTTGGCAATCGGAATGCCCGCTGTGACCGTATGCGGATTCCGTCCACACGGCAGAGCCGTGAACGCGGCTTGGCCCATGGGCATTCGGTGCGATGCTTGGCGTTTGATTGCGGCGTCTTTTTCGGCAATAATAGGCGGCACCGTGGAGATCCATTGGATTTCCACGGTGCTTTTTGTGCTTTTTCCGGCGTTTTGAGGCCGATCACCGTAAGCGTCAAATTAGCCAACCCAAAAGAGGACCGCAGCGCTGAAGCGAAACAGCGCTGCGGCTCAAAAGAATCATGTAGTTGCGCAAAACTCAGGCGCATTAGCCGGGAGCAGCGGCACAGCCCAACCCTCCACGGTACGATCCAGCGTTGGAGCAGTTTTCAAAACCTATATTGTATTTTCTACCTTAACTCTGGGCTGTGCAAGACGCCGGAAAGATTAACGCTTACCTTTTGTCCGTCCAAAAGTGAACGCCTGAATTTCAGCACCCTTCCGCCAGCTTCTTATAGCGTGCGCAACGGGCTTTGATGTCTTCCACGGCCCTCTGATACAGGGCGTCGGCCTTGCCGGGGAAGTTGTTCTTCAAGGAGGCGAAGCGGTTCTCTCCCATGAGGAAGGGCAGCAGCTTTTCCGTGTCCGGCTCGGCGGAATCCAGCTGGAAGGGATTCTTCCCCTCCGCTGTCCGGCGGGGGTCGTAGCGGTAGAGCTGCCAGTAGCCGCACTCCACCGCCTTCTTCATCTCGTCCTGGGAGCAGCCCATGCCCTTCTTGATATGCTGCTCCAGGCAGGGGCAGTAGCAGATGACGATGGACGGGCCGGGATAGCTCTCCGCCTCCCGCAGGGCCTTGAGGGTCTGGGCCTGGTCCGCGCCCATAGCCGCCTGGGCCACGTACACATAGCCGTAATTCATGAAGATGGCCCCCAGGTCCTTCTTGGCGATCTGCTTGCCTCCGGCGGCGAATTTCGCCACGGCGGAGGTGGGGGTCGCCTTGGAGGACTGTCCGCCGGTGTTGGAGTACACCTCCGTGTCCAGTACCAGCAGATTCACGTCCCGGTTCTGGGCCAGCACGTGGTCAATGCCGCCGAAGCCGATGTCATAGGCCCAGCCGTCGCCGCCGATGGCCCAGACGGACTTCTTAGCCAGGAATTCCCGGTTTTCCAGAATGCAGCGCACGTCCTCCGTCTGCTCCGCCTTCTCCAGGGCGGCGGTCAGCGCGTCGGTGAGGGCCCGGGACTTCTCCGCGTCCTCCCAGCCCGCGAGATACGCGCTCACGGCTTCCGGGGCCACGCCCGCCTCCTTCAGGGCCTCCAGGCGGATCAGCAGTTCCTTTCGGATGGCGTCCTGGGCGTGGAAGAAGCCGTAGGCGAACTCGGCGTTGTCCTCAAACAGCGAGTGCTCCCAGGCGGGGCCTCTCCCCCGCTCGTCCCGGCAGTAGGGCAGGATGGGCGCGCCGCCGCTGATGGCGGAGGAGCAGCCCGCCGCGTTGCCCGCGTACATCCGCTCGCCCACCATCTGGCTGAGGAGCTTGATATAGGTCGTCTCCGCGCAGCCCGCGCAGGCGGAGGAGAACTGGAAGTAGGGCTTGGCAAACTGGATGTTTTTCACGCTCTTGCTATTGATAACGTCGGGTTTCAGGTATTTCTCGTTCATGGCCACCTGGTCGAACAGCGCCTGCTCCGGCTTCATCTCCTCGAAGGGGGTCATGACCAGGGCATCGGCGCTCTTTTCGCTCTGGTTGGCGGGGCAGGCCGTCAGGCACACGCCGCAGCCCAGGCAGTCGTAGGGGCTCACCTGCATGCGGAAGGAATACGCCGGAGCGTCCTTCCCAAGGCCCTTGGCGGGGACGGTCTCAAAGCCGGCGGGAACCCCGGCCTTCTCCTCCTCCGTCAGCAGCACCGGGCGGATGGCCGCGTGAGGGCAGCTCATGGCGCAGCGGTTGCACTGGATGCAGCTTTCGGCGTTCCACTTGGGCACCGTCACCGCCACGCCACGCTTGGAGTACGCGGAGGTGCCGTTCTCCCACGTGCCGTTCAGCACGCCGTGCTTTTTGAACACGGACACCGGCAGCTTGCCGCCCTGCTGGCGGTCCATGGGCAGGACGATCTCCTTAACAAAGTCGCTGGCCTGAATCTCCGGGGCGGGTGTGTCGGCGGCATCGGCCCAGCTTTCGGGGACCTCCACCCGCACCGCCGCGCTGACGCCCACGTCCACGGCGGCGTTGTTCATATCCACGATGCTTTGCCCGGCCTTTTTGAAGTAGGAGTTGTAGTTGTTTTTCTTCATGTCCTCCACGGCCACGTCCAGGGGGATGACCTTGGTGAGGGCAAAGAAGGCGGCCTGGAGAATGCTGTTGGTCCGGTTGGCCCCCAGGCCCACCTGGACCGCCAGTTTGGCGGCGTCGATGATGTAGAACTGGGCGTGCTTCCGGGCCAGGTCCCGCTTCACCTTGCCGGGGAGACGGTCCTCCAGCTCTTCCGCGCTCCAGGGGCAGTTCAGCAGGTAGACGCCGCCCTCCTTCAGGTCCTCCGTGGTGTCGTATTTGTGGATGTACGTGGGGGCGTGGACCGCCACGAAGTCCGCGGAGCTCACCAGGTAAGTAGACCGGATGGGCTCGTCGCCAAAGCGCAGGTGGCTCTGGGTCAGGCCGCCGGACTTCATGGTGTCGTAGGAAAAATACGCCTGGGCGTACTTCCCTGCAATCAGGCCGATGGTGCTGATGGCGTTTTTATTGGCTCCCACGGTGCCGTCGCCGCCCAGGCCCCACAGCTTGCAGGAAACCTGTCCCGGATGGGGCAGCTCCACCTCTGTGTAATCCAGGGAGGTGTGGGTCACGTCGTCGATGATGCCGATGGTGAAGCTGTTTTTCGGCGTATCCTGCCGGAGATTG
Organism: uncultured Oscillibacter sp.; assembly: GCA_910579435.1. Lineage (GTDB taxonomy): Bacteria > Bacillota > Clostridia > Oscillospirales > Oscillospiraceae > Oscillibacter. Next base: position 15,157 of record CAJTVF010000013.1, read on the forward strand.
TCATAGACGGCGATGAACTGGCCCGGGGTGGTGTCCTTGGAGGAAAGGCCGTAGCGGCCCCCCACCACCTGGATGTTCCCCCGGCCCGCCTGGGCCAGGGCGGTCACCACGTCCAGATACACCGGCTCACCCACGCTGCCGGGCTCCTTGGAGCGGTCCAGCACCGCGATTTTCTTCACCGTGGCGGGCAAAGCGGCGGCGAAGTGCTTCACGGAGAAGGGGCGGTAGAGGTGGATTTGCAAAAGCCCCACCTTCCGGCCCTGCTGGTTGAGGTAGTCCACCGTTTCCTTCACCGCCTCGGAGGCGGAGCACATCACCACGATGACCTCCTCCGCGTCGGGAGCGCCGTAGTAGTTGAACAGCTTGTAGTCCCGGCCCGTCAGCTTGTTGATCTCGTCCATGTAGTGCTGGACGGTATCCGGCAGGGCGGCGGTGGTCTCGTTGACGCCCTCTTTGCACTGGAAGTAGACGTCCGGGTTGACGTTGTTGCCCCGGTTGGTGGGGTGCTCGGGGTTCAGGCACTGGCGGCGGAAGACCTGGAGGGCATCCCAGTCCACCAGGCCCCGGAGGTCCTCGTAATCCAGAGCCTCAATGCGCTGCATCTCGTGGGAGGTCCGGAAGCCGTCGAAGCAGTGCATGAAAGCGTAGCTGGAGTGGATGGCGCTGAGGTGGGCCACCGCCGCCAGGTCCATGGCCTCCTGGGGGGAGGCGGACATCAGCATGGCATAGCCGGTGGTGCGGCACGTCATGAAGTCCGTATGGTCGCCAAAGATGGAGTGGTGGTTGCTGGTGACGACACGGGAGGCGATGTGCATGACGTTGGGGAGGAACTGGCCCCCCATGGCGTACATGGCGGGAATCATCAGCATCAGGCCCTGGGAGGAGGTGAAGGTGGTGGTCAGGGCGCCCGCCTGGGCCGCGCCGTGGCAGGTGCCCGCCGCCCCGGCCTCGGACTGCATCTGGATTACGTCCACCGTGGACCCGAACAGGTTCTTCCGCCCCTTGGCGGACCACTCGTCCACCTTCTCCGCCATGGGAGACGACGGCGTGATGGGATAAATCGCCGCCACCTCCGTGAAGGCGTAGGCCACGTGGGCGGCCGCCGTGTTGCCGTCCATTACAACATATTTTTTGTTCATATTGGAAGCGCTCCTTCTCGTTTACTCGCTTATACGTAGTTGCAGACCCGGGCGATGGCCATTTCCGTAAAGCCCAGGGCCTCCGCCTTGGTCTGGCGGCCGCAGGCCACCTGCCGGACCAGCTCATAGAGCTCGCCGCCCAGCTCCTCCAGGGTCTTCTCCCCGTAAATCAGGGGGGAGGCGTCCAGGTCGATGTTGTCCTCCATCTTGGCAAAGGTCAGCTTGTTCCCGGTGATTTTCACCACGGGGACGATGGGGTTGCCCGTGGGGGACCCCCGGCCGCTGGAGAAGACCACCACCTGGGCTCCGCCCGCCGCCATGGCGGCGACGGAAGAGGGGTCGTTGCCCGGGGTGTCCATGATGACCAGGCCGCTCTTGGCCTCCACCTGCTTGGCGTAGTCGTACACCGCCATGACGGGGCTGTGGCCCCCCTTGTGGATGCAGCCCAGGGACTTCTCCTCCAGAGTGGTGATGCCTCCGGCCTTGTTGCCGGGAGAGGGATTGCCCTCCCGAACCTCCTCGCCCACCAGGCGCAGGGCCTTCTCATAGCGCCGGACGATATCCAGGATGCGGTCATGGACCTCGGGGGAAGCGGCCCGCTTCGCCAGGATGTGCTCCGCGCCGATGAACTCGGTGGTTTCACTCAGAATGGAGCAGCCCCCGTCCTTCACCAGGCGGTCGCTGAGCTCGCCGATAACGGGATTGGCCGCAAGGCCGCTGGTGGGGTCGCTGCCGCCGCACTCGGTGCCCACGATCAGCTCCGACATGGGAAACTCCTTCTTTTGCAGCAGCGACGCCTCTGCCGCCATCTCTTTGGCGCAGCGCACGGCGATATCCACCGCCTTCAAGGTGCCGCCCACCTCCTGGATGACGACCTGCTTGAGGGGCTTGTTGGTCCGCTCCCGGATGGCCTTTACCACCAGGTCCATCTGGCAGTTCTCGCAGCCCAGGGAGACCACCACGGTGCCATAGACGTTGGGGTTGGCGGCGTAGCCCGCCATAACGTCCATGGTCAGCTGCTGGTCCGACTCCACCTGGGAACAGCCCTGCTGGTTGTTGAAGGTCACCGCGCCGTTGACCTGCTGGGCCACGATCCGGGTGGTGTCGGAGGCGCAGACGCTGGCGGGCAGGATCAAGACGTAATTGCGGACGCCCACCCGGCCGTCCGGCCGCTCATATCCAAAGAATGTCATTCGATTCCCTCCTCAAACGTTGGTGGAGTGGCTCTCCACGTTGTGAACGTGGACGTGCTGTCCGGCCTGGATGTCCGTGACGGCGGAGCCGATGTGCTGGCCGTACTTGACCACCAGCTCCCCCTGGGGGATGTCCCGGCAGGCCAGCTTGTGGTAGATGGTGATATCCTCCAGGGCGGTGAGGCGGCGGGTCTCGCCGCCGCAGTCGTACTCCACCGGGCTGTCCTTGGCGATGGGTTCGATGGCGACCACTACGTTGTCGGCGGGATCAATGAGCATTGCGTTCAGCATATGGTTTCACTCCTTAACTTACGGACTGCGCCGCAAAATGATTGCGATTTTGAAGGATTACAGCGGAATCACCAGCGCGCCGATGAGCGCCAGCAGGAAAATGAACACGGAGGAGATAAAGGAGCCCAGGGTATAGGTTTTCAGTCCGCCGGTGATGGTGAGGCCGGACATGTTGGTCGCCACCCAGAAGCCGGAGTCGTTCACGTGGCCGATGGAGTTGCCGCCGGAGAGGCAGGCCAGGGCCAGCCACACCGGATGACAGCCGATGGCGGGGGCCACGGTGGCCATGATGGTCATGGAGGTCATGCCCGCCACGGTGCCGGAGCCCTGGGCCACGCGGAAGATCAGGCCGATCAGGTAGCACAGGAACATGGCGGGAACCACGGAGCTGGCCCCGGTGCTGAGCAGGGAGACGATGGAGTCCCCGATGCCCGTGGCGGCGATGACGGAGGAAAAGCTGCCGCCCGCGCCGGTAATCAGCAGCACCACGCCGGCGCTTTTCAGGGCCTCGCCGGCGGACTTCTCGAAGTTCTCCCGGCCGATGAACCGGATGCTCACCAGGTACGCGCCCAGGGTCCCCAGCAGCATGGCGATGACCTTCTCGCCAAGGAAGCGGCAGATGACGGGGGACTCCTCAAACAGGGCGCTTCCCACGGTGCCCGCCAGGATGCAGACGATGGGGATGACGATGGGCAACAGGCTCATGGCGAAGGAGGGCCGGGGCCGGTCGGCGGCGGCGTCCTTCCTGGCGGACTCCAGAAGCTCCGTCACCACGTTAGAGCTGTGGTTGACGTCCTTCTCCTCGTTCCAGATGCCCCGGTCGTGAATCTTGAGGAACACGAAGTCGCTGAGCAGCACCGTAATCAGGCCCACCGCCAGGCCCACGCCCATCATAATGCCCAGGTCGAAGCCGAAGATGTCCGCCGCAGCCAGGGGATTCGGCGTGGGGGGCACCACGCAGTGAGCCGTCGTGGCGCCAATGGTCAGGCAACCGGTGACATAGCACATTTTCTTGTTGATTTTGGCGGCGATGGTGATGCCGATGGGAATCAGGATTACAAAGGTCACGTCGAAGAACACGGGGATGGACAGGACGAAGCCCGCCAGAGAGATGGCCCACATGGCCCGCTTCTCCGGGAAGGCGGAGACGATCTTATCGGCAATCACGCCGGCGGCTCCGCTGTCGTTCAGCAACTGGCCCAGAATTACGCCGAAGCCGATGGGAAGGCCGATGCCGGTCATCATATTGCCGAAGCCGGAGGAGATCGTGGACACGGTGTCCATCAGGCCCAGGCCGCCCATACCTCCCATGTACAGGCAGGCCAGCACCATTCCGATGGAGGCGTTGAGCTTTAAGACGATGATGCACACCAGGATGATGGCGATGGCAACCGCCAGGTGCAAAATCAGCATGGCAGGTGTTATCATAAATGGTTCTCCTTTCCAAATACACACACGGGCTATGCCCGGCGGAGGGCCTGCCCGGGCGGCGGGGCTTTAAGGAAGCACTGATTTAATCCCCGCGCACATCTTTACGCCATAAATTTCCGCTGATCTGCGTCAGAAAATCTTGAAATCCGCCAGGATTTCTGCGATTTTCTTCCTTGCCAGCGAAAATTTCTGGCGCAAATCTGCACACGTTGATTTAATCAGTGCTTCCTTAAAACAGATTTCCCTCGCTGTCGAAGGGCAGGTCGTAGAGGTCCGTGAGAATCTCAATGCTGGGATTGGCCTTCGCCTGGGGCAGCAGGCCCTCGGAAATCTCAATCTCGCCGATATGGGCGGTGTTGGGAATGCGGATCAGCTTCATATGCTCATGGTCCTCCGCCTCCGGACAGCACATCAGGGCCAGCTGGAGGGCCTCCCGGTCGTTGTCCATAATCATGGGAATCTTCATCAGGTGCAGGAAGGTGTTGGTCACGCCGGTGGGATAGGTCATCTCCAGCTTCATCCGGTTCACCAGCCGCCGGGTGGTCACCTCCGCCAGGCCGATGCCCTGGGCGTTGCCGTGGGTCTCGTCGGTGATGTCCAGGACGACCACCTTTTCCGCGTCGATGCCGCCGGAGCAGTACTGGGGCAGGACGAAGCGGCCGGAGATGTTGGGGTCCATGCCGTCGCCGGAGATGTTTTTCCCAATCTTGTCCACCACCAGCACGTCGCACTCGTCGAAGAGCAGGCGGGCGATGGTCTGGTAAGAGATTTCCTTCAGCTTGGGCTCCTCGTCGATGATCTCCCGGGGGGTGAGGCCCTTGATGAGATAGGTGTCGTCATAGGCGTTCTCAATGACGGCGATTCCGCCCAGAACGGGGCAGTTCTCCAGGATGGTCCGGCCGTACTCCTCCACCAGCTCGTGCATGATGGCGGGGCTCTGGTGGTGGATGGACTCCGCCCCCTTCTGCTTGCCCAGGCCAATGGCCATCATCTTCATCAGACCGCTCTCATAGGGGCCCCGGAAGGAGGTGTGGGGCTTGATGCGGTTGAAGAGCAGGATGCCGTCCGCCTCGGAGGCGTTCTTGTCGATGAACACCGGCTGCTTCCGCACGCCGGAGAGGCCGATCTGCACCGTCTCCATGGAGCTTTTGACGGGGCAGCCCATGGCCTCCTCCGTGATGCCGTAATCCTTGAGAATCTGGGTCTGGCCCCCGGCGGTGGCTCCGCCGTGGCTGCCCATGGCGGCTACAATGTAGGGCTCCGCCCCCTTGGATTTCACGAAATCCACCATGGCCCGGGCCATGAGGGCGTTGTTGGTCATGCCCCGGCTGCCGCAGGTAATGGCGATCTTCATGCCCGGCCGGATCTTCCCGCCCAGGTCCTCCCGGTCCAGCTCCTTTTGGACGGTGGAGGCGATGTCCCCCACGGGGATGCAGCTCCGGTCGAAGTTCTGCCGGATGCGCACCATTTTGGGAATGGGTTGATTCTTGATGAGATCGGTAATGGTTTCCATGGAAAGACTCCTCTCAAGTTTTTTAGCCCCGCCTCACCCGCCGAAGGCCCGCGCCAGTAGCAGGCACAGATGGGGGAAAATCGCGGTGGCAATCAGCAGCCGGTAAACCTGCACCAGGATCAGCCGGGGGCTGTTGACGCCGATGTCCGCGGAAATCAGCGCCATGTCCCCGGCGCCGGCCGGGGTGAGCATCAGCATTCCCTCCCGCAGGGGCACATGAAAGCGCCGCTCCATCCACTTGCCGAAGAAACAGGCGTTGGCCAGCAGAACGGCGATGGTGATGACGGCGGCGAAAAAGACCGCCGCCGGATTTCCAAACCTGCCGGGGTCCAAAAGGCCCCCTATGTAGGCGCCGGAAACGACCTGCGCCGCCTGCCGGAGCCAGGAGGGAAAGGGAATGGAAAAGCCGGAGAGATTCAGCGCGAAGGCGATGAACAGGGGGAAGAGAATCGACGCGGCGGGAACGCCCAGCCAATTTCCCAGCCAGGCCCCGGCGGAGGCGGCGGCCAGCGCCAGAAGCAGCCGCGCCGTGCCCCGGCGGTCCGGGGTTCCGCCCTTCCGGGCGGCGGACTCCCCCTCTCCCTCCGGCATGGGAGGCGTAATGCGCTGTACCACTGCGGGGAATACCGCCACGCCCACCACCAGCCGGCAGAAGTGGACCAGCAGCACCTTGGACGCGTCCGCGCCGAAGTCCACGGCAATCAGCGTCACGTCGGAGATGCCGCCGGGCACCGCGCACACCAGGCAGCTCAGCAGATCGGAGTACCCCGCCAGGAACAGCAGCGCGCCGATGACCACATTCACCAGCAGTAGCGAGCAGGTGATCATCACCACCGGCTTATAGAAGGTTTTCAGCTGCCGGAAATCGTCCCGGCTGGCGGAAGAGCCGATGAAGACCCCCGCCGCTACCTGGGCGATGTGTTTAGAGATGGGCGGCACCCCGCCGAAGTGAAACCCGGCGGCCAGCACCGCCGAGGCCGCTGCCGCGCCGATGAGCATCCCCGCCGGAACGCGCTTCCGGTAAAGGAGAAGGCCCACGGCGGCGCAGAGCGCCAAGGTCAAAGCCGTCTGAAACACGGAATCCTCCTCATTTAGAACCAGCCAGCATGCAACGGTTGGGAAGACGGGTTCTCAAGTTATTTCAGCCCCTCCTGCCGCTTGCTCATCCGCCAGAGGGTGGTCCGGCTGACCCCCAGCTCCCGGGCGATCTCCTGTTTCGTCTTGCCCGGCTGGGAGGGGGGAAGGACCGGCGGCGAAAAGGCGGGCGGAACGCCCGCAGAAACACTGATGGGGGCGGCAAGGGGGACGCCGGAAAAGCTGTGGAGCTCGTTAAGGTCCTCCACCGTCACATCCGCCGCGTCGGACAGGACCACCAGCCGCTCGCAGATGTTGCGCAGCTCCCGGACGTTGCCGGGCCAGGCATAGCGGCACAGCAGCGCCTGGGCCTCCTGGGTGAGCTTCGGGACCTGCTTGCCCAGGCCCGCCGCCAGGATGCGGAGCTGCCCCTCCATCAGTGGAATCACGTCGTCCGGCCGTTCCCGCAGGGGCGGGATGGAGATTTCCAGGGCGTTGAGCCGGTAGAGCAGGTCGCTTCGGAATTTCCCCAGGGCGATCTGCTCCCGGATGTTGACGTTGGTGGCGGCGATGACGCGTACGTCGATGGGGATTACCGCCGCGCTGCCGATGCGGCGGATCTCCTTCTCCTGGAGGACCCGCAGCAGCTTCGCCTGGAGGGCCACGGGGATTTCCCCGATCTCGTCCAGGAAGATGGTCCCCCGGTGGGCCAGCTCAAACAGGCCCATCCGCCCCTCCCGGGACGCGCCGGAGAAGGAGCCGGGCTCATAGCCGAACAGCTCGCTCTCCAGGAGGCTCTCCGGAAGCGTGGCGCAGTTGATGGCCACGAAGGGCTGCGCCATCCGCCCGCTGGCGGAGTGGATGCTGTGGGCGAAGTGCTCCTTGCCGGTGCCGGTTTCCCCGGTGATGAGGACGTCGGAATCGGCCTTGCTGAATTTCTTGGCGATTTCCAACTTCTTCCGCATTTCCGGGTTCACGGCGATGATGCTGCGGAAGGTGTACTTGGCGGTGGGGCCCTTGCGGGCGAGGCTCTTTCGGATCTGGCGCTCCTCCTGGAGAATCTTGGAGGCGGCGCTGGTGGTGATCAGGGTGCCCGCGCCGGAGACCTCGCCGGAGATGAGCTTATAGCGGACGTAGTATTTCTGGCCGCCGATGGTCACCAGCTTCTCCTCCCCGTCCCGGCAGGGAACCTCCCGGCTGCCGATGAAGGTCAGCCCGGCGTTCAGCCGCTGGACGGGGCCGCCCTTCCAGTCGGAGAGGAAGGCCAGGCCGTACAGCTGATACGCCTGGCCGTTGGCCTCCAGGATATGGCCGGTCTCGTCCACCGCCATGACCGCGTCGTCGCTGTTGTCCAGAATCATGCGGATGATGTTGGTTTTCGTCCGTTCGGTGTTGATGAGCCGGGCGGCGTTCAGGGCCTCCTGAATGGCCCGCTCCAGAGTGGCGGGCCGGATGCGGATATAGGTGCAGGGAAAGCCCTGCTCCCGGCAGATGTTGCTGACGGTGCCGCCGCTGACAATGGCCTCCATGCCGTCCCGGCGGCAGGCGTCCACCGCCTCGCAGGCGGTCTGCTCGTCCACCACGTTATAAAGCCGCAGTTCCGCCCGGCAGAGCTCGCTGAGCCCGGGGAGCACCTCCTCCAGCCCTTCGTGGTGAAGACACAGGCCGATTTTTCCGGGGTGGAAGGACTCCCGGCACTCCAGCAGGGCGGACAGGATATCCGTCCCGTCGAAGTTCAGGTGGGTGATATGCTTTCCGGGATACCGCCCGCAGAGCATCTGGTAGGTGATGCCCCGGGCGATGATGACATCGTAGTGGTTCAGGTGGTTCAAAATTTCGGGGCTGCCGAAGTGGTGCATGGCGTCGATGCGCACCTCGTCGGTCTGCAATTTCCGCAGCAGGTCTCCAATATAGCCCAGCTGATCCGGGGAGGGGGCGAATACAATGACGTTGACCATAGCACTTCCCTTTCTTCACAAGGCGCAGGAGCTCGCCGCGTTCAACGGGTCCAGGCGAGCCTGAGGAAAGAACTCAGCTGATGCCGTTCTCCGCCATATAGTCGGCTTCGTAATCCGTTACATAAGTGGTGGCAGCCGTGGTGTCCATATACTGGTCCAGCAGCTGGTTGGTCTCCAGGTACTCCTTGTGCCAGGCGTCGGTGGCGGCGACCTTGCCCAGGGCGTCGGACCAGAAGGCCGCAGCGGCGTCGCTCATGCTGGCGGGAGCGGCCACGCCGCGCCACACGGGAACCTCCACGTTCTCATAATCGCCGATCTCGGAGAGGGTGGGGGCACCGGCCAGGTTTCCGCTGTAACGCTCGGTGGACAGGGCCAGGACGGGCGTCAGGTCGCCGGATTCCACATACTGGGAGGCGGCGGCGGGCTTGGAGATCACGAAGTCCACGTTGCCGCCCAGGGCCGCGGTGATGGCGTCGGAGGTGGAGTCATAGGTGATATAGCTCATCTGGGCGTCGGTCAGGCCCACCTCGGCCAGGAGCTTGTTATAGGTGGTGATGTCGTCGCCCTTGGAGCCGCCGATTACCACAAAGGTCCCGTTTTTCGCGGCCTCGATGGCGGCGGCAAAGTCGGTCTGGCTTCCGCCGGCCTTGGCGTAGTCGGTCTTGGAGTCGGAGCCGGGGCAGGAGAAGAGCAGCTGCTTATCCACCGCCATAATGGCCAGGATGCGGAAGTTGGCCGCCCGGTTCTTGGTGTTCTGGACCATGGGCATCAGGTCGCCGGAGTTGAAGGTCAGCAGGTTGTAGTCTGCGTCGCCCGCTTTCATGGTGGCAATCTTGTTCCGGCCGACTTCGCCCGCGCCGTCGGTCTCATTGGAAACCACGATGGTCTGGCCGTTCACCAGGCCCTCGTTGGTCATGATCTCGCTGATTTTGCGGGAGAAGATGTCGGAGCCGCCGCCGGCGGAGGAGGTGCAGGTCCAGGTGACGGTCTTGCTGGGGGTGAAGGTGTCGGAGCCGCCGCCGGAAGTGCCGGAATTGCCGGAATTTCCGCCGCAGGCGGTCAGGGCCAGGAGCATCAGGGCCGCAAGAGTCAAAGCCATCAGTTTTTTCATAGTACGTTCTCCTTCTTTTCAATTATATTTCCATTTGCTTTGGAAATCAAACTAACTCGGCGCCTTACGCCGGGGTCTTTTTCCCCGCGCCCATCTTCCGGCGGACCGCCTTTACCGTCGGGGTCAGGACCAGCACCAGGAACACCGCCAGAAGCACCAGCTTCAGCGGGGAGTCCACGAAGATGCCCAGCCCGCCCTGAGAGGCGATGAACGCCTTGCGTATGTTCTGCTCCAGCATGGGGGCCAGCACGAAGGCCAGCAGCATGGGAGCCGTGGGGAAGCCGTTCTTGTCCAGAAGGTAGCCCACGATGCCGGAGACAAACATGACGATTACGCCGTACATGGAGTTGGAGGTGGAGTACGCGCCCACGATGCACACGCAGGTGATAATGGGAATCATGTACTTCACGGGGACGCTGAGAATTTTAATGAGGAACGGGATCACTAGGATAGCCACCAGCAGCGTGAAGACGTTGGCCACGTACATGGAGGAGATCAGGCCCCAGCAGAAGTCGGGATTTGTGTCGAACAGCAGGGGGCCGGGGTTCAGCCCCCACATCATCAGGCCGCCCAGCAGCACCGCGCCGGTGCCGGACCCCGGAATGCCCAGGGCCAGCAGGGGGGCGAAAGCGCCTGCCGCCGCCGCGTTGTTGGCCGCCTCGGAGGCGGCGATGCCCTCGATGGCGCCGGAGCCCATGGGCTCTTCGCTCTTGAACTTCTTTTGAATGGCATAGCCCACCATGGAGCCCGTGGTGGCGCCGGAGCCGGGGAGCACGCCCACAAAGGTGCCCATGACGCCGGAGCGGAGGGTGGGCGGCAGCATACGCCTGAGGTCATGGCCCGTAGGCATGGACTTCTTGATGGAGAGCTTTTGCCTGCTGTCGTCGCTGGAGCGTTTCTTCTCGTCGGCCTCCCGCTCGTTGATGAGCTTGATGACCTGGGCAAAGCCCACGCAGCCGATGATGAAGGGGGTGAAGGGAATGCCGCCCAGCAGGTACATGCTGCCGAACTCGTACCGGGGCGCGCCGGAGAGGGTGTCCATGCCGATGGAGGCCACCAGGATGCCCAGCATGGTGATGACGATGCCCTTGATGGGATTCTCCCCGATCAGCCAGCTGATGGAGGTCATGGCGATCAGGAGGATGATGGTCATTTCAGCGTAGCCGAACATAAGGCCGATGGTGGCCAGGCCCGAGGCGGTGACGGTCAGAATCAGGATGCCGATGGTGCCGCCGATGAAGCTGGACAGGTTCGCTGTCATCAGCGCCTGGCCGGGACGGCCCTTCCGGGCCATGGGATAGCCGTCCAGGGCGGTGGTAATCGCCGGGGAGTCGCCGGGGATGTTCAGCAGGATGGCGCTGAAGGAGCCGCCGTACATGTTGGCGTAGTAAAGCGCGCCCAGCATGATGATGGCGGTGGTGGGGTTGAACTTGTAGGTCAGGGGCAGCAGCAGGGCGCAGCCCGCCAGGGAGCCGATGCCGGGCATCGCGCCCACCACAAGGCCCAGGATCGCGCCGAGTAAGCACACGCCGATGTTCTCAGGAGCCAGGGCCACCTGGAAGCCGGCCAGCAGAGACGCAAAGTTTTCCATATTCCAACGTCCCTCCCTATTACAGAATCATGTCCAGCAGCAGACCCATGGGGAAGCGGATCTGGAGCCAGAAGGTGAAGACGCCCAGGATGATGGCGGCCATGATGCACTCAATGATGAGGATGACCTTCCAGGAGGCGCGCTCCACGAATTTCAGCCAGAGGAAAATATAGATCAGGCAGCTGGGCACTAGGCCGATGACGAAGGTGCAGAGGATGATGCCCGCCGCGCCCAGCATCACTATCAGCTCATTGCGGTTGTAGCGGACCGCCTCGCTGTCCTTGTCCCGGGCAATCTGGATGAAGCAGGCGATGCTGGAGGCCAGCAGCACCACGGCGATGATGATGGGGAAAAAGCCCGGGGTGGGCTGCCCCTTCCAGAAGCCGTAGTCCTTCAGGCCCACAAGGATGTACACCAGGGAGATCACGATGGTGGCCAGGGGAATGACCGCCCGCAGGTTCCATTTTTTCTTCTCCAAAACAGCTCTCTCTCCTTTCAACGGCCTCAGCCGGAAGCCTTTCCGCGCTTCGCCAGCGCCATTCTGGCGGTAGTGCGGACGGCCCGCTCGAAGGAATCGGTAGTGACGCTGGCCTTGCCCACCTTGTCGAAGGCGGTGCCGTGGGCGCAGGTGGCGATGGGATAGGGCTGGCCTCCCGCCACGGTGATGCAGCGCTGGAAGCCCACCAGCTTCAGGGCGATCTGGCCCTGGTCGTGATACATGGTGACCACCACGTCAAAGTCTCCCGCCAGGGCGCTGATGAAGAGGGTGTCGGCGGAATAGGGACCGGTGACGTTCCACCCGGTCTCCTCCACCACCTTTTTAATGGTGGGTCCGATGACGTCCACTTCCTCCCGGCCGCAGAGGCCGAACTCGCCGCAGTGGGGATTCAGGGCGGCTACGGCGATGCGGGGCTTATGGCCCAGGCTCTCGCCGGTGATCTCCCCCAGCTCGATGGCCTCCCGGAGGGTGGTCTCGGTGAGGTTGGCGCTGACCTCGCTGATGGGGATGTGGCTGGTGGCCCGGACGGTCATGAGCTCGTCCATCATGTTGACCTCGCAGAAGGGAGTGGTGAGGCTGAACGCGTGGGCTAAGTAGGTGTGTTCGCTCTCGTCATGGAGCCCCGCCATCTTCATGGCGCCCTTGTGGAAGGGGCCGAAGACAAAGCCCTCGATTTTCCCGGCCTTGCAGAGCTCGATGCCGGTGTCCAGCTGCCTGAGATCACTGGCGCCGCAGTAGGCGTTAGCCTCGCCGTAGACCACCTGGGCCGGGTCCTGATCCTTCAGGTCCAGCACAGGAAAGCCCTTCGACCAGTCGCACTCGCTGAGGTCGTTCACCACATAGTGGGGCACGCCGCCGCCCACCACCTTCAGGCCATGCTCAAACATGCGCAGGTCTCCGATGATGACGGGGCGGCAGTAGTCCTTGTAGTAATCCCGCAGGGCCAGCATGGCCACCAGCTCCGGGCCGACGCCGGCGGAGTTGCCCAGAAGGACGCCGAGGATAGGCTTTTCACTCATAAATCATACCTCCACAACTCAACTTTTATTTATCCGCAGGACCCGTCCGGTTTCCGCGGACTTGCTTCACCCCGTTATAAAGCAAGAACCATGCCAAAATTGAAATTCTCAGGCTCAGCGGCAGCGGCGGACGCTCTTTTTGTAAATTGTGTGTGAATAGATTGTCAAGATTTGAGCAAAGTAACCAGGGAAAAAATGACAAGACATTCGCTGTTTTTCCGGGCTTTCCATATATATTATATCGGAACCGTTCATGTTAAAAAAGCGTGAAACATATTTTTGAAACATTTGAAACGCCATGTTTCAAATGTTCTGCATGAAACACACCGCCGCATTTTGGTGAAACAGAAAACGATTGGACGCTGCGCCGCCAAGCCGCCCCCTGCGGACAAAACAAACCGGCAGGGTCCGCCGCTGGCGCGGCAGACCCCGCTTTGTTTCATCCGGAAACACGGAAGCACAGGCGCGGTTCCGGTCCCGAAAGGAATATTTTTTGTATTTGGGCAAGCCTTCGGTGCGGCGGCTTCCCGGTCAGACCTCGTGGAGCCAGGTATACCGCTCGTCCTCACAGCGGTCCGTCTGGAGCCAGGGGTTCCCGTCCAGGTGCCGGATCATCCAGGTGGTGTACATCTGGAAGCCGGGGGCCGCCGCTTGGGGATGGAGGGCCCCGCCAGGGATGGCGGAGAAGCTGTGGTCCACGCTCTTGAAGACCTCGTCCCCCACAAAGCTGGCCCCGAAGCCCTCGGGCCGGTCAAACAGGAAGAAATAGGTCTCCGGCTGGGGGTGCCGGTGGGGCAGGTAGCCGGACCAGTTGCCCCGGTCGTTCAACACCTCCCCCAGCACCATGTTGGACGCCGGACAGATCTCGTGGTCAAAAATCGTGTTGACCCTTCGCTGGGCCACGCCGCCGAACTTGCCCTTGCAGGAGTATTTCCAGGGGGCGTCCTTCGGACGGTAGAGGCGGCTGGAAAAGCTCCGCTCGTTTTTGGTACACTGGACGAGGATCTCCGTCCCGCTCTCCGCAGTGACGGCAATCTCCACGCCGCCGGAGGCATGGACGCACCAGGGCCCCTCGGTGAAGACGTTCCGGCGGCTGGCCTCGGCCCGCTGGGTCTCCCAGGTGAAGGCCGCCTTGCCGCTGAGCAGCAGCACCGCAATCTCTTCCCCGGGGCGGCAGAAGCTGCGGGTCTCCCCTGCCTTCATTTGATAGACCCGTATGTCCATCAGCATGGCGGCGTAGTCGCCGCCGTAGGTGGTGAGGATCATCTCCCCGGCCTGGTCAAATTTGGGATATCCAAATACCTTGCTCATAGCCTTGCTCCTTTCGTGTGTTCAAGCTGCGCCGAAGGCCCCGGCGATGCCGGGGCCTTTCTGGCGGCTTAGCGATGCGGTTTTACCAATACTTCTCCACGTGGGCCCGGGTGACCTCGGCGGCCTTTTTGATGTTCTCCTCACTGGAGAGCTTATAGTAGTCGGGCCGGAAGACCTCGATGGTGCAGACGTCCCCGTCGAAGCCAATCTTTTTCAGGGTATCCGCAAAGCGCTTGTGGTCCAGGCAGTCGCCGGGCTCGCCGGGCCAGAGGCGTTTCTCGTCGTTATTGTACGCCGCGCCGCAGGGCATATTCTCCGTGCCGTTCAGATGCCAGACAAAGATTTTCTTTCCGTCGGCCTTCTCCAGAGCGTCCCAGCCGGAGGCCATGGCGTTGAAGTGGAACTGGTCCAGGGTCACGCCCACCAGGGGAGAATTGACCTCCTCCACGATGGCGTAGGCGTACTCAAAGCGGTTGATGGACATGGTGGGTGCGCCGCAGAACTCCAGGGACAGCTTGATGCCGTGAGGCTCCACCTTCTTGACCATCTCCTTCAGCACGGCCACGGCGTCGGCCTTAATCTCGTCCACGGTGGCGTGGACCGTCAGGTCCATGCTGGGCACCACCACGATCATCTTGCAGTCCAGAATCTGGCAGCGGCGGATAATCTCGTCCAGCTGGGCCATGACGGCGTCCTTCTCCGCCTGGGTCTGCTTCATGTTGAAGAAGATCAGGGCGTTGTAGGACAGCATTTTCAGCTTGTGGCTCCGAAAGAAGTCCCCCAGCTGCTCCAGGGTGTACTTCCCGGCGGCCAGCTCCCGGTCCAGGCACTCGGACTGGACGTCGATATAATCAAAGCCGTACTGTTCGCACAGGGCCAGGTCCTCCAGCACGGAATGGTTCTCGCAGAATCGGTTGCAGCCTTCGTTGAATCCGATTTTCATGGCTTATTCTCCTTATTCTTATATTATATCCCAAGCGGCGGGATTTTTCAAGTGTGCGAAACGCCCAGCCGTTTCCGATTGGGCGTCTCGCGGGGAAAAGAAGTATGTAAGCGGTTTCCCGTCTTACTCGCTCAGAAGCTCACGCCGGACCCGCTCCAGGGCCTCGGGGGCTTGCTTCCTTATTTTTTATAGAAGTCGGGGGTGCCGCCGGTGACCACCTTCTCCGCCTGCCCGGAGGCCTGGGACTTTACCAGGGCGTCGGCGGTGATGGAGGCGACATAGCCGTCCCAGGCGGAGGAGCCGCCGGTCTCGCCCTTGAGGGCGTGGTCCACCCAGTCCTGGATTTCCACGTCGTAGGAGTCGATAAACCGCATGATCCAGTTGTCCTCGATCTTGGTGGAGACCTGATTGGCATAGCGCACGGTGGGGAAGGACGGGCAGGGCAGGTTCACCACGCCGTTCTCGCAGACCACCTCGCAGTTGATATCATAGCCAAAGCCGCAGTTGACATTGACTTCCAGCATGACCACGATTCCGCCCTTGGTCTTCATAATCATGACCTGGGGGTCCCGGAGGCCCTCATGGGCCTTGCTGGTAACCTTGGGGAGGATGCACTGGACCTCGTCCCACTCGTCGTTCACCAGCCAGGGCAGGCAGTCGATCTCGTGGATAGCGGTGTCGGTGACGGCCATGGCGGTGGTGTAGCTGGGGGCCACGCCGTCGGCCCGGTGGGTGCATTTTACAATCAGGGGGGCGCCGAACCTGCCGGAGTCCAGCAGCTCCTTCACCTGGTTATAGCCCCGGTCATAGCGGCGCATGAAGCCGATCTGCACCAAATGCTTGCCGGAGGCCATCTCCGCGTCCACCACGGCCTTGCAGTCGGCGGCGGTGTTGGCCAGGGGCTTCTCGCAGAAGACAGGCTTGCCGGCCTTGATGGCGGCCAGGACGGGGTCCTTGTGGAACTGGCCGGGGGTGGTGACCACCACGGCGTTGACGTCCGGGTCGTTGATGGCCTCGTTGAAGTCCGTGTAGGTCTTGGTGCCCGGCCCGGCAATCTCCGCGCCCTTTTTCACGCCCTCCTCGAACACGTCGCAGACCGCCACGACCTTGGCGCCCCGGATGCGGTTCTGAATGCGTTCAATGTGCTCCCGGCCGATCATGCCGCAGCCAACCAAGCAGATGTTGAGTTCCATAACAAGTTCCTCCTGTTGATATAAAATGAATCTTGTTTCATTGAATCCCGGCGGCTCTTGCCGGGGCCGCCGGAGGGGATGCCGTTTCGATGCGTGCCTTTGCCTGCGTTTCGTTTCCTCTTCTCTGGCTTTGATTATAGCAAAGCGTTCACGAGAACGCAAGCAAAATATCCAAATATTCTCCACAATAATCCGGCATTAAAATTGTGAAATCCTCTGTCAGCGCCATAGACACGCCGCTGTTTTTGCGGAAGGTGTACAAATATGGGCGGTCCGCCGTGCGTTCTGCACGCAATTCTCCCGGGGCAGACGAAACGCCCTGCGGGACGTACCCACAGGGCGTTTCGGAAAAGATATTGCGGCGCTTACGCGGCAATTCCCAAGGGGGAGAACAGGACGTAGATGGCGGCCGCCAGAATCAGGCCGACAATGGAGACCACATGCCGGTACTTCCAGGGCGTCAGGTCCACCGCGCCCACGTCCTGGGGGACGTATTCCTCGGCGGGCCGGTACTTGTTCAGGGCCCACATGATGAGGAGCTCAATAGGAAACAGCACCGCCATGGCATAGAGGTAGTGGATGGGGTTGTCCGTGCCGGGGTAGCAGGGGGCGATCAGCAGGAATACGCCGTAGCAGACCACGTGGAAGATGGTGATGATCTTCGGCGTATAGGCGGGCAGGCGCTTGAACAGGAACACGCCTAGGATGGTGCACAGCACCGGCAGGGACACGAACTGGCTCATGGAGTTCAGAAAGGTGGTGATGCCCTTGGCGTTCATGACGAAGGGGGCGATGACGATGGACACGCAGCCCGCGACGGTCCCGTAGATTTTGCCCACCTTGACGCAGTGGGCGTCGGAGGCGTCGGGCTTGAAGGCGGAGCGGTACAGGTCCAGGGTGAACATGGTGGAGGCGGAGTTCAGAACGGAGTTGAAGGAGGACAGGATGGCGCCGAACATGACGGCGGCAAAGAAGCCCATTACCGGCTTGGGAATGATGGCGGAGATCAGGGCGGGGTAGGCGAAATCAATGGCCTGCTCGCCGGCGGCGGCGATGGCCTCCTGGATGGAGGGCAGGTAGAAGGCGATGATGCCGGGAATGACCAGGTACAGGGGACCCAGGCACTTGAGGAAGCCGCAGAAGATCGCGCCCTTTTGCCCCTCCTTCAGGGACTTGGCCGCCAGGGCCCGCTGGACGAAGGACTGATTGGTGCACCACCAATACAGGTTGTTGAAAAACATGCCCGTGATAATAAGGGGCCAGGGGACCTCCGGTTCCGCCGCGTTCCAGGCGTTGACGGCGTTCATCTTCGCCGGGTCCGCTTGAACAATGTACTTGATGCCGTCAATGACGCCGCTTCCCCCGGTCTGCTGGGCCAGCACGGCGAAGCCGAGGAAGGGCACCATCAGCCCGCCGATAATCAGGCCGATGCCGTTGATGGTGTCGGACACCGCCACAGCCTTCAAGCCGCCGAAGATGGCATAGCAGCCTCCGATGATGCCGATGATCAGGCAGAGAATCGCCACCGACTGGAATTTGCTGACTCCCAGCATGCCGGAGATGCCGAAAATCTGCTCAAACACCACCGCGCCGGAGTAAAGGATAACCGGCAGGTTCAGGATGGAGTACATCACCACGATGACCAGGGAGAACATGGTCTTGGTGCCCTTGCCGTAGCGGACCTCCATCAGGGAGGGGATGGTCATGGCCCCCATTTTCAAATAGCGGGGCAGGAAGTAGTAGGCCAGTACCAGCAGGGTGAACATGGAGCCCACCTCCCAGGCGATGGGCCCCATGTTGGACGCCCAGCTCTGGCCGTTCAGGCCCACCAGCTGCTCGGCGGAGAGGTTGGTCAGCAGCAGGGACCCGGCGATGACGATGCCCGGCAGGCCCCGGCCCGCCAGGAAGTAGCCCTCGGCGGAGTCCAGGTCGTCGCCCCGGGTCTTCCAGCTGGAGACGATGGCCACCAGAGCGGTGAAGAGGACGAAGGAGATCAGCGTCCATGCGAGTGAACTGAAGAACGTCATTGTTACAGCCTCCATTCATGTTGTCGGAAGAGAAACAGAGGCACGCAAAACGCACGCATCGGGAGAGCGGACAAGCGGTCCCGCCGGGGAGCGCGCGGCAACGCGCCCTCGGGTCCCGGACGGGGCTTTTGATTCACTGATATCAAAATACCATAGAAACCGGCGGCCCGCAAGGGGAATTCCGGCAAAAATCCTCCAAATTAAAAAGTTTGGAGGAGCCGGAAAACCCAGGGGAGCTTTCTTGTGCAATTCCCCCTTCTCCGCCTTAAAAATGCGTGCAATTGCGTTCTTTTCCTGAGAGTCCAGGGAATATACTTGCCAGGGGGCGGGTCCTGTGCTATAATGCCCGCATATAAAACCGTGAGGAGGGGTGCATCATGGCGGTAACGTCTCAGCAGATTGCCGAGCTGGCGGGGGTGTCCCGGGGAACGGTGGACCGGGCCCTCCACAACCGGGGCCGGGTGAGCCCGGAGGTGGCGGCCCGCATCCAAAAGATCGCGGAGGAGCTGGGCTACCGCCCCAACTCCATCGGGCAGGCCCTGGTCCGGGCCAGGCAGGGCCTGCGGCTGGGGGCCATCCTCCAGTCGGCGGAGACGCCCACCATGCAGGACGTGGCCGTTGGGGCCCGGCAGGCCGCGGAGGAGCTCCGGCTCTCCGGCGTGGAGGTGGAAATCCGGGAAATCCAGGGCCGGGACACGGCCAAGGTCCTCCGGCAGATCAATGAGCTCCTGGACTGGGGAGCCGGCGGCTTAGCCATCGCCTCCAACAACACCCCGGACCTGGTCCGGCGCATCGACCAGCTTTACCAGCAGGGCGTCCCGGTGGCGACCTTCAACACCGACGCGCCGGACAGCAAGCGGCTGTGCTTTGTGGGCATGGACAGCTACCGGGCGGGGCAGACAGCGGCGGGCCTGGTCCGGCAGATGCTGCCAAACGGCGGGCTGGTCCTCCCCATCGCCGGGCACGTCAACAACGGAGCCCATTACAGCCGCCTCCGGGGCTTCCTGGACGCCTTGAAGGACGCGGGCGACATCCAGCTTCTCCCCTTCCAGCCCTGCTTCGACCGGGACGACTATGCCCATGAGATCACCCAGCACACCCTCCGGGAGAACCCCTCCCTGTCCTGCGTCTATATTACCTCCAACGGCCAGCGGGGTGTTTGCCGGGCCATCGAGGACGAGCGCCGGAAGGGCCGGGTCCGGGTGGTGGCCTACGACCTGAACGAGCCGAACCGGAAGCTGCTGCAAAGCGGGGACCTGAGCTTCGTTCTGGACCAGGTGGCCTTGGACCAGGGCCGCCGCCCCCTGCAAATCCTCTATCACTATCTGCTGAACGGGACGCCGCCGGAAAAGGAGCTGCTCTATACGGATATCCTGATCCGCACAAAATACAACAGCGGGGATGAAGCCTGAACCCCGCCGGGTCCCGCGTTTCCGCAAGGACGGCAAAGTGTGCGGCAAATTGCCATTTGAAACATTTCGAGATGTTGCCTTGTGGGGGCGGGCCTGTGTGTCCGCCCTTTTCCCGTTTGCGCCGGAATCCGAACCGGCCCCGGCCTTTGCGTGACAGGGTGTACACGCGGGGCCACCCTGCTCCCCTTCCTCTTTAAAGGAACCACTGATGAAATCCCCGCGCACAGCTTTACGCCATAAATTCCCGCTGGACTGCGTTAGAAAATCTTGAAATCCGTCAGGATTCCTGCGATTTTCTTCCTTGTCAGCAGAAATTTCTGGCGCAAATCTGCACACGTTGATTTAGGCCTTGTTTGAAAAATGGCAAAACGCCGTCTTGGGGCATCCTTTTCCGCCAGGACTGCGTTGATTGGACTTGAAATCCGTCAGGATTCCTGCGTCCAATCGCCTTGCCTGGCAAAAAAATCTGCCCCAATCCAGCATTCCGCCAATTTTCAAACAAGGCCTAATCAGTGCTTCCTAAAAAATGCGCGTTGAGCCGTTCCCTGCAATTTCCAGGGATTGAAAATTGGATAAATTTATGATATCATGACATGGTAACCATGTGAACACCGCGCCCGGCGAAGCCCGCAACTCAAAACGTATGGATAAAGGAGAATCGTTATGGATCGTTTTGGCATCAATGTGACTCTCAAGCACACGCCTTCCCTGGACCCGGACTTTATCCCACTCATGCGGTTCAACCGCGCGTTCCTGGCCACGGCAAAAAAACCGGTGGGCATCGCCGTGGAGCGGGCAGACGGCCAGATGGCCTCCTGCCGGACCTTCATTCACGGCACGCCGGAGATGGCCGAGGCCGACCACTACTATATCGAGCGGCTGGTGAAAACCATCCTCTGGATGAAGGGCGGCTTTAAGGTTTACGTCAGCGGCGACGCAGGCGTTTACGAGTACCTGAAATCCGTTTACTGCGCCGGCGGGCAGCAGGAATTCGACTGGGACTATATGGCCAATGTCTTCGAGCATCCTTTTGAGATCGTGCTGGTGGACGAGATCCCCGCCGCCAAGGACGACCCCAAGGCCATCGGAGGCCATATGGAGGGCTGCCGCATCGGCTTTGACGCCGGCGGAAGCGACCGGAAGGTCTCCGCCGTCATCGACGGCGAGACGGTCTATTCCGAGGAGGTGGTCTGGTTCCCCAAGACCAACTCCGACCCGGACTACCACTACGACGGCATCGTCTCCGCCCTGAAATCCGCCGCGGAGCACATGCCCCGGGTGGACGCGGTGGGCGTCAGCTCCGCCGGCGTGTTCATCAACAACCGGACCATGAACGCCTCGCTGTTCCTCAAGGTCCCCAAGGAGATCTACGACGAAAAGGTCAAGGATATCTATATCCGGGCCATCCGGGACACCTTTGGCGGCGTGCCCTACTGCGTCATCAACGACGGCGACGTCTCCGCCCTGGCGGGGGCCATGAGCCTGAACGACAACAGCGTCCTGGGCATCGCCATGGGCACCAGTGAGGCGGTGGGGTATGTAGACGAGGAGGGCCGGATCACCGGCTGGCTCAACGAGCTGGCCTTCGTTCCCGTGGACGCCCACCCCGGCGCCATGCGGGACGAGTGGTCCAACGACATCGGCTGCGGCGTGAAGTACTTCTCCCAGGACGGCGTGATCAAGCTGGCCCCCCGGGCGGGCATTGAGCTGGACGAAAGCGCCTCCCCCGCCGAGAAGCTGAAAGCCGTCCAGAAGCTGATGGCGGAGGACGATCCCCGGGCCGCCAAGGTCTACGAGTCCATCGGCGTGTACCTGGGCCACACCCTGGCCTATTACTTCGAGCTCTACGGCTGCCGCCATGTGCTGCTGCTGGGCCGGGTCATGAGCGGCAAGGGCGGCGACCTCATCCTGGACACCGCCAAAAAAGTGCTGGCCGACGAGTACCCGGAGCTGGAGGGGAAGATGGTCCCCGAGCTGCCGGATGAAAAATTCCGCCGGGTGGGCCAGTCCATGGCCGCCGCCAGCCTGCCGGAGGGCAGATAAGGGCCCCGGAGGTCTGGAATTCCCGGAGGAATGGCCAGGCCCCCCAGGGGGAATGCGGTAGCCGTCAGCGGCAAAGCCGCCGACGGCTATCCAAGGGGCAGGCCCCACAAAGAATCCAATGCCCCCGAACAAGCCGGGAGCATATAGAAATGAGGAATATGATGGATCGGCAAAAATTACAGGAAGCCCGGACCTGGATCCGGGGAGAGCTGGAGCGCTCCGCCAGCTTCTGGCTGGAGCATGGAATGGACAAGGAGCACGGCGGCGTGTACACCTGCCTGGACCGGAAGGGCGAGATCTACTCCACCGACAAGAGCGTGTGGATGCAGGGCCGCTGCGGATGGATTTTCGCCTTCCTGTGCCACAATTACGGCGTGAAGCAGGAGTGGCTGGACGCGTCGAAAAGCTGCCTGGACTTCATGGAGGCCCACTGCTTCAACCACGCCTGCGGTGACCGGATGTACTTCACCGTCACCGCGGAGGGCCGGCCCCTGCGCCAGCGGCGCTACTACTTTTCCGAGGCCTTCTGCGCCATCGCCAACGCCGAGTATTACGGCGTAACAGGGGACAAGGCGCGGCTGGAGCGGGCCCGCCAGTGCTATGACCTGTACTGGGACCTGAGCCAGGGCAAGCCGGACCCCGTGGGCATGGGCCCCAAGACCATCCCTGAGACCCGGACGGGCCGGGCCTTCGGCACGCCCATGATTATCCTGAACGTCACCGGCGTGCTGCTGCGGACGGACCCGGAGCGGAAAGCCCTCTATGAGGAGCGGGCCCAGCAGTGCGTGGACGATATTTTCAAGTACCATGTAAAGCCGGAACTGAAATGCACCCTGGAAAACGTGGATGTGGACGGGACTCCCCGGCTGTACTACACCGAGGGCCGCACCGTCAACCCCGGCCACGACATCGAGGGCGTGTGGTTCCTGCTGGAGCACGCCCAGCGGACCGGGAACAAGTCCCTGGTCCAAAAGGCGGCGGAGATGTTCGACTGGGCCATCGCCGCCGGGTGGGATGAGGAGTACGGCGGGCTGCTGTACTTCACCGACTGCCTGGGGAAGCCCCCCGAGGCTTACGAGCACGACATGAAGCTCTGGTGGCCCCACAATGAGATTCTGATTGCCTCCATGATGCTCTACCGGGACACCCGGGAGGAGAAATACCTGGAGTGGTTCTACAAGACCCTGGACTACTGCAAGGCCCACTTTGCCGACCCCGAATACGGCGAGTGGTACGGCTATCTCCGCCGGGACGGCCTGCCGACCATGCCCTCTACGAAGGGCAGCACCTTCAAGGGCCCCTTCCACCTGCCCCGGAGCATGATCCTGGTGGATCAGACGATTGGCGAGATTTTAGGGGAGTAAAACCAGGACGGCAGAAGGAGACGCAGATGGGCAAGGATATCATCGCGCTGATGCTCCAGGAGTACGAGTGCTTTACCCGGTCGGAGCGGAAGATCGCCGACTATGTGCTGGAGCACCAGGAGGAGACCCAATATATCAGCATCACCGACCTGAGCGCCCAGTGCGGCGTGGCGGTGTCCACCGTGTCCCTGTTCTGCCGGAAGCTGAAGCTGGCGGGCTTCAACGACTTTAAATTGGAGCTGGCCCGGGCGGCGCTGCCCGCCCGGGCGGCCCTCAGCGAGCCGGGAAGTGAGATCACGGCGGGAGACTCCGCCGCCTCCGTTATGGGCAAGGTGCTCTCCGCCGTGCAGGACACGCTGAACAACGCCTATCACATGCTCTCGGAGCGGGAGGTCACCCGGGCGGCGGGCCTGCTGCGCCGGGCGGGCCAGGTGGTCTGCCTGGGACAGGGGAACCACGCGGCGGTGGCCCTGGCGGCCTGGGCCCAGTTCTCCACCACTTCCGCGAAATTCAAGACCATTCAGGATTCCCACATGCAGATCGTAGTCCTGTCCACCCTCTCAGAGGGGGACGCGGTGCTCTACTTTTCCTATTCCGGCGCCACTCACGAGCTGCTGGAGGCGGTGGAGGTCATCCGGGCCCGGGGGGCGAAGCTGATTCTGGTGACCCGCTACTCCAATTCTCCCGCCAGCGCCTACGCCGACGCGGTGCTGCTCTGCGGGCCCAACGAGCAGCCCTTCCAGTTCGGCTCCACCTCCGCCCTGATGGCCCAGCTCTACGTGGTGGAGGTGCTGCTCAGCGAGTTCGTCCGCCGGGATCCGGAGGAAGCGGAGCGAAACCGCCAGTCCGTGGGCAAGGCGCTGACGCAAAAGTGTATCTGATTCTACCTCGGATGGTTTGGCGACCTGCCAAGCCGAAGCGGCGGCAGCGCGGAGTGGAATGAAGGAGATATTGAACACATGGGCGAGTTCTTCAATCCGGAAAAGGGTATCTGGGTCTGGCTGAGCACGATGGTGGACGTCTTCGGACTGTCCATCTTCTGGGCGTGCCTCTGCCTGCCTGTGGTCACCATCGGCCCGGCCACGGCGGCACTGTATTACACGGTGGTCAAGTGCGTCCGGGGCCGGGAGGGCGGGGCCTTCGGGTATTTTTTCCGCTCCTTCCTGCAAAATTTCAAGGTGGGGCTGCTGGCGGGGCTCATTGCGATTCCCCTGGCCCTGCTGCTGTTCGGGGGACATTACATCGTCCGTTGGTACGGCACCCGCCTGGGGGGCGGGGCCTACGTGCTCTATGTGGCCTACTACTTTGCCCTCATTCTCCCGGCGGGAGTGCTGTGCTGGCTGTTCCCTCTGCTGGGGCGGTTTGACTACCGCGTGGGCGGGCTGTTCCGCATGGCCTTTCAGCTTACCGCCGCCCATCTGCCCAGCACCGTTGTAGTGGTGCTTCTGACGGCCCAGACCGCTGTGTTTTGTATTGAGGAGTGGTGGCCGGTGGTGTTCATGCCGGTCATCGCCATGCTGCTGGTTTCGCTGTTTTTTGAGAAGATTTTTCAGCAGCACTCCCCGGAGCCGCCCCCGGAGCAGGAGGAAGATTCGAACGGGTAGCGGGCGGCTTCCATTTGCGCCTTCCGGGACGCGGGCCCGGACAAAACCGTAAAAAACCGCCTGGCATGGTTGACATGCCAGGCGGTTTTCACACAGACGGATCTGCTTAGAAGCACTTTCTGTAGATAGCTTCCTCGCTCTCGAGATCGAAGGGATAGTAAGCGTTGGTCATGAGGCGCTGCTGGTTGGCCTCCACGCTCTGGGGGAACTTCTTGAAGTCCTCCTCGGTGAAGCCGCAGTCCCGCAGGGGCCGCAGGGGCAGGATGCGCTGCAGCAGGGCGTTCATCTCGGGGATGGCGTTCTTGGCCTCGCAGCCCAGAATCCGGGCTACCAGTTCCTTGAAGCGCATGATTTCGCCGTCGGGGTTCTTCGCGTCATAGTAGTCCATGATGGCGCCGAAGAGCATATAGTTGCTCTCGCCGTGGGCTACGTGGTAGGTGCCGCCCAGAGGAAAGCTCATGCCGTGGACCGGGCCGCAGCCAGCCTTCAGGAACGCGATGCCCGCGTAGAAGCTGGCGGTCACGAATTCGTCCAGGTACTCGAACCGGGCGTCCTGGCCCTTCTCGTCGATCAGCTTGAAGCCCTTGAGAATCATGTCCATGGCCTTCTCAGAGAAGAGCTCGCTGGTCATGGTCTTGCGGTGGGGGCTGAGGAAGGACTCGGTGGCATGCACCAGAGCGTCGATGGCGGAGCAGGCGAAGGGCTTGTAGGGCAGGGTCTTGATGAGGTCGGGAATCAGGCAGACCTTGTTGGGAATGATGTCGTCGGACACCAGGCCCAGCTTGGTGTCGCCGCCGGTCAGCACGCCGTCTTTTTCGTCCTTCACAATCGCCACGGAGATGTTCGTGCACTCGGAGCCCGTGCCGCAGGTCGTCGGGATGGCGATGACATCCTTCTCATGCTGGACGGGGAAGCGCTTGAAATACAGGTTGTGCACCGTGTCGGGGCGCTTGCAGCCCAGCAGCTTGCACAGGTCCATGATGGCGCCGCCGCCCACGGCGATGACCCGGTCATAGCTCTCGTAGGGGATGGCGTCGTACATGGTCTGAATCATGGCCTCGGAGGGTTCGCCCGCGCCGAACTTCTCCTGGAACACGAACTGGCACTTGAGGCCCAGCTCCTTCATGAAGGGGGTGTAGATGAACTCGTTGGTCAACACCACATCCCGCTCGTTCAGCTTGAACTCCTCCGCCATGGCGGCGAAGGTGTCGAACTTGTACACCGTGGGGGCAAAGATGATTTCACGCTTGTCGGCCATCAGAGCGGCGGAAAAAGCGTCCATTTTCTGAGCCATAGTGAATCAGTCTCCTTTTTGATTTTGTGAGTTTACCCAAATTTATTTCCGGGAAATCGCCTTTTTGACGGCCTCCACAATGTTCGCCGCCCGCAGGCCGTAGGTGTCCATCAGGAAGTCCTGGGGACCCACCTGGCCGAACTGGTCCTGCACGCCCACGAACTCCTGCACTGTCGGGCAGTTCTTCGCCAGGCAGTTGGCGACCACGGAGCCCAGGCCGCAGCAGGTGTTGTGGTTTTCGGCGGTGACAATCGCCCCGGTCTCTTTCGCGGCCTTGACGACCAGCCCCTCGTCCAGGGGCTTCCAGGTGAACATGTCAATGACCCGGACGCTGATCCCCTCGGCCTGGAGGGCCTCATAGGCCTTCAGGCTCTCGTCCACCATGATGCCGGAGGTGATGATGGTGGCCTGGTCCTTATCGCTTTCGTGGAGCACCACGCCCTTGCCGATTTCAAACTCAGAGCCCTCGTCATAGACCCGAATCACGTCCTTGCGGACGAAGCGGGTGAAGCTCACGCCCTCGACATTCACCAGGCCCTTCGTCACGCTGGCCAGCTGGTCGTAGTCGGCGGGGTCAATCACCGTAGCGGTGGGGATGCTCAGGTACATAGCCGCGTCCTCCAGAGGCATGTGGGTGCCGCCGTTGAACGCCGCCGTCACGCCCGCGTCGCTGCCCAGAACCCGCACGCTCAGCCCGGCGTAGGCCGCGGACATGTAGATCTGGTCATAGCACCGCCGGCTGGAGAAGGTGCCGAAGGAGTGGAAGAACACCTTCTTGCCCGTGGCGGCCAGGCCCGCAGCCACGCCCGCCGCGTTGCCCTCGGCGATGCCCGCCTCAAAGGCACGGTCCGGGTAGTTCTTCACCAGCTGCTTCGTGTTGATGCACCCCATCAGGTCGCAGTCCACATACACGATGCTCTTGTCCTCAGCCATCAGCTCGTTCAGGGTCAGAGCCAGGCCGTCCCGGCACGCCCGGGAGTCCTTTTCATGCTTGCCGATCAGTTTCACATTCATTTCTCTCACCCTCCTTTAAGCGTTCTTCGCGGCTTCCAGCTCTTTTTCAGAAGCGGCAATGGCCTCCAGCCACTGCTCCTCCTTGGGCTGAGAAGAGTGGTCGTGCTTGGGCTCGGCGAAGGTGGCGCCCTTGCCCTTGCTGGTGTTCAGCACGATGCAGGAGGGCACGCCCTTGGCCGCTTTGGCCGCTTCAATGGCCTCGTAGATCGCTTTCACGTCGTGGCCGTCGATCTCCTGGGTGTGGAGGCCGAAGCCCGCCACCTTCTTCGCCATGTCTCCGTGGGCCAGGATGTCGCCGGTGGGTCCGTCCAGCTGATAGCCGTTGTTGTCGACGAAGTAGATGATATTGTCCAGCTTGTGGGCATAGGCAAAGTGGAAGCCCTCCCAGACCTGGCCCTCGTCGGCCTCGCCGTCGCCGATGACGCAGTAAACCGTGCTGTCTCGACCATCGATTTTATTGCCCAGGGCCGCGCCGGTGGCGGTGGAGACGCCCTGGCCCAGGGAGCCGGTGGTGAGATCCACGCCGGGGGTGAGCTTGCGGTCCGTGTGGCTGGGGAACTTGGTCCCCGGCTGATTCAAGGTGTACGCGTCTTCCATGGGATAGAAGCCCATCAGGCCGAAGGTGGCGTAGGCCACAGGGCCCGCGTGGCCCTTGGAGAGCACCAGCCAGTCCCGGTCCTCCCAGCGGGGATTCTTCGGATCATACTTCATAACCTCCCCGTATAAAACCGCCATCAGGTCCGCCAGGTCCATCGACCCGCCCACATGGCCGAACCCACGGCTGTGGATCACCTTCAGCGTCTCCAGCCGGATTTCAGCCGCCAGGACTTTTAGCTTTTTCTCGTTCATGGGTGTCGCTTCCTTTCCTGTTTGTTGTAGTCATGCTGTGGAGCTTATCCTCGTGGGATATTTTACCCCAACAGCGCCGCTCCCGTCAATGACAATTATATTTTTAACAAACTTTCTGCGTGCACTTTTCCCATTTTTTGCGTGCAATCCCAGCATTCCGGAAGGCCGGGATTTTCCGTCCCGGCCTTCCCGCGAAAACCCTTATTCGTACTGCGTCCCGGAGCCCTCGACCATAGCGTCGTAGGCCCGCTTCACCTTGTCGTAGTTCTTGTCCCGGTCCAGGACCACGCCCCGGCCCACGCCGTCCACAATGCGGCCCACGCCGATGGCACTGAGCTTCTCGTCCGTTTCCGCCAGCAGCGCCGGAGCGGAGCCGGGCTCGGTGGAGCGGCCGTCGAAGATGATGTGGAGATACACCCGGTCCAGCCCGTTGTCCCGGGCCATCTCGCAGATGTTCAGCGGGTAGTCGATGCAGCCGTGGGAGGACTTGTAGGTCAGGTACGCCAGCAGGTGCAGGGAGGTCCCGTTCTTTTTGGCGTGCTCAATGGCCTGGAGGAAGATGGGATTCCGCTTAAAGCTGCCGTCCTTCACGGCGGCGTCCAGGCGCACGTCGTCCTGCATCACGCAGCGGCCCGCGCCCAGGTTGGAGTGGCCCGCCTCGGAGTTGCCGGCCTTGCCCGCGCCCAGGCCCACGAACTCGCCGGAGGCGTGGAGCTTGGACCAGGACTGCTCCGCCAACAGGGAGTCCCAATAGGGCGTGTCGGCAACGTGGATGGCGTCGCCGTCGTCCCCGGTGCCCAGGCCCCAGCCGTCGCAGATGATAAGGAGCATCTTCCGGCCCTCGCCCCAGGCCTTGCCCTCACAGAGGGACTTGCCGTCCATCTCGGCGGGCTGGGGGATGCCCAGCACGTCCAGCACCGTGGGAGATACGTCCCCCAGGGAGCCGTCCCGCAGGGCAATGGGGCTCTTGTCGGCGGGGTCGATCATGATGAAGGGCACCAGGTTTGTGGTGTGGGCCCCGTCGGGCTTCCCGGCGGCGGTGTAGAGCTTTTCAATGTTTCCGTGGTCGGCGGTGATGGCCACCACGTAGCCCTTGCCCAGGGCGTCGTTGACCACTTTATCCAGATATTGGCTCACATAGCCGCAGGCTTTGATTTTGGCCTCCGTGTTGGAGGTGTGCCCGATGACGTCTCCGTTGGCGAAGTTGGTGAGCACAAAGTCATATTTGCCCAGGGCGTCCATCACCGTGTCCGCCACCTTGGGCAGGGACAGCTCGGGCTGCTGGTCGAAGTCGATGCCCTTGGGAGAGGGGATGCACACGTCGTCCTCCCCGGGGAAGGGGTTGTTCTCGCCGCCGTTGAAGAAGAAGGTCACGTGGGCGAACTTCTCGCTCTCGGCGCAGTGGAACTGGGTTTTGCCCGCCTCGCTGAGGACCTGGGCCAGGGGCTTCACCACCTTGGCGGGGGCGAAGGCGATGGGCAGGTCCTTGAATTTGTCGTGATACATGGTCATGATGACAAAGTTCAGGTCCGACAGCTCTCGGCGGTCCACCTTGTCAAAGCCGGGCTCGGTGAACATCTCCGTGAGCTCGATCTCCCGCTCGCCCCGGCGGCAGCAGAAGATGGCGGCGTCGCCGTCGGAAATCTTGCCCACGGGCTTGCCGTCCTCCACCAGGACCATGGGCTCCAGATGATAGTCGTCCTGGCCCAGCTCATATGCTTTCTTGACGGCCTCAGCCAGCTGAGCGCCGCCGCGTTTCATGTCTGCCATATAAAAAACCTCCTATGTCTGTGATATACGTATTTACTGTCCGTCGGTGGGGGCAATCAGCTTATCCACCGCCACCCGGCCCCGTTCCGGGAAGATGTCCAGCAGCTGGGGGAAGGTGTAGATTTTGCCGTCGGGCATGTTTTCCTCGGTCAGCTTGAGGGCCTTCTCCTTATTATATTGCACCGCCACGGTCATGCCGAAGTCCACGGCCTTGGCCCCCACGATGTCCCGGTTCAGGTTGTCGCCCACGTAGCAGCAGTTCTCCGGCTGGGCCCCCGCTTCCTCCATGGCGTAATAGTAAATGGCAGGGCCGGGCTTGCGGATGTAGGTGATGGAGGACTGCTGGACGGTCTTGAAATAGGGCCGGAGGCCGTCGGCGTCCAGCCACTCGTCCACCTCCCGCTTGCCCACCAAGTCGCTGATGATGCCCATGGTGTAGCCCCGGGCGCAGAGCTCCTTGACGGTCTCCGCGCCGCCCTCCACCACCGTGCGGCGGCCCTTGGTCTGGCGGTACTGATAGGTCAGCTCGGAGGCGTTCTTCAAAATGCGCTCCCGGTCCATGTCATAGGCCAGCCACCGGGTCCACAGGACCTCCTCCGGGGCCTCGCACATGAATTTCAGCGCCCAGTCCCGGTACTTGTCATACCGTTTGTCAATGACGTCGCTGAACCACTGGTTGGGATTGTCGGTTTCCACGCCGCAGAGCCCGGCAATCTTGGCTCGGGCGGCGGAGAGGTAAGCGGGGTCCTCGTCGATGACCCGGAAGGTGCCCCCCAGGTCCAGGAAGATAAAGCGGATATCGGTATTCACGGGCAATCAGCCTCCTTGTCAATGTATTTCTCTGAAACGCGGGATAGGCCTTGTTTGAAAATTGGCGGAATGCCCAACGGTGAGAGATTTTTTCGCCAATCAAGGCAAATTTTCGCGGGCGGGCTGACGCCCGGCAAGAAAATTTAACGCAGAGTGGCGGAAAATGATCCGCCGTTTTGGGCGTTTTGCCATTTTTCAAACAAGGCCTAGTCCGGGTCTCCCCGGACGCATTCCAATGGCTTTTAATTCAAAGGGGGAAGAAGGTCCAAAATCTCCCGGAAGTCCTCGATCACGGCGTCGGGGCGGTTCTCCTCGGTGAACTCCACCGGGTGCTTCTTCTCCGGGGAGGAGAAGATGATGTTGCAGCCCACGCCCGCTTTCTTCGCGCCGGGGATGTCCCGCTTGATGTTGTCCGCCACGGAGACGCACTCACTCAGCTCCACGCCCATCTCCCTGGCCGCCAGCTCATAGATCTCAAAGCAGGGCTTGCGCATATGGCAGACGGAGGAGAGTATCACGGTGTCGAAATATTGGTCCAGGCCGTCCTCCTCCAGCCAGTCAGGGACCTCGTTCTCCCCGATCAGGTTGGAGATGATGCCCAGCTTATAGCCCCGCTCATGGAGCCCCTTGATGACCTCCACGCCGCCGTCCACCACAATCCTGCGGCCCTTGCACTGGCGGTACTGAAAGCTCAGCTCGTGGCAGACCTGCTTGATCCGGGCCCGGTCATAGTCCGGCAGCAGCCACTTGCACCAGAGCTCCTCGTCGCCGGACTCCTTGTTCTCGCCAATCGCCCACTTGCGGTAAGGCTCATAGCGCTCCTCGATCATCTGGTAGAATTTCTCATAGGGCACGGGAGACCCGGCGATCTCCGCCATCTTCCGGCGGGCATGCCGCATCCAGGGTTCCTCCAGCAGCGCGATGCGCAGGGTGCCGCCCAGGTCGAAGAACACGGCCTTGTAGCGCTTTGTCGTATCCATGGCGTTTCCCTCCTCCTTTATTTAAGTACGGGCCGGGAAAATATCAAGAAGCTGGGACAGGGCGGTAATCACATGGTCGGGAGTGAACTCCTTGCCCGTGGCGTGTTCCATGTTCAGGGTGTCCGGCTCGTCGATGCGGATCATCATGCCGAAGCCCGCGGCCTGGGTGCCCTCCACGTCCCGGACCGGGTTATCGCCCACGTAGGCGCAGTTGGCCTCCGGGGTGCCGATGCAGCGGCAGGCCAGGTGATAAATCTCCGGGTTGGGCTTGCGCAGGCGGACCTTGGAGGAGAGAATGGTGGTCTTGAAGCACTGGGCCACGCCGTCGGCGGCCATCCAGTCGGGGATCTCCGTCTCGGTGACGGTGTTGGCGATGATGCCCAGAGTATAGCCCCGGGCGCAGAGCTCCTTGATTGTCGCCACCGCGTCGGGCCGGGCCACCCGGCGGCCGTCGTGGTCCCGCCACAGGCGGGTGAGCTTCGCCGCGTTGGCAAACACCATATTGGCGTCGTACTCCGGCAGCATGTACTGGGTCCACAGCTCTCCCTCGGAGGCGTCCAGCAGGGTCTCCTTGGACATCTTGCGGTATTTCTTCCACCGCTCCTCCAGCTTGGCGAAGAGCTCGTCATGGGTCTCCGTGGTATGGATGAGCTCCATCAGCCCGGCCTCGGCCTTGTCGATGAAGTCCTGCTCCTTCAGCACGATGCGAAGCGTGTTGCCAACGTCGAAAAAGATCGTTTTGATATCGGGGGTCATAAACATTCCTCCTTATAATGTTTCCAGGCGCCGCAGGACCTTGGAACGGCGCTCCAGAGGGCGGCCGGGCCTTCTCCAGTCCGGCCGTAAACGTTTGCGGCCTTTTCAGCCTTATTCTAAATGAAATAACGGTCCTTTGTCAATATGCCAAACGCCGAAGACTTCGATTATTTTTCGTTTTTCTGCCCAAAGATGGGAAAAATCCAGATTGTTATTGACATTGCCGGGAAAATCAGATATTCTTTACTTGACAACTTGAACGGGCCGGAGTTTGGCCGGTTCTAAAAAATAGAGCGGAAACGTTTGCGATTTCCAGCGGGGCGGAAAGGATGAAAGCCAATGAAAAGTGTAACCTTGAAGGACGTCGCCAAGGCCGCCGGCGTCTCCTACGCCACCGTGTCCCGCGCCCTCTCCGGCAGCCACCAGATCGGCAGCGACACCCGGGAGCGCATCATCAAGCTCTGCGATGAGATGGGCTACACCACCAATTACGTGGCCCGCTCCATGGTGACCAAGCGCACCGGGCTTATCGGGCTGGTGGTCCCCTCCATCGACAACCAGTTCATGTCGGAGCTGGCCTACTATGCCGAAATGAGCGCCAGGGGGCACGGCTACAACATCATGCTCTGCAACTCCGGGCCGGACCTGAAGCAGGAAAAGACCGTGGTGAAGCTCCTCCTCAGCCGCCAGGTGGACGGCATTCTTATCGTCCCCCAGAGCCCCAAGACCTATGAGAACATCCGGGCCTACACGGACCAGGTGCCCACGGTCTTCCTCAGCGAGAACCTCCGGGACCAGCCCCAGAGCTACGTGGCCGTGGACAACAGCCGGGGAACCTATATCGGCACCAAATACCTCTATGAGCTGGGCCACCGGGACATTCTCTACTTTGGCCGCCGCCACACCACCACCCACCAGTTCCGGGCGGAGGGCTATATCCGGGCCTGCCGGGAGCTGGGGCTCAGCCCGCGGTTCTTCAACAGCGAATTCACCCGCTCCTCCATTACGGGCGGCTACCAGCTGGCCAAGGAGCTGTTTGCCAAGTCCGTCGACTACTCCGCTATCTTCGCCTCCACGGACTCCAACGCTTTGGGCGTTTTAAAGGCGGCGGACGACGCCCACATCCAGATCCCCGGGCAGCTGAGCCTTATCGGCTTCGACAACATCTCCTCCACCGCCCTGCCCCGGATCGAGCTGACCACCATAGAGCAGCCCAAAAAGGACATGGCCGTCCAGGCGGTGGATATGCTCCGGGACAAGATCGAAAACGGCACCCAGGGCTATATCCACCAGATCCTGATGCCCGCGCTGATCAAGCGCAGTACCTGCCGGGACCTGAGCGGGCCCGCGTAAATCGTCAATTTCAGGGGCTTCCGCCTCTGAGGAAAGAGGGAATTTTCACTATGAACGGCTACCGCTACGATCCCCATACCCACACCGCCGAAACCAGCCGCTGCGGCCACCTCTACGCCGCCGACGTGGTGGACCGCTACATCCGCAGCGGCTTCACCGGCCTGGTGGTCACGGACCACCTGCATCCGGAATACCTTTCCCGCATTGACACGGAACACAATTGGGATAAGGTGATGGACCATTATCTCGGCGGCTACCACGCCTCCAAGCGCCGGGGCGACGAGGTGGGGCTGGACGTGATTCTGGGGGCGGAGCTCCGCTTCCCGGAGAACGACAACGACTACCTGGTCTACGGCATCGACGAGCAGTGGCTCCGCTCCAATCCCTACATCTGCTGCATGAGCGCCCAGGAGTTTTTCGACAAGTACCACGACCAGGTCCTCATTATCCACGCCCACCCCTTCCGCAAGGGCAGCGCTCCGGTCCAGGAGACCGCCGTCCACGGCGCGGAGATTATCAACGGGAACCCCCGCCACGAAAACAACAATGACAAGGCCCTGGAGCTCTGCCGCCGCCATCCCGAGTACTACCGCCTGGCCGGGTCCGATACCCACCGGGATGGAGACGAGGCCCGGACCGCCGTGATCCTCCCGGAGCGGGTCCGCGACTCCCTCGCCTATAAGCGCGTCATCGAGAGCCGCAGGTTCCATCTCTGGAGCCCCGCGTTCCAGGAATTTGTAGAGGCCGACGAGGCCATCCGTAAGGAGGAAGAAGCATGAACCGGTTCAACACGTTAATTATTGGAGAGATCGCCCAGGATACGAATGTGGACTATGACGGCGCCACGGTCCAGGCCATCGGCGGAGCGGTGTACTACTCCGGCTTCGCTGCCGCCAACATGGGCCACAAAACCGCAGTCCTGCCCAAGGCGGACACGACCCAGGTGGACTTGAAGGCCGCCTTCGCCGCCGCCCCCAACGTCACGGTATTCCCACTTCACAGTACCCATTCCTTCGTCACCAAGAATGTCTACCACACCCCGGACCGGGAGCGCCGGACCTCCACTGTGGACAGCAAGATCGACCCCTACCGGCCCGAGGAGGTCCCGGAGGAGATCGACGCGGAGATCTGGCATCTGGCGGGCCTCGTCGGGGGCGATATCCCGGATGAATTTCTCCCCTTCGCTGCCGGCAGGGCTAAGCTGGCCATCGACGTGCAGTGCATGCTCCGCTGGGAGGAAAACGGCGGCATGGTTTACCGGGATTGGGGTGCGAAAAAAGAGCTGCTTCCCTACGTCCGATTCCTGAAGACCGACGCCGCCGAGGCGGAGATCCTGACGGGCCTCACGGACCGGGTGGAGGCCGCCAAGGTCCTCTACGGCTGGGGCGCCAAGGAGGTCCTCATCACCCATAACACCGAGGTGCTGGCCTACGACGGCAAGGAGGTCTACACCTGCCCCATTAAGGCCCGCAGCCTGGGGGGGCGGACGGGCCGGGGGGACACCACCTTCGCCTGCTACATCAACGAGCGGCTGACCCAGGACATCCCGGCGGCCCTTCGGACCGCCACAGCGCTGGTCTCCCTGAAAATGGAAACCCCGGGCCCCTATATGGGCACCCGGAGCGACGTAGAGGCATACATCAAGGAGTTCTATTGAGCATACCGCAAGGCCCCCGAACGGGGCCTTCGTTTTCCTCCACAAGCTAAAAAATGCTCCAAAGGCCGGCTTTTTGAACTTTAATTCGTAAAGTAGATTTTTGTCGATTTGATTTGGTTTTTCCGCTTCGATTATTGAAATTTGTTGTTGGTGCTGTATAATATAAAATTAATTTATAATTAAAATCTGTACAGGAATGATGCACACTTATGGACAATAATTTACTTGAGGTTGGATATTATATAGATAGATTTAATATTGAAACAGAACAAAATTTACCATGTGGTCCAATCTACCAATCAGAAGGACTCGCTATCCATGTAAAAAACATCACCCGGAAATTAAAGATTCTATCATGTTAAACATTCCTAATATCATAAGTTCACCAGATTACATAGGCAAAAATCCAAAAGAACCTAATAGCATTGAACTTGTAAAAGATATTGGTAAAAATACCAAGGTTTGTGTTAAATTGGATACAAAAAACGAATATTTGTATGTTGCTTCCATTTTTGAAATAAAAGAAGGAGAACTAAACAACCGTTTGAATAGTGGACGACTAGGCCTTGTTTGAAAAAAGTCTAAACGCCCAAAACGGCGGATCTTTTTCCGCCACTCTGCGTTAAATTTTCTTGCCGGGCGTCAGCCCGCCCGCGAAAATTTGCCTTGATTGGCGATAAAATCTCTCACCGTTGGGCATTCCGCCAATTTTCAAACAAGGCCTAATCCGGGCGCGGCGATAAAAACTGTGTACTGTTGAATACGGCGGAAAATCGTGGGGCAGTTGTCTCCATTTACACCCCGAATCCACCAAATACAGTACAGCATCCGTCAATTCCCGTTTGCTCCACGTGCAGCTGCGCATCCCTGTATAGAGTGGGGCAATTTCTTCCCACTGCTCATCTGTCAAGTCGCTGGGATATGGCTCTCGTACTTTTTCTTCCATGTATCTATTTTACCACTCGCTTATCCTCTTGTGAATACAGGTTCTTAGAGCCTGTTTAAAATCTTCTAATGAGGATGGCAATGAGGGCAAACGTGA
>CAJTVF010000014.1 GCA_910579435.1 uncultured Oscillibacter sp.
ATGGGCGAAATATTATGTGGAGTACGATCATACTAAGACCTTTTTAGATGATGGCTCCACAGAACAATATTTCTACTTGACCGAAGATGTAAAAACCGGGGGATGGATAATCGTTGAGAATGATTCGCCCAGGACAACCACTGAATCATAAATGTACCAGGTTACCCGGCAGGCCATCACCTGCCGGGTGGTCGTGTGGCCTTCTGAAATTTCCTCAAAAAACTTGACGCAGCGCAAGGAGGGGTATTTATGAGAAGCATAGACCTATACACCGCTGTCCGAGCACTGGATGACGATATTCTGGAGCGCAGCGAAACCGCCTTCTATGGGCAGAAAGAGACTGGATGGTTGAAATGGGGGGCTATGGCGGCGTGTGTTGGCCTGATTCTCACAGTGGCCTTAACGACGCTGCCGGGCATTTTGAGGGGGCCGGGTAGCGTTCTGCCGCCTCCCAATCCTGCTCCTGGGCCTACGGTCAGTGAGGATGAGCAACAGAACAATGGTGAGCCGCTGCAGCCACCCGGCGAGAGAGAAATCACCATTAACTGGGACAATGTGGCGGTGAACGAGTCGGCGGGGCTGGCCCCGAACGCCGCTCCGCTTTACCGGGACCCCGCTCTCTATAACGAGGAAATTTTGGATACGCAGGGTGTCAGGACCTACTATGGCTGGGAGTTAGCTCCCGCCTATATCCCTGATGACCTCACCGGGGGCGGCAAAGCTGTGTCAGGCCGCATCGTCCGGGAGAAAGCTACCGGGAATGTTGTTGAGGATCAGGCGGGCCGGAGTTTCTGGGTGGACTTTGGGGAGGACGGAAGCCCTAAATCTAATGACGATGTTGAGATTCCCAAGGGATTTACCATCAGAGCTTCTAGACTGCGTATCCTACACTGCTGCCTTCTTCCGGTAGACGAGGAGCGTACTACCGACTTTGGCGGAGTACCCGTTACCCTCAGTCACTGCTCTATGAAGCACGGCCCCTTTGACCCCACAAAAAAGGCCCCTGACGGTCTTTCCTATATGCCCGCGGGGTATTACGACATCTATACAGCTACATTCACGCTGGATGGGGTGGAGTATGAGGTATCGGCACAGCGGTTGGAGTTGGAGGAAGTCATCAAAATCGTGGCGTCCATCATCAATCCATACAGTGAGAATTTTGTTATGGGGCGTTCGCAGGGCATTCCCAACAAGGGCAGCGCCCCCGCTGAATACCCCGACA
The DNA here is from genome assembly GCA_910579435.1 of uncultured Oscillibacter sp. GTDB lineage: Bacteria > Bacillota > Clostridia > Oscillospirales > Oscillospiraceae > Oscillibacter. The sequence continues at coordinate 1,223 of CAJTVF010000014.1, forward strand.
CCACCATCGTCTCAGGCTTCGACCTGGATGAACCCAGCGAACCATAAAGAACCATAAATAAACATAGCCCTCCCACCCGGCAGACCATCACCTGCCGGGTGGCTGCGCTGTCCATGGTGAGTGTCGATACGGTGGAAAAATTTTTTAATGCCCTGCAACAAAATGCCTCCCTCGATAATTTAGTAAATAGAGCCAGGGAACAGGAGGTAATGGAGATGTACTCCCAAGAGGAAATCGCCGGTATTTATCAGCGGCAGTATAAGATGGTGTACCAAATCTGCATTGATGCTCGTCACCTGTGCGGCAGCGGTGGTGATCGGCATTGATCAAAGACTGATCGACTTTTTGGGCGGCGGTGAGCAGGCCCAGGAGCTGCTTACCCCCGGCGCCCAGCCCGTAGACGTTACCACGGAGGACAACGGTGCTTCCCTCCATGTCACCCAGGTATTGATGGACCGTTACACCATCCTGATTCTGTCCGACTTCACCGCACCCGAGGGGACGGTGTTGGATATGGCCGAGGATGTCAATGAAGACCTTCTCCGTGGATTCAGCGGAATGGACGGGTCTCTGCCCTCCCTGCTTGATTCGGCTGGAGAGCCGATTGATCTGGGTCAGGGCTGGAGCTATTATGTAAATGTGCTGGATGATGGGGCCCCCCTGGACAACCATCTGACCCTGCTGTCCCGCATGGAGCTGAGCGAAGGCATTCAGCCGGATTGGGACATTCAGGAGCTGTCCATGCCCGCCGTGGACTTGATTCGGTTTGACCCGGAGGCGGAGGACATCGTTACGGTCTACTCCGGCGACTGGTCCTGCCAATTCCCTGTGTCCTGGCAGGACATGGGCCGGAGTATGGAGATGAATCAGGTGGTCGGGCAGGTGGACGATGTGAATATCGCGGTGACAAACATCTACCTGTCCCCCATGACGATGCAGCTCCAGCTGGAGCGGGAGACTCCCGTCCCGCTTCATTCGCCCGAGGCTGTTGGCGGGGTCTATGCCCGCTGGATCTCCTCACTCAATGTTGACGGCGTAACGCTGACCACAAAGGACGGGCAGACGGTACCTCTGACGGACATGGGCAATACGGGGAGTAACCAGGAGCTGAATTGCAGCTTCCTGCTAAACGAGATTACAGACTTGGCGCAGCTCCAGACCCTTACCTTACGCATTGGAGAAGGCAGCGTTGATATTCCTCTGGATGGATTTGCGGATGAATCAGTCGAGCCGTAAGTTGACACAGCTCCCCTCTATCTCCTGGAAAATTTAATATCTAAAGCAGCAATTTCCTCACCTGGCAGGCTATCATCTGCTGGGTGGGGAAATTGTCCTCTGAAAATTTCCTCAAAAAAATTTGCCGCAGCGTGTAGTATTTTCCGAAAAATCCATAGTAGATAGTTGAGGGACAGAGAGGAGGGATGCCCAGATGGATGACAACGCCATCATAGAACTGTTCTTCGCCCGGTCGGAGCAGGCGATCCGGGAGCTGGACGGCAAATACGGCAAGGTCTGCCACAGCCTGTCCTACAACATCCTGCACAGCCGCCAGGACGCGGAGGAGTGCGTGAACGACGCCTATCTGGGCACCTGGGACGCCATCCCGCCGGCCCGGCCCAATCCGCTGCTGGCGTTCCTGTGCCGGATCGTCCGCAATCTCTCCCTTATGCGGTATCACGCGGACAGAGCGGCCAAGCGCGGCGGCGGCAGCTACACCGTGGCGCTGGAGGAGCTGGAGGACTGTCTGGCCTCGCCCCGCACAGTGGAGGGGGACATGGAGGAGCAGGAACTTGTCCGGCTGATCGAGGACTTCCTGGAAACCCTGTCCCTGGAGAATCGGGTCATCCTCATGCGCCGGTACTGGTTCTCCGACAGCTGCGGGGAGATCGCGGAGCGGGCCGGCCTGTCAGAGAAGAACGTGTCCGTCCGGCTGACCCGTATCCGAAAGCAGCTGCGGCACTATTTTGAGGAAAGAGGGGTCATGTGATGAATGCGGCACAGTTTTCCCATGCGCTGGGAAAAGTCAACGACAAGTACATCATGGAAGCGATCACCTACGAGCGCAAAAAGAAAAGCGGCTGGCTGAAATGGGGCGCTGTGGCGGCGTGCCTGTGCCTTGTTGCCGGGATTGCAGTTACGGGTATACTCCGGTCACATCTTCTATCCCCAAATGATGTACTCCATGAACCGGAGCAGTATAGGGCGATTATGTGGGAAGATGTTCCATCCACCGAGCCATTTGGATCACTGTTTCCTACCGAAATCATAGAAGGATATGTGCTCGAAAATGATGTTGCCTTGTATGGTGAGGGAAATGAAAGTGTTTTGCAAGCCCGATTTTTCAATGAGCAGCTTGGTGACGAATTGGTGGTAACGGTTTATGTAAAAGGCCATTATGGAGATGAACCTTTAGATGAAGTCATCTATGGCGGCCACGCTTTCAAAGGCAGTATGATTGCGATTGACGGAGGGGATTATGTGATACGTTACCTCACTAGACGGGACATTATTGCAATCTCTGGATTTGAGGATATGGTAAAGTCGGCGCGGCAACTTTCCTCGTGGAGTATGGCGTAGGAACTTCCTGACAAGGGCAGCGCCCCAACCGAATACCCCGACACCACCATCGTCCCAGGCTTCGACCTGGACAAACCCGCTGTATCGTAGGAACGGTTCGCCGCCGCTTTTTACAAACCTTGACTTTTTGACCAATTACCGATATGATAGAGACAGCATTCCGGCATATCCTTCTGCTTGGTTTCGTCCGGCAGTGAAAAGGATGAAGCTCAAAAGGCCCCTTAAAGTTCTAGCTTTTTGAGGATATTTGCCCAAAACCTTATTTTTTAATGGAATTTGCCGATATGCAAGTGGGAAGGTATGTTTTCGGGCTCCAAACGCCTGTCAGGAGGTAGCGCCTATGCTGATGCTCTATCTGCAAATGCTGGATACGCTGGAGGAAAAGGTCCGGTTTGAGGAAATCTACCTGAAATACCGAAACGCCATGTTCCGCGCGGCGGACGGCATCCTGCACAACGACCAGGATGTGAGTTTTCAGAATAGTTGAGAAATGGGACCAGGTGGGGGTTTGTTTATGAAAAAAGGCGGGAAAATCCGAAAAACGCCCTAATATCAAGGTATTCCATGCAATACAAGCGGGAAATCGTGAAAGGAGTTGTAACCTTGTGAAAACAAGATTGCAATTTCTTTTTTTGTTTTTTTGGCCTTGGACGGCCTCCAGGCGGGGAACCAGGCCAGGGTTTTAAAGGGGCCGTTTAAGGGCGTTTAAGCGGCGGGCGGGACGAAACAGCGGACGGGGGCAAAAGCCCGGAATTTCAACGCTTTTAGCCGTTTAAGAGGATTATAAAAACCGTTTAAGAGCGGACGCACCAGGCGGCGCACAACACGCTCTTAAACGGTCTTTTTTCCCTTTTAAATATAGTCAGCCCGCGCAAATCATGCACGGGCTGAAAAATCATGCACGGGCCTTGAAAACAGGGGATTTTTCGGCGGTGGGCGGTGTTTTGCCGCCCACCCTGTTTGCACGGGCTATTTGCCGTATTATCGTGGTGGAGCGTGGGCATTTAAATGGTGGACATGGTAATTAAAAGGGGGTTGTAAAATACAACCCCCTTTTAGGGGTGATCTATTTGTTCACCCCTCTATGGATAAACACCTATGGGAGTCTTTCTTTTGCAGGAGAATAACAAAACAGGTTATTTTCTCACGAAATAATCACAAGGAGCAGCCCCCGATGGTAGGCTTTTCATGTATACAAATGGGGTTAATCGCAATATTGAGCCAGCTGTGTCAGTTCCCCGGCCCGCTTGGCCAGTTCAGCACGTCCTTGGGTATTCAAACTGAAAGCGGCGCGGACAACCTGGGCAACCTGATCAGCATCCAGATCAGCGGGGCCATCGTCCCGGAGCAGGCGTTCAGTGACCGTTTGCATAACACCCGTCAAGACTGACACGGCCAGCATCTGCCGCTCCTGGGAACTACAATCGAAATCCAACTTGAATGTCTGAAACAGGCTGACCAGGACATCAAGCTGCCCCTGTATTGCAGCACTATTTTGGAGGAAAGTCTCTCGGTCAACTTCGCCGCGCAAGAACTCGCCGCTAACTTTGAAGTATCGCTCCAGCGCAGCCATTGCCCTGGAATTAGGCTCTCGGAGTCCATTTTCATAATTGCGAATAGCAGCCATGCTAACGCCTATTTTTTGAGCAAGTTGCTCCTGTGTCAACCCTTCGGCTTTCCGCAACTCCTGGATGCGTTGGCCCATTGCTCCCCTATTTCCCATTTGACACGCCTCCTCTACTCAAAAGAGTATAGCCGACGCTTATACAAATGTAAACAATGAAATCAAAAAAACCGCTTGACATATACAAATGGAAACGCTATAATGGCGCGTAGGATATACAAACGGAAACAAGGAGGGACAAAAATGCTTTTGAAGGTAAACGCAGACAAACTTCAAACCCAGCGTGAACGTGCGCAGATGACCCCGTACCGCCTGGCAAAAGAAGCGGGCCTCCCCGTCAATGCGATCTACCGCTTGGAGGATGGGACCACCAAGATGACGAACCACCTGCGGGCCAGGGAAATTGCCAAAGCCCTCCATTGTGGGGTTGAGGATATTTTTACCGAAACGAAAGGAGCCTAAACCATGAACGAGATGCAGGTATTCAAGTACAAGGACAACGAGGTTCGCACCGTGGAGCAGGGCGGGGAGGTGTGGTGGGTGCTGGCCGATGTGTGCCGGGTGCTGGCTTTGAGCGAACCGCACCGGGTAGCGCACCGTCTGGACGAGGACGAAAAGGGGCGTACTCAGATTACGACCCTTGGCGGAGATCAGAAGATGACCATCATCAGCGAGAGCGGCCTGTACAAGGTCATCCTCCGCTCGGACAAGCCGGAGGCCAAAAAGTTCACCCGCTGGGTGACCCACGAAGTCCTGCCGACCATCCGCAGGACGGGCGGCTACGGGAGCCAGGCGGCGGGGCTGACCAAGCTGGCGGAACAGATGGCCCAGACCGCTACCGCAATTGTTCAGGTCGCTTCCGCGATGACCACGGTGGTGGATAAGCTGACCGGCCTGGTGGACAAGATGAGCAGCCGCCCCGTTGCCCTGGAGGCTGAACTGGACTGCACCCGTCCGGCCTATTACGGCCCCGCCCGGTGCAAGCTGGAGAGCTTTCCCAAGGAACTTGTACGTCAGGTGGAAGAGATGCTGGCCCAGATGCAGGAACAGCAGAACCTCAATTTCAGCATGATCGCCCGGTTCTGCACCATCAACGGCCATGCTATTTCCAGCCCGGCGGTCAAGACCTACTACCAAAAGTATTTCAGCGAGGATTGAGCCGAAACGGCCTGCGGGCCGTCTGCGGGGGATGACCTCCCCACACTGATGATGGCAGGTCAAGAAAGCGGGTGGAGCAATGGAAACCAGGCTGAGTACGCAGGAGGTCGCACGCCTGTACGGCAAGCACGAGAGTACAATCCGGCGCTGGGCCAAAAGCGGGAAAATTCAGGCGGTCAGTTTCCTGAATGAGTTTAATTCCCCTGAATACCTGTTTCCCCTTGATGTCCTGGACACTTCCATTCAGGAAAAGTACTTTGCTCAGCTGAAAGCCAGCATCCCCGCATCGTCAGCGGATATCCTTCCAAAGCGGAAAGCCAGCAGGCCGCTGGATCACTACACTGCCGAGGAGCAAAGGGAGATCGCCTGGTGGATGAAAACGGTGGATGATTGGCAGCGGTATCGGAGCAAGTATCCCGGCAGCAAGGCCGAGGCCGATGACAGGTTCATCGCCCTGTGTGCCAAGACGGACCCGGAGCATGAATTTTCCATCGACACCTTGTACCGCCGCTGGAAATCCATCAAGCAGAACGACCTGGACGGCCTGATCGACAAGCGGGGCAAGTGGAAAAAGGGAAAGAGCGACATCCAGCCGGAGGTATGGGACGCTTTCCTGTACTTCTACCTGCAGGAAGCCCAGCACCCCATGATGAAGTGCTATGAGTACATGAAACTGCTGCTCCGGGAGGATCACCCGGACCTGGTGGCCGACATCCCCAGCTACACCACCTTTACCCGGCGCGTCAAGAGCGACATCCCGGAGGCAGTGGAGGTGCTGGGGCGCGAGGGGCAGAAAGCCTTCCGTGACCGCTGCGCCCCCTACATCCGGCGCACATACGAAAGTATGGCCAGCAACGAGTGGTGGATCGCGGACAACCACACCTTTGACGTGATCACCCAGGGCGACAACGGCCAGCGGCACCGCCTCCATCTGACAGCTTTCTTCGACGCCCGCAGCGGCATCTTCACCGGGTGCTATGTTACCCTGAACCCCAGCAGTCAGGCAACACTGATCGCGCTGCGCAAGGGCATTTTGAAGTACGGCATCCCGGAGAATATCTATGTGGACAACGGCAGCGAGTTCCTGACCTTTGACATCGGAGGCCGGGGCCACCGCAAAAGGAAGCCCAAGGACGGGCAGGAGCGGTTCGAGCCGCCCCCGGTATTCGAGCGCCTGGGGATCAAGATGACCAACGCCCTTGTGCGCAACGCCAAGGCGAAGATCATCGAGCGGCGGTTCCGGGATGTAAAGGATCACCTCTCCCGACTGTTTGACACCTACACAGGCGGCAACGTCCTGGAGAAGCCGGAGCGCCTGAAGGGCGTCCTGAAGAATGGTGAGATACCCCTGGACAGCACCTTTACCGAAGCGGTGGAGGAGTTGCTGGATTGGTATTTCAACCAGCAGCCCTACGGCGGCGAGGTAATAGCGGACCGGGGCAAGCCCCGCCAGCAGGTCTACAACGAGAACCTGTATACCAAGCGGGTGGCCGGGGCCGAGGACCTGAGCCTGATGCTGATGCGCAGCGCCCGCCCGCAGAAGGTCACCCGGCGCGGCGTCCACCTGGATATCGCGGGCCAGCGGCTGGACTACTGGAACGATGATATGCTGATGAACCTCCTGGGCAAGCAGGTATATTTCCGCTACGACCCCGACGATCTGAGCGAGGTCCGGGTGTACGACCTGGAGGACCGCTACATTATGACGGTCCCGGTGGACAACACGGCGGTGCTTACCTACGGGGCCAGCCGGGAGGATGTCAAAGAGGCCATGGGCAAGGTGCGGCGCATGGAGCGCCTGACCAGGGAGGCCCTGAAGGTCAGCGCGTACCCGGCCTTCGGCAAGCGCACCGCCCTGGAACTTGTCATGGAGCAGGCGTACCAAAGCAAGACCGCCAGGATCGTCCCCAGCGCGGACCCCAAGGTGCTGGAACTCCAGCGGCCTGATGAGGAGCCGCTGCTGAGAGCGGTGGCGGGTGGTCCCGACCTGGATGTTATGAACCGAAACGCTTTAAAACGAAAGGGAGGCAGCGATCATGAGTAAAGAGTACAACAGCGCCCTGCAGGCACGGGTGGAGCAGTTCCTGAAGGACAAGGGCATCAGCCAGGCCAAGGCCGCCCCCATGATGGGGATCAGCCAGACGGCCCTCTCGCAGTACCGGCGCAGTATGTACGACAACGGCGACATCACCGCGCTGGAAAGCAAGCTGGAGGAGTTCTTCCGCACCCAGGAGGAGCAGCAGGCCAGCACCGAAAGGGCCATGCCCTACCGGCCCACCCAGGACTACATCCCCACCTCCATTTCCGAGGACGTGTGCAAGCTGATCCGCTACTGCCAGATTGAAAAGGGCATGGTCATCATCCACGGTGACGCCGGGATCGGCAAGACCAAGGGGGCCGAGAAGTTCGTGCGGGAGAACCCCGCCGCCAGCGTGTATATCCAGGCCACCCCCAGCATCGGCACCCTGGGCAACCTCCTGAAGGTGGTGGCGCGGGCGCTGAAGGTGCCGGAGAGCCGCAATAAGCTGGACCTGATGCTGTCCATCCGGGAGAAGCTGGAGGGGACCAACAAGGTCATCATTATTGACGAAGCCCAGCACCTGCAGCTTCGCGCCCTGGAGGAGATCAGGGCCTGGGCCGACCCCAACCCCATCACCGGCCAGCCGGGCGTAGGCATCGCCCTGATCGGCAACACCGAGGTCTATGCCCGAATGGTGGGCAAGCAGGAGGCCCGCTTCGCCCAGCTGTTCAGCCGCATCCGCATGAACCGCTACTACAGCACCCGCAAGGTCACCAGCGAAGATGTAAAAGCCCTGTTCCCCAAGCTGGCCGAGGACGGCAAGACCAAAGAACTGACCTTCCTGCACGGTATTTGCCAAAGCAAATGGGGCATCCGAGGCGCGGTCAACGTCTACAACAACGCTGTCAACAACGAGGACATCAGCCATGAGGGCCTGTATGGCATGGCCCGGACCATGGGCATCGGCCTGGTGTAAGGGCGGGTGCCATGGATGAGGCAAAAGCACGACAGGCCCCCCACAATGTCGCTGTGCTGGTTTTGCCGGAATGCGGTGCCGTCCCCGGAGACCGGGGCGGGATGCAGCTGGAGCAGGCGGGCGCACACGCCGGTGGAGGGCTGGGAAGCGGAGCGGCGGGATCTGAAAATGTCCCATAAAGGGCAGGTGGAAAGCTACCGGGTGCTGGCCTGCCCGGAGTTCCAAGAGGGTTAAACGATTTGAAAGGGGTTTTTACGGTGAAAAGATGCTGGCGCAAAATCGGGTGGACGGCGCGGCTGGTCCTGGTGTTTTTGAGCGGGGTGATGAGCGGGCTGCTGCTGGTATATGGGATGGAAACCTGGGCGCAGCGGGACGGCCTGCCGGGCGGCGAGGCCCTGATCCTGCCGCTGATCATCCTGCTGATATACCTGGGCTGGCAGCTGGGCGCTATGTGGCGAGAAGCGCGAGAGCAGTTCCAATAACGGCCAGGGGGCGCGGCCCCCGCCTTAATGCAGCCTCCCCAGGGGAGCCGGTCACAAGCCCGGATAAATGCAGAGTGAGGCACCTGCGAAGCGAGGCGGTAAAATGAAATACCCCAAGAAACTGGCGAAGCGGGCCGATGAAATCCTGGCCGCCCGCCGCTGGGACGCTGAGAGGCGGCAGGCCCACACCTTGGCCCTGCTTCACGAACAGCACCCGGAGGTGGAGGCCGCCCGGAGGTCTCTGGCCAGCCTGTATGCCAAGCGCGGCACAGCGGCCATCTTCGAGCCGGACACCCTGGAGGGTATCGACGCACAGATCAGCGCCGGGCGGGAGCAGCTACAGGCCCTGATGGCCGCAGCCGGGATCACCGAGGCCGACCTGGAACCATCCTACACCTGCCCGGCCTGCATGGATCGGGGCATGGCTAACGGCCAGACCTGCACCTGCAGACAGACGATCCTGAACCAGCTGGTGTATGAGCAGCTGTGCGACGTGTCCCCGGCGCGGGAGTGTTCCTTTGACAACTTCAGCCTGGCCTATTATGACCGGGAACAGCGGACGGTGATGGGCAGGGTGGTGGAAAGCTGCCTGCGGTATGTCCGGGAGTTCAACCGGGAAAGCAAGAACCTCCTGTTCACTGGCCCGCCTGGCCTGGGCAAGACGCACCTCTCCCTGGCGGTGGCCGAGGGAGTGGTCCGCTCCGGGCGGCTGGTCATGTATGTGTCAGCCCCGCACCTGATGGACGAACTGGAGCGCGGCAAATTCCAAAAGGACGCAGCGGCGCTGGAGTACCGGGAGATGATCTTCGGCTGCGACTTGCTGGTGATAGATGACCTGGGGACCGAGATGGTCACCAGCTATACCAGGTCGGAGGTCTATGACCTGGTGAACACCCGGCTGAACACCAGCCGCCCCACCATCATCAACACCAACCTGGACCTGCGGGACATCGAGAAGAAATACACCAGCCGGGTATACTCCCGGATTGCCGGGACGTATGCGGTGGTGGAATTTAAGGGCCGGGACATCCGGCTCCAGAAACGCGAGAAAGGATGACGCCCCATGAATAAGACCAAAGCGAGGATTTGCCCCGTATGCGGGCGGGCCTACACCGAGCCGCCCGCTCTCTCCCGCAGGGACAACACCACGGACATCTGCCCGGACTGCGGGATGATGGAGGCCCTGGCCGCCATGCCCAGGCGGCGGGAGGGGCCAGCGGAGCGCACCAGGCGGGCCGTCCAGGCCACGGGCAACAGGTGGGCGATTGAGAACTTCAACGCCACCCACAGCTGACAGGAGGCGAGGATGGTGCCGACCAACACAGCGCTGGCCGGGGATGTCCACCGCTTCATTGAACGGTTTACAGAGCATGGCCCCCAGGTAGAGCGATGCTTTTGCCACGGCTGCTGTTACTGGTTCGCATGGGTTTTGACCGAGCGGTTCCCTGGCGCGGAGGTGGTCTATGATGCGCTCTCCAATCACTTTGCCGCACAAATCGGGGAGCGGGTGTACGACATCACCGGGGATGTGACTGACCGGGCGCTGTCCCCCTGGCAGCTATGGGCGGGCTATGAAGAGGGTTCCAGCCACCGCGCCGGGATCATAAGGGACTGCATCTTATTTGCAGCAGAGGAGGAGTAAACGATGCTGACCATCATAGTCCAGGTGGATGCCCCACCCGGTCAGGCCATCGGGATCAAGGAGGACCTGGCCCAGCACTTGGAGCGGTTCGGGGACACCAGGGTGGTGTCTGTCACCGAGGACCTACCGGAGCAGCTTCAGCTGGGGGCCTCCGGAACCACACGCTGACCACAGGGGGCGCGGCCCCCCGCCTTAATGCAGCCTCCCGCCAGGGAGCCGGTCACAAGCCCGGACAATGCAGAGTGAGGCTACTACGAAGGAGGTATGCTGATGAACGCACAGAAACGCATGGGCAAAAAAGGCACCCTGACCATCCCGCAGCACCTGCGGCACCAGCTGGGATTCCAGGGCGGCACGGCGCTGGACATCACCGCCACCGAGGATGGCGGGCTGCTGCTCCAGAAACATCGAGCCACCTGCAACATCTGCGGCGGCACCTATGAAGTGGTGAACTTCAAGGGCTTTGACATCTGCCGTGAGTGTTTCCTGGGCATCCGGGAGGAGGTGGAGCGCGTCCATGGCTGAAATGGTACAGAACAGCCTGGCCACCCTCAAAACCCCGGAGGAGTGTCAGGCCGAGCAGATCAGGGCGTATGTGGATGAGTACGCCACCCTGGCCCTGGAGGCCGGGCGCATCAAAGACCGCATGGAGTGGCTGAAGGGCTACTTCGAGACCATGGCCACCAATGACCTGAAGGACACCAAGCTGCTGACTGCCTCCTATTGGGGAAGCCAGAACAGCCGGGTGACGGTGACCAACGCCGCCTCGGTGAAGCCGGTGTCGCTGACCATGGTGAAGCAGCTGCTGGGCAACATTGCAGGGGACTTCATCAGAACGGAGACCACCGACACGATGACCGCCCCCTGTAAGAAGCTGCTGGCCATGGCCGCCCAGGGCAACTACACCGAGGGGAGTCTGGACAGCGTGATCGGCCAGATCAGCGCCGACCCGAAAATCCAGGCCACCCTGCGCAAGAAGCTGAAGGGGCGATGGGACAAGGACAAGGCCATGCTGATGAAGGTGGCCGGGCTGCCGGAGCAGGAGGCCAGCGATTGGGCCTACCTGGCCGCCGAAGTCATCAACTGGGAGTGGCTGACACAGGTGCTGCAGGCTGCCGGATGGACAGGCAGCCCCCAGGAGGCCATTGACATCATCCGGGCCGCTGTCATTGTGGAGGAAACCATCAAAGTGGGCATCGAGGCCGAAGCGCCGAGAGCATAGCGCAAGAAAGGAGGGGCGGCATGGCTGCTATCGCTACACAGCAAATCAGAAAGATCTACGCCATCGGCAACGCGCTGGGGATCGTGGAGCGCGGCAACGCCGAGGACAGCCTGCACGACCTGGTGTCCTCCATCACCGGGAAGGACTCGCTGAAGGCCCTGACCTATGCCGAGGCCCAGGCGGTGATCCGGGACCTGGAGAAGCGGCAAGGTGACGCCCCTCACCCCAGGCGCAGGCCCAAGGCGCACACTGAGCGCCCTGGCGGGGCCACAGAGGGCCAGCAGCGCAAGGTGTGGGCATTGATGTATGAACTGCAGCGGCGCGACACAGCGCCCTCCACGGCCTCCCTGGGGGAGCGCCTGTGCGGGATCATCAAAAAGGAACTGAAGGTTGACGCTATTCCTGCCCAGCCCTTTGCCTGGCTGGAGTTCCAGACCTGCAACAAGCTGATTGAGGTATTGAAGAAGTATGTGGCCAACGTGAAAGGGCCACCTCCGGGAGGTGATCCAGAGTGAGCGCACAGGAGGAAATCCGGCTGGAGGATTTGAGCGAGGGCCAGCAGGAGGTGGCCGCTCTGATCGGCCCGGAGAACTTCAGAAAGCTGATGGAGGTCTATGGCGGGGCCTATCTCTACATCCCCAAGACCGACAGGTTGGAGCGCATGGAGCGCAACGAGCGCATCCGGGCAGAGTTCGACGGGTACAACTTCCGGGAATTGGCCAGGAAATATGATTTGACAGAGATCACAATTCGGAGTATCGTATCAGACAAGGTGCGGGAACTTCGCGCCCGGCCCATGGACGGCCAGCTGTCCCTGTTGTAAAGCAAAAAACTTAAACGCTTTGCGTTGCTGATTTTACGGGTTAGACGGTATGATTGGTGTAAATCAATCGTACCGTCTATTTTTGCGCATGGGGGAGTTTGCTATGAACAACGCTGCAATGACATTTGACGCCGGGACCTGGTGGCTGATCGGCCTGCTGGTCACCGCTCTGATTGGGGCCGTGGTGTTCCTGGTCAAGCGGGCGCTGTTCTCCCGTGTGGATGAACTGGCCAAGGAGGTCAGGGAAATCCGGGACGGCACCACGAAAAAGGGCGAGTATGAAAAGGACCAGGAGAAACTGGTCCGGGACATCGAGCAGATCAAAAAGGATTACACGCCCAGGAGCGTCCATGAGCGGGCCTATGACGAGGTCCGGGGTGACATCAAGAAGATCACCGAGAACTACCTCACCAAGGAGGACTTCTTCCGGGAGCAGGCCAAGACCGAGCGGAAGCTGGACATGATCCTGGATATTTTGATGAAAAAGGGAGGCACCGACACATGACCAGCAACGAGAAGCAGCGGCTGAAGGCGGGGAACTTTGTCCGCAACAATGGCCGGGTGCTGCGGACCATCAATATCCTGCGGCACAAGTACAACAAGCTGTCCGGCATCCAGAATGTGCTGGAGGATGACGGTATCAGCCAGGATGAGTTCCTGGACGCCGTGAACTTCCTGGCGCTGGAGGGATACATCGACCTGCGGGACGTGGCGACGAAAGGCCCCGCCAGCCTGGCCGACAATCACTTTGAAACGCTGGAGGCCCGGCTGACGGGCAAGGGCATCCGCCTCCTGGCCGGTGGCATCGACGATAAGATGATCGAGGTGTAGGCATGGGGAGAAGATCGAACAGAAAGCACAGCAAGATCGACGGGCTGGCCCCGGAACTGAAAGCAACGGTTGAGCAGATGCTGCTGTCCGATGCCACCTATGCCGAGATCGTAGATTTTCTGGAGGATAACGGAGTTAGCATCTCCATCGCCAGCGTCTGCCGGTATGCGCAGGACTACGACGCCAACATCCAGGCCCTGGCCATCGCCCAGGAGAACTTCCGGGCCATGATGGGGGAACTGGAGCGTTACCCCGACCTGGATACCACCGAAGCCATCATCCGGCTGACCAGCCAGAATATGTTCAACGCCCTGGTCAATACCACCGAGGAGGACTGGAAGGGCATCAAGGTTGACAAGATGATGAAGGAGGCCACCGGCCTGATCCGGGCGGCAGCCTACAAGAAGCGCGTGGAGGTACAGAACCAGGACACCACGGAGGCCGGACTGGACGCCGTGCGCACCCTGGTGTTCCAGGCCATGGCCAAGGAGCGGCCTGACCTTTACGCAGAGGTGACAAAATTCCTGGCCGCCAAAAAGGCCGAGGGCTTGGAGTAGAGGTGAGGCTTATGTGGTATGTACTGCAGGTATCGACAGGCAAGGAGATGGCGGTGACCAGCACCCTGAGCAACAATCGGGTGCTGGCTTATACGCCCAGGGAGAACCGCCTGATCCGCAAGGGCGGCGGCTGGAGCCAGAAGGAGTATATCCTGTTTCCGGGGTATGTGTTCCTGAATCTGGACTACACCGCCGAGAACTATTACATGGTGAAGGCCATCCCCGGTGTGCTTCGGTTCCTCGGCCCGGACGGCCTGCACCCGTCCACGCTGACCTATCTGGAGGCCGAGTGGATCAAGCTGCTGGCTGGCGAGGGGAAGCCTCTGGAGCCTACCACGGCCCAGCTGACGCCGGAGGGCGAGGTCAAACTTGGCACCGGCATCCTCCAGCACTTCCCCAGCCGGATCAAGAAGATCGACAAGCACAGCCGCCGCGCCACCGTGGAGTTGAGCGTGTGCGGGGAGAAGCGGATCATCCCATTATCGTTTAACCTTTTAAGCGAATAACAGGAACTTGTAAATGGTCGGAGGTTGATGCGTCCCTCCCCCCGTGAGCGAGGGACACATTGAGCGAAGAACCGGGCTGAAGATTGGGGGCCTGGGTGGCGAAGCGCACCCACCGGCCCCTGAAAATCAACCCGGCTTTTACCGTCCCTCTGAAATACCGTTTAAGACGCCCACAGCCCCCTTTAAAAACCCCGCAAGGGCCTGGGTGGGGTAAACGGGCCTGTGAGAAATAACGCGCTTGTGCGGCCCCTGTGGGCCGTTTTTTGTGGGGCGCGGGAAAGGAGGACGCCATGAGGCGAAAGAAAACCGCCGCAGCGGCTGCCCTGCTGGGGGCAATCGCAGAGGCGGAGGCCAAGACTACCGCCCAAGGTGAGGAAGATTTAAACGCCTTAAAAGACCTCTTAAAACAGTTTTTACAAAAGGACGCCTCGCCGGAGCGGGCGGCGCTGAAGCGTGAATACGACCTGGGCTGTCCCCTGACCGGCCCCGGTGGACTCCGGCGCAAATTGGGGGCCATTGATATGGAGTTCTTCGGGCGGGCCTACTTCCCCCATTACTTCAGCCGCCCCTCCCCTGAGTTTCACCGGGAACTGGATAATATCTGGCAGCAGGGTGTGCTGAAGGGCCGCGCCCCGCTCACCCCGGCAGCTGCCAAGGCAATCAACCGGCTTCCAGGTGTACGGCGGGTGGTGGCTGCGCCCCGTGGCCACGCCAAGAGTACCAACCTGACGTTCAAAGGCACCATGCACTCGGCCCTGTATGAGTACAAACACTATCCCATCATTATTTCAGACAGCAGCGACCAGGCCGAGGGCTTTCTGGACAATATCCGGGTGGAGTTCGAGGAGAACGGCGCGATCCGGGCAGACTTCGGGGACCTGGCCGGTCCTGTGTGGCGGGCCAACGTCCTGGTGACCAAGAGCAACATCAAGATCGAGGCCATCGGCAGCGGTAAAAAAATCCGTGGCCGGAAGCACCGAAACTGGCGGCCTGACCTGATTATCCTGGACGATGTGGAGAACGATGAGAACGTGCGCACCCCGGAGCAGCGGGCCAAGCTGGACAGCTGGTTTAAAAAGGCGGTGTCCAAGGCCGGGGACGATTACACCGATATCGTGTATATCGGCACCCTGCTCCATTATGACAGCCTGCTGGCCAATACGCTGAAGAACCCCTCCTATCAGGCCATCAAATACCGGGCGGTGATCTCCTTCTCCACTGCGGATGACCTGTGGCAGCAGTGGGAGAGCATTTACACCGACCTGGACAACGATGACCGGGAGCGGGCCGCGCTGGCGTTCTTCGAGGAACACCGGGCGGCCATGCTGGAAGGGACCAAGGTGTTGTGGGAGGAGAAAAATTCTTACTACGCCCTGATGGTGTCCCGTGTGACAGACGGCGAGGCGGCATTCAACAGCGAACTGCAGAACGAGCCGATCAACCCGGACGATTGCATTTTCATTCAAGAGTGGTTCGACTTCTACAACGAGGCCGAGGTCAACTTCCGGGAGCAGGCGTATCAGTTCTTCGGCTTCGTGGACCCCTCCTTGGGCAAGAGCAAAAAAAGCGACTTCTCCGCAATCATCACCCTGGCCAAGCACAGGGCCAGCGGGTATATGTATGTGTTGGACGCCGATATTGAACGCCGCCACCCGGACAGGATCATCAGCGACGTGCTGGCAAAAGAGCGGTGGCTCCGGGCCACCTATGGGCGCGGCTATAAGAAGCTGGGCGCGGAGGTGAACCAGTTCCAGTGGTTCCTGAAGGAGGAACTGGCCAAGGCCAGCGCACGGGCCGGGCTGTATCTGCCCATCGAGGAGGTGCAGCAGACCAGCGACAAGGTGCTGCGCATCCAGACGCTGCAGCCGGACATCAAAAACAAGTATATCAAATTCAACCCCCGGCACAAGCGGCTGCTGGAGCAGCTGTATCACTTCCCCATGGGGGCGCACGATGACGGCCCGGACGCCCTGGAGGGCGCACGGACCATCGCCAAGAAAACAAAGCGGTTCCGCATTCTGGACCGCAGGGATTTGGGATTATAGGAGGTGGGCTGATTGCCGGTCTTGTATATGGAACGGTCCTCGCTGGAGGGCCTGACGGAAGCGGACATCAAGAAGATCATCAACGAAAACGAGGACAGCACCAAATACCAGCACCTGGAGGGCTACTATCGGGGAGACCACGACATCCTCCGGGTGGTCAAAAGGGACAGCACCGCCCCCAATAACAAAATCGTCAACAACATGGCCAAGTATATCACCGACACCGCCGTGGGCTATTTCATCGGCAAGCCAGTGATTTACTCCAGCCAGGATGACGCTTTCCTGGCCGCCCTGCAGGACATCTTCGACTATAACGATGAGCAGGACGAAAACACGGAGGTGGCAAAGACCTGCAGCATCGACGGGGACTGCTTCGAGATGCTTTATATGGATGAGGACGCCCAGGTGCGATTCGTGAAGGTGGCCCCTGGCAACTGCATCATGATCTATGAGACCGGCTACACCACCCCCATGGCGGCCCTGCGGTTCATCTACTCCAGGGACAAGGACGATCACCCCATTAAGAAGGTGGAGTTCTGGACGGCCACCGACTGCTGGTATTTCGTCAGCTTTAACGGCGGCCCCCTGGACCTGGTGGATATTCGCCCCCACTATTGGGGCGATGTGCCGTTTATTGAGTACATCAACAACGAGGAGCGCCTGGGCGACTTCGAGGGAGTTGTCAGCATCATCGACGCCTACAACCGGGCGCAGAGCAACACAGCAAACTTTTTCCAGTACAACGATGAAGCCATCCTGAAGGTACTGAAGATGGGAGCGGTGACTTCCCAGGATATTGCCGAAATGAAGGAAAAGGGTGCCATTATCCTGGAGGACGGCGGCGACATCCAGTGGCTGATCAAGGAGGTGGCCGACACCCCGCTGGAGAACTATAAGAAGCGGCTCCGGGAGGATATGCACCTGTTTTCCAGTGTCCCCAACCTGAACGATGAAAACTTCGGCGGGAACCTGTCCGGGGTGGCGGTGTCCTATAAGCTGTGGGGCCTGGAGCAGATATGCTCCATCAAGGAGCGCAAATTCAAGCGGGCGCTGCAGCGGCGCATTGAGTTGATCACCAACATCCTGAACATCCAGGGCGGCCACTATGACTACCGGGATATTGATATTCAGTTCCGGCGCAACAAGCCGCAGAACGTGCTGGAGATCGCGCAGATCATCACCATGCTGGCCAGCGACCTGTCGCGGGAGAGCCGCCTGAAGATGCTGCCCACCGTTGACAATGTGCAGGACGAACTGGAGAAGCTGCGGGAGGAGCGCCGGGAGGATATGGGCGGCTTCGGCGGTTATGACGCCCTGGCCCACGCCCTGCAGGAGGCTCAGACGGCGGCGCAGCAGGAGCCGAGCCAGCCCCCGGTCCAGCAGCCCCAGGGTGAAAGTGGGGTGGCCACATGAGTTACCGGCAGCGCAGCGAGTGGATCGAGGACGCCAAGATGCGGGTGCTTCAGAACACCAGGCGGACCGATGAAGCGGCGCGGGAATTGATTTTCCTCTATGATGAGGCGGCCTACAACGTGGAGAAAGAGATCAACGCCCTGTTTGCCCGCTTCGCCAGGGACAACGCCCTGACCGATGCCCAGGCGTCCCAGCTGCTCTCCGGGCGTGAGTACAGCACCTGGCGTAAATCCATAGAGAAGTACATGGCCGAGGCGTCCGGGGCCGCCAAGGACAGCAAGGCCATGCTGGAATTGAACACCCTGGCCATGAAAAGCCGGATCAGTCAAAAGGAACGGCTGCTGGCGAATATCTATCAGAGCATGATCGACCTGGCCGGGGACAGCAATGCCAGACTGGAAACGCTCCTGGGCGATATGCTGAAGGTGAACTACTATGAAAGCTGCTTTGCTATCCAGCGGGGTATTGGTATGGGCTTCAACGTGGCCCGGCTGGATGAAAAGCTGATCCGGCAGGTGCTGGCCCATCCGTGGAGCGAGAAGCACTTCTCCGAGGCCGTGTGGGGAGCCTGCGACCACCTGGCGGCGCTGGCCAAGCGCGAGATTACCCTGGGCTTCATCCAGGGCAGCAGCGTCCAAAAGATGGCCAAGGCCATCGACGATGTAATGGACAAGGGCCGCTACAGCGCCGAGCGCCTGGTGCGGACAGAATGTAAGTACTTCGCCAACCAGGGGGAACTGATGGGCTATAAGGAGAACGGCATCAAGCGATACCGCTTCATCGGCGGCACCGAGGGCGGCGGCAGCTGCACCTGCGCCGAATTGAACGGCCAGGTGTTCAACGTGGAGGATGCGGTGGCGGGCATTAACTATCCCCCCATCCACCCCAACTGCCTGTGTATCGTGGTGGCCGATTTTGACAAGGGGATGTTCAATCGCAAGATCGACACCACCCCGCTGGCCGAAAATATCAAATTTCAGGAGTGGCGGCGCAAATACGCCACATGACCCGGATAATTTAAACGCCTTTCAAAGGGCGTTTTTATTATGAAAAAATCACTGACAGGAGGACATAAAAATGGCTGACGAAATCACTACCAGCACCGGCACCCCCGGCGCTACCGGCACCGCGCCCGCCGCTGGTGGCGCGACTCCCCCGGAGGGGGCCACCCCCACGCCGGAGCAGCAGACCACGTTCCAGAAGTGGCTGGCTGGCCTGTTCGGCGGCAAGGAGGCCGCCCCCGCTAGCCAGGAGAGCGACCCCGCCACCGACAAGGGCGGCAAGCAGGAGCCGCAGGGCAAGACCTACACCGAGGCTGACCTGCAGGCCGAGATCGAGAAGGCAAAGGCAGCCTGGGCCGCCGAGCAGCAGGAGCAGGCCCGGTTGGCCAAGCTGACGCCGGAGGAGCGGGCCAAGGCCGAGTCCGACGCCAAGGACCAGCAGCTGGCCGACCTTCAGGCCAAGCTGCTCCAGCGGGACCTGAAGGACGCCGCCCTGGCCAAGTTGGAAAAGGAGGGCTTCCCCGTTGGGCTGGCCGACCTGCTGACCTACACCGACCAGGAGAGCATGGAAAAGAGCCTGGTGCGCGTCCAGGAGGTGTTCAAGGCCAGCCTGGAGGCGGCGGTGAAGGAGCGGCTGCGGGGCAAGACCCCGGAGGGCCTTGGCGGCGCGGCCACGGCTGAGAACGCCCTGAAGGATCAGATCGCGCAGAATATCAAAGGAGGTTTGAACTAAAATGGCGAACAATCTGCAGTACGCCGCTATCTTCCAGGCTGAACTGGACAAGGCGGCAAAGGAACAGGCCACCAGCGGCTGGATGGAACTGAACGACAAGCTGGTGCGATACAACAGCGGCTCCGAGGTCAAAATCCCCATGCTGGACATGGATGGCCTGGCCGACTATGACCGGCAGACCGGCTTCGTGGAGGGCAGCGTGGACCTCACCTGGCAGACCAAGAAGATGGCCATGGACCGGGGCCGCCAGTTCACCTTCGATGAGCAGGAGGTCAACGACACCAACTTCGTGCTGACGGCCTCCAGCGTGATGGGCGAGTTCCAGCGCACCAAGGTGGTGCCGGAGATCGATGCCTACCGCTACAGCACCCTGGCCGCTCTGGCCGCCGCCAAGGATCGGGCCGTCTACGGCTACACCCCGGAGGAGGCCACCATCCTGAAGAAGCTGTACGCCGACCTGGCGTCCATCCAGGATGAGGTGGGGGACGATACCCCGCTGGTGATCACCATGTCCACCCAGGTGGCCGCCCTGTTCGATATGAACACCACGCTGGCCCGGAGCGTCAGCCCCACCGACTTCCGGCAGGGGGACATCACCCTGAAGGTGAAATCTCTGAACGGGCAGCACCCCATCATCCGTGTCGGCTCCGGGCGGCTGAAAACCAGCTATCAGTTCAACGACGGCACCACCGAGAACCAGGTCAAGGGCGGCTTTACCCCCGCTGACGACGCCCAGGACATCAACTGGATCATCTGCCCCCGCAGCGCCCCCATCGCCGTGTCCCGCACGGACAAGGTGCGCATCTTCGACCCGGAGACCTATCAGAAGAAGCGGGCCTGGGCTGTGGACTACCGCAAGTATCACGACCTGTGGGTGCTGGACAACAAGATGAACACCATCCTGGTGAACATCAAGCAGCCCAAGGCCGGGGCGTAAGGAGGGACCGCTATGATTACACTGAAGCGGCTGAATGTGGTGCGTAAGGTGGCCACCGAGGAGCAGGCCGCCAAGCTGGAGCGCCTGGGCTTTGCCCGGACGGGCGGGACCGCTGAGGCCCCTGTGGGCGCTGGCGTCACGGAGGCTGACCTCGCCAAAATGGGCGAAGCCATGTTCGAGCGTCTGAGCGAGAACCTGAAGGAGGCGGTGGCCAAGGCCACCGCCCAGCCGCCCAAGAGGGGTAAGGGCGGCAAGGGCGATGACAAGGAGGACCAGGATGGAGGAACTGATCAGCCGGGTAGCGGCGACGGCGCAAAGTGACCTGAAGCTGCCCGATGAGCAGCTGCCTACCATCAAGCGGTATGTGAAGCGGGCAATCAACCGCATCAAGGTATTCTGCAACCGGGAGGACTTCCCGGAGCCGCTGGAGGATGTGGCGGCGCAGATCGTGGAGGATATGCTGAAAGCCGACCAGGTGGCCCCCACGGAAAACGATGTTTCCAGCATCACCCGTGGCGACACCAGCATCAGCTACCGGGACAAGACCTCCGCGCTGAAGGAAACCGTGTCCTTCGTCAAGAATTACGAAAGTCAGCTGATCCCCTTTAAGCGTATGAAACTGCCAAAGGACCGCCCCCATGACTGAAGCGGACATCCTGGCTATGACCTACGATGACAGCTGCACGGTCTACAGGCCAGGCAAGGTGACACTGCCATCGGGGGAGAGCGTATTTAAGAAGGGGCTGGAGGGCCGGATGGTGTATGAGGATACCCCCTGCGCCCTGTCCAGCCCCTCCGGGGGCAAGCTGGCCAAGAGCCAGACCGTTGCCAGGGTTGATACCGACTATCTGCTTTTTGTGCGCCCGGAGGTGGACATCCAGCCGGGGGACACCGTGGTGGTGACCCGGCTGGGCAAGCAGACGGTGGCCCTGGCCGGGCTGGCAGACCGGCAGCCCTCCCACAACAACATCCCTCTAAAGGTGGACAAGGGGACCGCCTGATGAGCGGCACGGATTACAGCTTCGAGGGCTTTGACGCGCTGGAGCGGCAGCTGACGCAGATGATCGAGCAGGACTTCCCGGAGGAGTTTAAGGCGCTGGTGATCCAGATCGCCTATGAACTGCAGGGCCGGGTAAAGGAGAACACCCCGAAAAAGACGGGCCGCCTCCAGGACAGCTGGAAGGTGGGAAAAATCGAGAAACGGGGCGATGAATATTACATCGAGGTCTATACCAACGTGGAGTATGCGGAGCCGGTGGAGTACGGCCACCGCACCCGTGGCGGGAAGGGCTTTGTCAAAGGAAAGCACATGATGGCCATTTCTCTGGAGGAGGTCAGCGCCCGCCTGCCCGCCTACCTGCAGGAATGGCTGAATGATTTTATCAGCACACATGACCTGTAAGGGGGGATAACGTGGCCACGACAATTTATCAGTCTATCAAGCTGGCCATGGTCAGTCTCTTCAAAGGGAAATATCCGGCCTATGACGTGTTCTGCGAGGAGATTGCCAAGACGCAGAACGATGAGCCGGAGCCTGACCTGGAGGATTATATCTTCCTGGACATCATCCCAGCGGGCAGCGCCACCGTGGATGCCGAGCATACGGACCGCAGGGTGCTGGTGGACGCCTCCATCCACACCAGGTCGGAGAGCAACGCCGATTACTTGACCATATCCCAGGAGGTGGATGACCTGATCCGGCCCGTGTTCCGCTTCGAGGACGGCGGCGAGGCCAGGGCCATCACTGTGCCGGATGTGGCCTGCAAGGTGGTGGGCCGGGTGCTGCACTGCACCTTTACCCTGGCATTCCGGGACAGCATCCAGGAGCCGCCGCCGCTGCCATACATGGAAACGCTGGACACCAGCGTGAAACCGATTTAAGAAGAAAGGTTGTGATATTATGGGCCTGCCCGAAATCCTGATCACGTTCAAGACCAAGGGCCTGACCGCTATCCAGCGCAGTGAGCGCGGGATTGTGGCGGTCATTCTGCACGATGAGACCGAGGGCGGCGAAACGCTGACCGTCTACAACTCCATCACCGAGGTGGACTTCACCAAGTGGTCCGAGCGCAATTACGATTACCTGAAGCTGATCTATGAGGGAGTCCCCTACCGGGTGATCGTCTACCGCATGGGCCTGGAGGACACCAACTATATGCCCGCACTGGCGGTGCTGAAGAACATGAAGTGGAACTACCTGACCATTCCGGGCATCGCCACGGAGGGCGTCCCCTCCATCGCCTCCTTCATCAAGGAGGCCCGCGACCAGGACCACAAGACCTTCAAGGCCGTGCTGCCCAACAGCAAGAGCGACCATGAGGGCATCATCAACTTCACCACCGACAAGATCGACAGCATCCTGTCCAAGACGCAGTTCACCACAGCGGAGTACTGCGCCCGGATCACCGGCATCCTGGCCGGGCTGTCCCTGGCCCGGAGCAGCACCTACTATGTGCTGAACGACATCACCGCCGCCGAGACCCCGGATGACCCGGACAAGCGAATTGACGCCGGGGAACTGATCCTGGTGTTCGACGGGGAGAAGTTCAAGATCGGGCGCGGTGTCAATAGCCTGGTCAGCTTCACCACCGATAAGGGGCAGGAGTTCTCCAAGATCAAGATCATGGAGGGCGTGGACCTGTACCAGGATGACATCCGGGACACTTTCGAGGACTCCTATGTGGGCAAGGTGCGCAACGACTACGACGCCAAGCAGATGTTTGTGGCGGCCATCCGGGCCTATCAGAAATCCCTGCAGCCGGACGTGCTGGATCAGAGCCACGACAACACCGCCGCCATCGACGTGGAGGCGCAGCGGCTCTATATCGAGGGCCGGGGTATCGACACCAGCGCCATGGATGACACGGCGGTGGCCATGTATAACACCGGCAGCCGGGTGTTCATTTCCTCCAACGTCAAGTTCGTGGACGCGATGGAGGACCTGAACCTGGTCTGCAATATGTAACGGAGGGACGCCAATATGGGAAAAATCAAAGGCAATAAAACTCTGTCCGGCACCTGGGGAGAACTGTGGGTGGACGGTGAGCGCATCGCTGAGTTCTCCAAGGTATCCCTGAAGGTGACCGCCAACCGGGAGGATGTGCAGATCGACCTGGACGTGGACAGCAAGATGACCGGCCTGAAGGGCGAGCTGTCTGTCACCCTGAAAAAGGTCTATACACGGTATAACGCCGTGTTCGAGAACTGGAAAAAGGGCATCGACCAGCGGATGCAGATCATCACCAAGCTGGCCGACCCGGACGCCGTGGGCGGCCAGCAGGAGCGGTATTCCGCTGACAACTGCTGGTTCAATGACCTGCCCCTGGTCAACATGGAGAAGGGGGCCGTCATCGAGGAGGAGGTCAGCGGCGGCTTCACGCCCTCCGACCTGGTAAACCTGGACAAGATCGCATAAGGAGGATATTCCCATGAACAGCGAGAAGAAAAGTTTCCTGGCGGAGTTTTCCCGCCGCGCCGTGCAGCGGCTCCAGGACAAAAAGGTTCCCAAGTATCGGACGCTGCACATCCCCAGCCTGGCCACCGATATGCGGTTCCGCAACCTCTCCTATGATGAGATCACGGAGTGCATGAACATGGAGGACACGGGCGACCCCAACCGCAGCGACAAGTACTGCATCTATCTGGCCGCCGTAGAGCCCAGCCTGAAGGACGTGGCCAAAGAGATCATGGAGTCCGAGTCCAGCCTCCCTGCCGACCAGCGCACCTTGCTGGAGCCGCTGGACGTGGTGGGGATTTTCGACATTGGCGAGGTTCAGGAGATCGCCATGCAGGTCATGGAACTGAGCGGTGTTTTGAACAGCACCAAGGTCACGGTGGTGGACCAGCTAAAAAACTGATTGCCCAGGATGGTGAGGCGTATCTGCTTCACTACTACATACAGAAGGGCTGGGATGCGGAGCGATTTTTGAGCCTGGACCTGGAGTCCAGGCTCTTTTATACAGCCTCCATGCAGACCGCCCTGGAGGAGCGGGCGCGGATGTTTGGTGAGGAGGTGAACGGCTGATGGGCGTGGTCAAAGGCGCAATTTCCATTAAGGACAACATGACAGTCGTTCTCCGCAGCATCAGGCAGGAGCAGTCGGCCTTTCGCCAGGATGTAGAAAAGACCAAAAAGGAACTGCAGGCCACCTGGGACAAAAAGCGCACCGCCAAGTTGGAGGCCACCGCTGCCTCCAAGGCGATGGACTCTCTGAAGAAAAAGATGGAGCCGCTTCGCAAAAAGGTGGTAGTGGCCACGGCAGTCAAGGACCTGGCCACCGCAAAGGTCAAGGCCCTGGGCAATCAGGTCAAAGCGGTGGGGAAAATGGTGGCCACCCCCGTTGTCAAAGTGGTCACTAAGGGGGCGCAGGCCCTATCGGCAATCGGCAAGGGCTTTGCCCAGGTGACCAAGGCCGCAGCCATCGGTGTGGGCGCGGTATCCGCAGCGGCGGCAGCGGGCCTGACCGCCCTGTTCAGCGGCAGCACGGAACTGGCCAAGGCGCAGATCGAGGCCGAGACCAAGCTGGAGGCCGTCCTGGGCAACGTAGCCAGCATCCAGGCCAGGGGTGCGGGCGCAGCGGCGCAGGCCAAGGAAAAGCTGATGGGCGTGGCCAGCGAACTGCAGCAGATCGGTGTGATCGGGGATGAAGTCACCCTGGCCGGTATGCAGCAGCTGGCCACCTTCCAGCTGTCCGAAAAGAAGATCGCCACCCTGGCAGGCGGCATGACGGACCTGCTGGCCCAGCAAAAGGGCCTGAACGCCAGCCAGGAGGACGCCGTGGCCATCGGCAACATGATCGGCAAGGTCATGCAGGGCCAGACCAGCGCCCTATCCAGGGTGGGTATCACGTTCACCGAAGCGCAGGAGCAGGCCCTGAAGATGGGCAACGCAGAGCAGCGGGCCGCTGTCCTCGCAGAAATCCTGCAGCAGAATGTGGGCGGTGTCAACGCCGCCCTGGCCCAAACCGACCAGGGCAAAATCCAACAGATGGCAAACGCCTGGGGCGACATGAAGGAGGAGGTCGGCAAGGTCACCCTCTCCATCAAGGGCAAATTCGCCTCGGTGATCATGAAGAATATCCCGACGGTCCAGAAACTTGGCACCACCCTGATGTCCACCATTTCCAAGTTTGCCGACGTGGCCATGCCCGCCCTGGACAGCGTAATCACCCACGTCACCCCTGTGGTGGAGGGAGCGCTGACCCGGCTGGGCAGCTTTGCCGAATCCATGGGGCCGGTGCTTTCAAACGTCTTTGGTGGACTGGCCCAGGGGGCGCAGACGGTGAAGCCGGTTCTGGACGGGATTATAAAGGGCTTTGCCCCGTTGCTCCCGCAGCTGGTCAAGTTTGGAACCACGGTGATGGGGACGGTGCAGCAGGTGGCCGCAGCGGCTATGCCCGCCATCGCCAGCATCACCACCACGGTTCAGTCGGTGATTCCCTCTGTTCTCCCCGTGCTGGAAACGGTGGTCACCACCATCGGTAACGTGATCGCGGCGGCGGCCCCTGTTATCGCCGGGCTGGTCCAGGGGATCGGCACGGTGGTATCGGCGCTGGCCCCGGTCTTTCAGGTCATCTTTGACGGCATCGGCCAGAAGGTCGGTTCCGTGCTGGAGTTCGTGGGCAGTAAGATGGGTTGGATTCAAAACATCATCGGCACGGTGGCCCCCGTGGTAGCGGACATCCTGATCACGGCCTGGGGCGTCATTTCCCCCGTTATGGACCTGGCCATCAGCGTCTTTAAACTGCTTTTCAACGTGGTGCAAACGGTCTTTAATGGCATCGCCAGCGTGGTCTCCAGCGTGTGGTCCAAGGTCAAGCCCATTGTGGAGGGCATCGGCAACGGCCTGTCCTGGGTGGCCGGAAAGGTCAAGGGCCTGCTGGGGATGGGCGGCGGCGACGGCGGCAGCGTCGGCTCCAACGCCGAAGGCACCAACAACTGGCGCGGCGGCCCCACCTGGGTGGGTGAGCGCGGGCCGGAGTTAGTGGACCTGCCCAAGGGCAGCCGGGTGCTTCCCAACAAGGAGAGCGTCCAGCTGGCCCAAAACGCCGCCCGGCCCGTTGTCCGTGAGATTTTCCAGACCACCACAGTGGAGAAGCCGGTGGTGCGGGAGGTCATCCAGAATACGGTGGAGAAGCCCGTCATGCGGGATATCGTCCACAACACCGTGGAAAAGCCCGCTATCTACAAAACGGAGGGTAATTCCTCTCCCGTGCTGGAGCGTATCGAGAAGGGCCTGGGCGTGGTCACCGGCCTGCTGGGCCGGGATGGCCGGAGGGGCCAAGATGAAGATACCCCCAGAAAGCCCCCTAAACGGCCCGACAACGGCCAGGACTTCCCCCCGCCCCCTGACCCCAACCCCAAGGCTCCGAGGCCCACAGCGGCGGCACAGACGCCGCTGCAGGTAACGGTAGCGAAGCTGGCAGACCAAATCATCGTGCGGGAGGATGCTGACATTGACCGCATCGGTGAGGCGGTGGCCAAGCGTGTGGTACAAGCGGCCCGCAATATGGCCCCAGCGTAAGGAGGTGGCAGTGTGAAACAGCGAACTATTGAACTGAGTTTTAACAACCATGCGGAGATGTTCAATCTCCCCATCAATCCCGCAGAGTTTGAATTTACCGAGCCGCACAATAACCAGCGGATCACGCTGCTGAACATTGGCGAAGTAAATCTGATTGGGCATAGGGGGCTGGTTTCCGGCTCCTTGTCCAGCTTTTTCCCCTCGACCACCTCCCCGCTGGCCCGATATGCTGACCGGGAACCGATGGAGTACATCCGGCTGCTGAAGAAATGGAAATCCAAGCCGCAGCCCATTCGGGTGATCATCAGCGACTGTGACTTCAACCTGGCCATGAGCATCGACGACCTGACCTACGGCAGCCACGAGGGGGATAAGGATGTGTACTACACCCTGGAACTGTCGGAATACCGCTTTTTGAACGTCCCCGCCGTCAAGGTGGAGAGCCAGGCCAAGAGCCAGACCAGCGGCCTGAACACCCGCCCCAATACCCAGGAGGCCCCCAAAACCGCCACGGTGGTGTCCGGGGACTGCCTGTGGAATCTGGCCAAGAAATACTATGGCGACGGGGCGCAGTACAAAAAAATCTATGAGGCCAACAAGGCGGTGATCGGGAGCAACCCCAACCTGATCAAGCCTGGCCAGAAGCTGGTGATCCCATGATCCAGAAACAGCTGACGGCGGGCGGCAAGGACCTCTCCCAGCTGGTGGAAAAGGTTACCTGGAGCGGCGACAGCAAGCAGGTGGCCCGGAAGCTGGCTTTTTCCATAGCGACCCGAAGCACAGATCGCTTTCTCCCCAAGGTGACCATCAACGAGGGGGACAGCGTACTGTTCGGGGACGGGGACAGGACCCTGTTCGGCGGTCCCGTCTTTGATATTGAAAAGTCAGCCACCGGGAACCTCACCACCTACACCGCCTTTGATTTGATGTTCTACATCAACAACAGCGACATCAGCAAGGTTTTTGACGATACCCCGGAGGCCATCACCGCCTGGATATGCTCCCACCTGGGTGTTCCCTTTGGCTCCGCAGCCCCCACCGGCATCAAGGTATATCTGCCCTGGCTGGGCAAGAAAGCCTATGAGGCCATCATGGCGGCCTACACCACCGCCAGCCGCCAGAACGGGAAGAAATACATCCCCCTGATGCAGAACGTCAACCAGGTGTGTGTGATCGAAAAGGGGGCGCTGTGCGGGGCGGTGTTGGATGGGGGCTATAACCTGACGGAGGCCACCTACAAGACCAGCCTGCAGAAGCTGGTGGATCGGGTGATCGTCACCGACAAGAACGGCAACCAAACCAGCGTGGTGGAGGATGCCGGGGCGCAGTCGAAGTATGGCGTGGTGCAGCGCGTCTACAAGCAGGAGGAGGGCAAGGACGCCGCCTCCGAGGCCAAGGCGCTGCTTCACGTCATGGACCAATCCGCAACCGTGACCGCCACCAGCGACACCCGCGCTGTCTCCGGCTATGCCATCGCCGTCCAGGAGGCCACCACGGGGCTTTATGGGAAGTTCTACATTGAGAGCGACACCCACACCTTTGAGGACGGCAAAGAAATGATGCAGCTGACCCTGGCCTTTTCCAACATGATGGATGAGAAGGAAGCTGGCAGTTAAGGAGGCGATACCATGGGTGAACGGTGGGCTGCGGATATGGTGGAGGCGCTGCGCTCTGCAAGCAAGAGCAGTAGTGGGCTGATGTTTGCGGAGGTCAAATCCGTGGCCCCGCTGACTATTCTGGCCCACGACCAGGTCATTAGCAAGGGGCTGTATATCAACCCGGCCCTGCTGGTGTGGGCCGAGGGCGGGGGCAGCCGTATCCCCCCGGAACTCGCCGGGCTGGCTCCCCACCCGTATTCGTTCCTGACCGAGTTCCATACGAAGTATGTGCTGAAGGCGGGCGACATGGTGGTGGTGCTTCAGGTGGGGGCTGGCTTCTACATTCTGGAGAAGGTGGTGAAGGTATGAGCATCTTCCCATTCATCGACCCGGAGGCGCTGGCGGGCAGCCAGGACAACGCCCTGCCCATGTTCCGGGAGTATGCTTACGACTACGAAAACAACCGGCTGCTGCTCCGGGACGGCCAGACCTACCTGGTAGAGGGCAACGAGGCCCTGCGCATCTGGATATTCAAGGCCCTGGACACAGAGCGGTTCCGATATACGGCTTACGATTCGGACTACGGCAGCGAGATCGACACGCTGATCGGGGCCGTCAACAGCAGCGTGATCCTGCCGGAGTTGAAGCGGTTTATCATCGAGGCGCTGATGGTGAACCCGTACATTAAGGAACTGAGCAATTTTCAATTTGAGCAATCCGGCAGCGGGGTGCGGGTGGAGTTCGACTGCACCACGGTGTACGGGAAAGACCAAATCACATGGGAAGCCAAGGGGGTGAAAGTGGCATGATGGAGGAAACCATGGACTTCAGCGCCAGCGCGGTGCTGCAGCGTATCCGCAACAGCCTGCAGAACCCAGCCAACAGGCTGGAGGGCGGTTTTTGCATGGATAACGCCCAGGCGGTGTCGGAGGAACTGGCCCGCCTGGACCTGATGGAGGTGAAGCCCATCCCTGACCGGGTGCTGCTGGACACCGCCGAGGGCGAGTATCTGGACCGCAAGGCCCTGGACTACAACGAAACCAGGAACCCCGCAGAAGCGGCGGTGGGCAACCTCCTGTTCACCGGGGAGCCTGGGACGGCGATCCCCATCGGCACCGAGGCCCTGTACGGTAGCCTGGTGTTTGAAACCACGACAGCGGCCCGGATCAGCGCCGAGGGCTACTGCGAGGTGGGGGCGCGGTGCCAGACAGAGGGGACGGCGGGCAACGTGGCCGCTGAAACCATCACCGTCCTGCGCGTGGCTATCGACGGAGTGAAGTCTGTTACCAATACCGCCCCCTTCGGCGGCGGCACCCAGGCAGAGAGCGATGACTCCTTCAGGAGCCGCATTCTGGAGAAGATACGCCAGCCCATCACCAGCGGCAACCGAAACCATTTTATCTATTGGGCCAAGCAGGTATCTGGCGTGGGCGGGGCCAAGTGCCTAGGCGCGGAGGTCTGCGGCTCTGGCAAGGCGCGGGTGATCGTCCTGTCCGACCAATACGCCGCCCCGGATGACGTGATCCTGGGCAACGTCAAAGCCCACATCGAGGAGGAGCGCCAGATCGGCGCGGCGGTCACGGTGGTGGCCGCTTCCCCCAAGGTCGTCGCTGTGGAGGTGACAGTGGTGGTGGCCAGCGGCTACAGCCTGACCGACATCCGGCAGAACATCCAGACGGCGCTGCAGCGGTATGTGGACAGCGTGAACCGGGAGGACTTCAGCACCCCGCCCACCCTGAAGGATGAAGGACGGCAAAGCAGCATCAGCTATTACCGCATCGGTGACCTGATCTTCGGTGTGGAGGGGGTGGCCGATATTATCAGCTACACGCTGAACGGCGGCCTGACCTCGCTGGCCTCCGATTATGAGGAATATTTCTCCCTGGGGGAGGTGGCCGTCAGTGGCGATCAATGACAGGTTCATGCTCCCCAAACGGGTGCGCACCATGGAGCAGATGGCCGACCTGCTGGCAGCGGAGCAGGCTGAATTGGACCAAACCCAGCGCACCATCATGGCGCTGGAGAATCAGCTGACCATCAGCACCAGCACCCACCTGCTCCCCCGCCATGAGCGGCTGTTCGCCCTGCCTGTCAATACCACGGAGAGCCTGGAGGTACGCCGGGCCAGGGTGCTGGCCAAGCTGAACACACGGGGAACCACCACCGTGCGGGCCATCCAGGATATGGTGGAGATCATCACCGGGCGGGAGGGCAATGTGATAGAGCATTTTGAGGACTATGCCTTTTCTGTGCTGATCAAGCTGCTGCCCACCGACGCCACCGCCGATGTGCAGGAACTGATCCGGCAGATCGAGGAGGTCAAGCCCGCCCACCTGCTCTTTGACATCATCGCGGCCTTTCGGCCCACCCCGCTGGTGCATGAGAACCGCCTGGTCTTTCACCGGCTGGCCATGCGCTTCTCCTGTTCCAACTCCAGGGGAACGCCAGTCATCCGCTTTGATGGCAGCATCCATTTCGACGGCTCCAGCCAGTTTAACCAGGCCCCTGACGGGATCAGCTTCTGGCGGGCCGCATTCAGAACATCATTTTTTAATCGGGAGGCCGTCACCGGCATGGTGACCATAGATGACTGGTGCGCCTTTGACGGCGCGATCACCTTCAGCGGCACCCGGAAATTCAATGCGCAGCACACGCAGGAGGAGTTATAGATGAATGAAAACAGCGTGATCACCAGGACCCGGCGCATCAAATTTTGCCAGGCGTCCAGTGACGCCACGAAGCCGCTGCCCATCATCACCCACATCGCCTTTGGCAGCGGAGGCGTGAATCTCAGTGGGGAGCCTATCGCGCCATCGGAGGCGCAGACAGCCCTGAACACGGAGATCGCCCGATACCCGGTGGACAGTGTGACCTACCCGGAGGAAACCACCGCCCGCTATGCGGTGACCATCCCCAAGGATGACCTGGCGGGCGAGATCATCAACGAGGCCGCCCTGGTGGACAGCGATGGCGATGTGGCCGCCATCAAGACCATGTACTCCAAGCAAAAGGATGCGGGCGTCAGCTTCACCTTCGAGTTCGACGATGAATTTTAACCAGGAGGGAACTGAGAATGGCAGAGGAATATTACAGCCTCCCGGAGGCCCCGGTTTATAACGCAGAGGAAATCAGAAAAATCCAGGACAGCGACCCGGTGCGGGCCAGCACTATCGTCAACCCAGTGGTGGAGCGTCTGATCGAGAACACCCACGCCGTCAAGCTGCAGGCCGATGATAACACAGCGGCCATCGGCAGGGCGCTGGGCGTGGCCGAGGACGCCGATGACAAAGCGGAACGCGCCCTCCGGGCCGCCCAGCAGGCCGCCCAGGACGCAGCCGGTGCCAGGCTGTCGGCAGATCAGGCCATGGTGGCCGCTGACGCCGCCCTGGAGGCCATTACGAAGCTGGCCAATACCATCGACGCCATCCCCTCGCAAAACGGCAGCCTGACCTATACGGGCAGCGCACAGACGCCCTCCTGGAACAGCTTCAACCCTGATGCCCTGGAAATCGGCGGGGATACCTCCGGCATCAATGCTGGGACCTACACCGCCACGTTCACCCCCAAGGAGAACTACACCTGGGGCGATGGCACCAACGATGCCCGGTCTGTGACCTGGACCATCAGGCGGGCGGCTATCGCCGCCGCGCCGGTCCAGAGCGGGAGCCTGACCTATACCGGCCAGGCGCAGACCCCCAGCTGGAGCAACTACAACACGGCCCAACTGACCATCAGCGGCACCACCAGCGCCACCGAGGCCGGGAGCCACAGCGCCATGTTTACCCCCACAGCGAACTATCAGTGGAGCGATGGCAGCACGGCGGCCCGGTCTATCTCCTGGACTATCGGGCGGGCCGTCATCACCGGCACCCCGGCGCAGAGCGGGAGCCTGACCTATACCGGCAGTACACAGACCCCCAGCTGGAGCAACTATGACAGCGCCCAGCTGACCATCGGCGGCACGGCCAGCGCCACCAACGCCGGGACCTATTCGGCCTCCTTTACTCCCACCGCCAATTATCAGTGGTCTGACGGGAAAACCGCCGCGAAGTCGGTAAACTGGACCATCGGCAAGGCAGCGGGCAGCCTGTCCCTGAATAAGACCAGCATGACCCTGAACGGCTCCACCAAATCCAGCACCATCGCGGTGACACGGGCTGGGGACGGCGCGGTGAGCGCCACCTCCAGCAATACCAGCGTGGCCACCGTCAGCGTGTCCGGGACCACGGTCACAGTCACCGGGAAAGCCTATGGCACGGTGACCATCACAGTCAGGGTGGCGGCGGGGACCAACCACACGGCCCCGGCAGATAAGACCTGCAGCGTGACGGTGAATGTGTTCAACACCAATATCTCCAGCAACAGCTGGGCCGCAATCAAGGCCGCCAGCGATGCTGGGGAGGGTGCCAACTTCTGGAGCGTGGGCGATACTAAGCCCATTGTTATCAACGGGAAGGTGGGGAATTTCACCTTCTCCAACCTGACCATTAACCCCTTTATCCTGGGCTTCAATCACAACAGCGCCAAGGAGGGAACGAAGCGCATTCACTGGCTGATCGGGAAGATCAGCGGGAAGATGGTGGGACTGTGCGATGATAGGCACAACAGCAATTCTACGAATAGCGGTTATTTTCAGATGAACACCAGCAACACCAACGCGGGCGGCTGGAAGGACAGCTATATGCGCAAGACGCTGCTGGGTAACAGCAACACGCCCACCAGCCCTTTGGCCAACAGCCTGATGGCGGCACTGCCCTCCGATCTGCGGGCCGTCATGAAAGCCGTGACCAAGTACACGGACAATGTGGGAAATGCCACCGGCCACACAGCTGGGAATGTTACCAGCACCAGCGATTACCTGTTCCTTTTGTCGAACTATGAAGTACAAGGTAACGATGGCTATGCAAATAGCTATGAGAAAAACTCTCAGGCTCAGTACGACTATTTTAAAGCAGGTAATAGCAAGGTGGCTTATAAGCACAGCACCACAGGTACAGCCGTGTGGTGGTGGCTGCGGTCCCCCTATTACAGCGGCATCAATCGCTTCTGCATTGTCCACACGGACGGCGCCTACAACTATAACAGCGCTTACTACTCGGCTGGGCTGCTGCCCGGCTTTACTGTCTAATCCTCCGCAGAGTATCCAGCCCCTATCCCACCCGCGCAAGCGGGTGGCCCACCGGGGCCACGCCCACCGGCCCGACAGGGCCGGAACATGGAGGGCGCGTAAGCGCCCGACGCGATTTTTATTTTTGACCCTTTGTATTGCGCCCCGTTTGTGGTATACTCAGGCGAGAGATTATGACGAAAGGGGTGAAAAAATGTCGGTGCTTTTGAATCGGCGCGTCACCAGCAAGGCCGACTTCGTGAACGTAGCCAGTGAGATTTATGATGACACCATCGCGTTTCTAACGAGATTGTCGGCCCGGTATTCCCGGCTGATGGCGGAGCCGATTGCGATGCTGGCCGGGGAGGTAGAGGACTTTGCGGAAAAGGCAAACAGCATCTTCCCCTCAGACCCACAGCGGATCGACCTGCGCATAAGGCACCTCTTGGAGGCCAGGGCCTCCCTGATGGCGCTGGATGTGCGGCTCAATAAGTGCTATCGTATCATGAGCAAAAACCCGGAGGGGTGCTTTACCACCTCCACAGGCAGAACGGTGGACGCCAGGGAGGCGGCAGAGAAGCTGGAGGCGATGGCAGATAATCTTGGGGCCAAGATTGACCGTGAGAACGACCTGCTGAAGGGCCAGATCGAGTCAACAAGTAAGCGCCGGAAGAAATAGAGATCGCTTGGGTGTACTTCTGATAATTTACTGCGAGCCGTGTGGTGGTGGCTGCGGTCCCCCTATTACAACAACAACAATAACTTCTGCAATGTCAACACGGACGGCAACTACAACAATAACAACGCTTACTACTCGGCTGGGCTGCTGCCCGGATTTTACGAAAATACGAGGTCAAACGGAGTAACGATTGTGAAAGACGACCTTCGTAAAAGGAGAAGTACTTCCCTGGGTTTCAATCCCTAAAACTGCCCTTTGATGCCCCTGCACGGACGCTTCTTGCATGGCGTGGGATGTGCCTGACCACGTTTCATGTGCCGGGGCAACGCAGATTTAGACGGCACCCGACAAGACAACTGTACGGAGGGCGAATACTTTATTATGACCAGCCAGGAGCGCCGGGAGGCGCGATACCAACGCCGCAAAGCAAAGCGGCAGGCCAAAAGGGAAGCCAGGTGCGCGGCCCTCGGCCCCATCGACAAGGTGTTTTCCTATCGAAAAATGTTCTTCTACGGACGCCGCTGCTGCAACGGAGTCCGCTGGAAGCAGTCAACGCAGAATTTTGAATTGCACCTGTTTTCCGGCACCGCCAGACGCCGGAGGGAGGTGCTGGAGGGCCGCTGGAAGCCCAGGAAATGCACCCATTTTACCCTGCGTGAGCGGGGCAAGGTGCGGCCCATCGACGCGCCCCACATCACGGACCGGCAGGTACATAAGACGCTCTGCAACGAGGTCTTGGTGCCTCTCTATAATCCCAGCATGATCTATGACAACGGGGCCAGCCAGCGGGACAAGGGCCTGCACTGGCATTTCCGGCGCATCAAGGACCAGCTGCACTGGCACTTTCGCCGGTGGGGCCGGGAGGGCGCTGTTGGGCTGATAGACCTGAAAGGCTTCTTTCCCAACGCTCCGCGCTGGAGCATCTACCAGCGGCACCAGCGGCTGATTACTAATCCTGACCTGCGCTGGCTGGCTGATACGGTGGTCCGATACGCCCCCAGCACCGCGCCGGAGCGTGGGATGCCCCTGGGTGTGGAGCCGTCCCAGCAGGAGATGGTAGCCCTGCCCAGCGCAGTGGATAACTGGCTGAAGTGCCAGAAGGGCATCCATTGCGCCGGGCATTATATGGATGACTATTACATCATCATGCCCGATGTGGAGCAGCTGAAGGCGGTGATCCGGGAGATGGTGCGCCGGTTCGAGACCATGGGTATCCGGGTGAACAAGCGCAAGTGCCGGATCATCCCTCTTACAAAGCCCTTCCGCTGGTGTAAGGCCCGGTTCACCCTGACGGAAACCGGGAAGATCAAGGTCAACGGAAGCCGGGACGGGATCAAACGGGCGCGGCGCAAGCTGAAGTTGTTTTATCGGGAGTTCAAGGCTGGCAAGCGTCCCCTAAAGGACGTGGAGCAGTACATGAACTGCCAGAGCGCGTACTATAAAAACTTTAACGACCATGGGCGGCTGCTTCGCCTGCAGCGGCTGTATCATGCAATCTTTTTCGGAGGTGGACAATGTTCAGGATCACAAAAAACGGGGCCAGCGTCGACATGACCGAGGCCCCGACCTACATCAAACAGCATAGCAATGGCAGCTTTGTCCTTTGCCCGGAGCCGGAGGCTTCGGGCATTGCCTTTGCCGGTTCAGTTTATCATCTGCTGGGCCGGGAGCCGCTGGAGGGGGCCGAGTCCGTCATGCTGGAGGAGGTTGACGCTGGCACCGAGATCACCAGGGCTAACGAGACCAACGGCATCGTGTTCGTGACCCTGGCCGAGTCCGGGGGCATCGACGCTGCCACGGCAGCGGAACACGCCGACCTGTTTGCCGAGTGGGCCTATCCCATCAAGTACAAGGAGGGGCAAATCCGCAGGTATGGCGGGGCGCTTTATAAGTGCGTTCAGGAACATACCTCACAGGCCGACTGGACGCCCGACAGCGCCTCCAGCCTGTGGGCGGGTACATCCGACCCTGCCGAGGAATGGCCCACCTGGAGCGCCCCTGTGGGGGCGCACGACGCCTATTCTGCCGGGGCCAAGGTAAGCCATGGGGAGAAGCACTGGATCAGCGACCAGGACGGCAACGTGTGGGAACCGGGCGTCTATGGCTGGACCGAGGCCGTGGAGGAGCCTGGCGATGGAGCATAACAGCTATATCGCCAGGAGGCGGGCCAGATTCTCAGGTATTGGCGGCATCCTGGTGAATATCCCCTATGGGACGGCGCTGGAAGCCAGGGAGGGCTTCATCCTTTTTAAGGGGCGGCCCGTATGCGCGGTCACCAGCCAGAACGCCTACGACCATTTCAGCCAGAACGACGATGGCTGTGGCCGGGAGCGCGGGACGCTGGTGGCCACAATTATCTCCTGCCTGGAACGGCGGGATGATGGCTACCAGGCCCGCTGGGATAAGGTGTGGGGCGATCCCCTGTGCCAGAAATACAGAAGGCCGGAGCATGAGGACTTCTGGCTGTGGAACTATGATTTTTTCAATGCGCCGGTGGTGGACCTCTACCACATCGCCCGGCTGATCGGGGCGCGGGCGCAGTAAGTTCAGATAGAAAGGCTGCTCACAGAGCGGCCTTTTTATATTGCCTTTAAAAGCCGTTTGAAAGGAGGCGGTGGCCTATGTCCCACTGATGGTTGACGGGTGCTGGAGCGGGGACGGCGCGGCTTCAGCGCAGCCCAGGGAGCGCCGAGAACAACGAAAGGAAGATGCACATGGAAATCTATGAGATCATCGGTAAGCTGCTGGCCGCCTTTGTGGTGGGCCTGGTTGCCTACCTGGTGCCGAAAGCCAGGGCCTGGTTTGTGGCCAACACTGACAAGACCGCCCAAGAGCGGATCAACCAGCTGGTCACCGCTTTCGCCAGGGCAGCGGAGCAGCTGTTCCACGACACGGACCCCTCCGGGGCCAAGCGCCAGCAGTTTGTCAGGGAACAGCTGTCTGCCTTGGGCATTGAGATCACCGAGGCCGTTATTAACATGATCGAGGGCGCAGTGTGGGAAATCAACACGGAAACCAAGAAAGCCCAGGTGCAGACCAAGGAGATCGTTTCCGCAAATGTGGACGCCCTGGCAGAGGCGGTGACGCAGGAGGTGCTTGCCCGACTGCCGGGGCAGACACATGAATAAACGGCCTGTTTCCTATCTCCAGACCGACTCCCGGTGGGCCAAGAAGCCCTACCGGGTGCCGGGGGAGAACAGCACCATCGGGGACTCCGGGTGCGGCCCCACCGCCGCCGCCATGCTGATCGAAACGCTGACTGGCAAGACCTACACCCCGGAGGACGCCTGTGCCTGGTCTGTCGCCCATGGGTATAAGGCCCTGAAGGCGGGGACCTATTACGCCTACTTCGCGCCGCAGTTTGCAGAGTTTGGCATCAAGTGTTGGCAGCTGTCCTGGACCAACGGCTACCACAACCCCAAGGCCAAGGTCCACGACCAGGCCCTGGAGTATCTGAAGCAGGGCTACTATCTGATCGCCCTGATGAAGAAAGGCACCTGGACTGGCGGCGGCCACTTCGTGGTGGTTTGGTGGGCAGATAATAAAATCCGCATCAATGACCCGGCCAGCACCAGGGACAAGCGCCTGAACGGGGACCCGGCAACCTTCCGCAACGAGGCCGCCTATTATTGGGTGGTGGATGCCAGGGCCTACAACAATGGCGGCGGGGCTTCTCCCGCAGTGCCGGAGTACAGCACTTATACTGTGAAGGCCGGGGACAGCCTGTCGGCCATTGGGGCCAAGACGGGGGTGGACTGGAAAACCATCGCCGCCCTGAACGGTATCAGCAGCCCATACACCATCCACCCCGGCCAGGTGCTGAAGCTGGCCGAGAAGCCCAAGGAGGACGATAACATGGACCAGGATAAGTTCAATAAGATGTTTGAAACGGCGATGCAGCAGTACCGCCAGAGCCTGCGGGATAACGACTGCGGCGAGTGGAGCCGGGCGGCCCGGCAGTTCGCCGTGGACCAGGGCATTTTCGCCGGGAGCGGCACCATGGCCCCGGATGGCCAGCCCAACATGATGTGGGAGGACCTTCTGACCCGTGAGCAGTGCGCCCAGGTGCTTTACCGCTTCGCTCAGAAGTTCAACCTGGTATGACCATCACCGTAGGCGGTAAGAGGTCCCGGAGCCGCAAGAAAACCAAGCGCACCGACTACTCCAAACAGATGATCACCGATATCCGGGCGCTGCTTTGGGTGGTGACGGTGGGTGGGCTGCTGCTGGCCGCCTACTGCATCCGCACAGGTTACACCGGGGCGCTGCCCTGGTTGAGTGCCATGGTGGGGCTGCCCTGGACCGCTCACGGTGTGGTCTGCTCTAACTATCTCAGCATGGCCAAGTCTGACCACAGGCGGGGCGGGATCACCTTTGAGAGCGCGAAGGCCAAGGACTTCTCCCAAGTGGCCGAGGAGGGCGAAAACAGCCCCCCAATTTAACAACATAGGGGTGCGGGTAGGCCGCACCCCTCCTGTGATTTATCCGAGGATAATGCCCCTTTAATCATTATCAGAAAGGGTAGATCACATGGAAAGCTGTATTGGATGGATCGGCG
The DNA here is from genome assembly GCA_910579435.1 of uncultured Oscillibacter sp. Lineage (GTDB taxonomy): Bacteria > Bacillota > Clostridia > Oscillospirales > Oscillospiraceae > Oscillibacter. The sequence goes on from CAJTVF010000014.1 coordinate 40,234, forward strand.
GCAAACGGCTGCTGCGGAAAGCCATCCTGGAGCGGTTCCCCACCGATGAAGTGGGGCGCTATATCGAGGTGTTTGGCGGGGCCGGATGGGTGTTGTTCGCCAAGGAGAAAAAATCCGGTCAGTTGGAAGTTTATAATGACATCAACGGGGATCTGGTGAATCTGTTCCGCTGCGTGAAATATCACTGCGGCGAAGTACAGAAGGAACTGGACTGGCTGCTGACCTCCAGGGAGCAGTTCTTTGACTGCCTGGCACAGCTGGACACTCGCGGCCTGACCGACATTCAGCGGGCGGCTCGGTTCTTCTATACGGTTAAAATCAGCTTCGGCTGTGACCAGCGCACCTATGCCACCAGTTCAAAAACGATTGACACCGCATCAGCGTATCTGGAAAAGATTAAAGAGCGCCTGCGGGGAGTCAACATCGAGCATAAGGACTTTGCTGACCTGATCCGGGTATATGACCGCAAGAACGCTCTGTTCTACCTTGACCCGCCCTATGTTGGCACGGAGGGGTATTACGACAGCCCATTTAAGACGGATGACCACCAGCGTTTAAAGGCCGTTTTGGAGGGCATCAAGGGCCGTTTCATTTTGTCCTATAACGACTGCCCGATGATCCGGGAATTGTATTCCGAGTATCGCATTGAGGGTGTGAGCAGAAAAACCACGCTGGCAGGCAACGGAGACAATAACCAGCTTTTTGCCGAGGTTATCATCCGCAATTTCTAACCGTTTTCGTTGCGTTCTCACAAAATAATCACAGATATACACCTTGCTGGTAGAATGTCCCTAAAGGGGCATTTGTGATGATTAAAAACCATCTATCGCGCATCCTCGGAGAACGCAGGATGAAGCAAGCAGACCTTGCCAGGATCACGGGCATCAGGCCGACCACAATCAGCGAACTATACAACGAAGTCGCTGAACGTGTCAGCTTCGACCACCTGGATAAGATTTGCGAAGCCTTAAACTGCACCCTGAACGAACTGCTGGAATACATACCAAACCAGCATCGCCGGACAGGGAAAGACCTGATCCTGGAGGAGCATGGAAACCGCAAGAAAAAACCACGCTAATCTGGGCAAAAGAAAAGGCGTTTAAGAGGTCTTAAAAGGACCGCTTAAACGCTTTTTCTTTTTTGCAGATTATGTGCAAGGTTTTCGCAGCTTGTGCGCAAAGCTACACAGGACGCGGAGGATGCGGTTCACAATGCCTTCCTGCGGATCATCAAGAAATTTTCCAGGTTTCAGAACATGCCGGCCAAGGATTTGGCCCCGCAGGTCGTTGTGATTGCCAGGAACGAAGCGATTTCTCTCCAGCGCAAGAAGAAGGACGCCGCTCCGCTGGAGGATTGGGACGGCTTTACGGAAACGGCGGAGTCCGTCAGCGATTATCACACCCTGGTGGAGACCTTTGCCCGTCTGCCCCTGTCGTACCGTGCGGCCCTGGAGATGAAGATGGTGGGCTACTCCGATGGGGAAATCGCCTCCAAGCTGTGTTTGACGAAAACGGCGGTCAGCACCCGGATCAGCCGTGGCCGCCAGTTCCTGCGGAATATCGTGGAGCAGGAAGGCTTTTTGATGGATGCGTAATGACCTTCCGTCATGGCTCTGAAAAAGTTTTTCAGGTTTTTTTAGAAAATCATGTGAGAATCCGCTTCCTCGCTGCGTTAACATAGTGAGGGAGCGGATTTTCTCTTGCCCGGACAGAGGAAACGAGTGATTGGGAGGGACAAATATTGAATATATGGGCCTGCTTTGCAATGCTTGCGATTTTCCTTTGTGCCGTGACGTATTTCCTATATGACCGGGGGATTGCCGTATCAAAGAATATCCGGGCGGTTCTGTTCATGTTCCGTCCCGAGAAAAACGCCGACAAGGTAAACCTGGACTCCTGCACCGGCTGGGTTCAGCGCGTGGGCAGATTTCATGAGAGCAGCACATATGAGCTGATACTGAATACGCAATTGTCAAAGGGGGAGGCGGAGTTTTCCCTGCTTGACAGAAAGAAGCGGCCCTTATTAAAGCTGAACCGCCGCTGCCCGTCTAGCAGGGTGGACTTGAATGCGGACAGCAGGTATTATCTGCGCTGGCAGTTTACAAATGCCACCGGGGAATGCGAACTGCGATGGAAGCCCTGCCCGCTCATCATGGAAGGGGAGAAATGCAAATGAAACCGATAACCATACTGTTCCCGGCCCTGATCTGCGTGCTTTGCCTGACGGGCTGTGTGCCTGCTCCTGGGGCGAGCGGTCCTGGCCGTCCCATAGCGGCTTACATCGCAGATGATGTAACGAAAGCGGAGATCACACACCGGGCCGGGGGAACGGTGACGGAGTGGACGGCGGAGGGCGAAGAACTTGACGCGCTGAGAGATTGGGCCTCCGGGCTGAAATACGAGCTTCTGGATTCGGAGGAGAATCCGGGAGACCGCGACGGCGGCGAGGTCTATGAGGTCGTGCTGACCGAAGGGTATTATCCGGGCTTTTCGTATGTGATTTGTGGACCGGATGATTGCTATTTGCTGATAGAGGGATACTGGTACTCCGTGACAAATCCCTCAGACCCACCCGCAGCCTCCCCGGCGGACCGTGGAGCAGGGACGCTTGATGTCTCGAAGTATGTGGTAAAAGGAGCGGACGGAGAGGCGGCCGAGCTGACGGAGGAGGATGCGGAGATTTTGACACAGGTTCTTTCGGGCGGCGCCTGGGCAGAAGGAACGACGGATTGCGCCAGCGACTGCACCGTGGGCTTGGACGGCAGATGGTTCCGCTATCATTCCGAATGCGGCACATTCAACGAGATCACCATTCCCGGCCAGCCGCAGTTGTCGTCCGTTCCGCCGCCATCGGCCGAAGGGAGGAGCCTTCGGCTGGCCGATGCGGAACGGGCCGCTGTCAATGCGGTTCTCGAAAAGTACATTACCCTGGGACCTGGCATTGTAGAGAATGTCGTATAATAGCAGTTCCAAAGGAGGAACTCTGCTTGAAACGGAAGATTGTGTTGTTTGCCGCTGCCGCAGTCATATTGCTGTTCCCGCTTCGGCTGAGGCTGAAAGACGGCGGAACGGTTCAATACCGGGCGATTTTATACAGCGTACAGAATGTACACCGGCTGAATCCTGACCTGGAATCAGGGAGGGAATACCTGGAGGGGACCATTGTTGAAATCCTGGGAGTAGAGGTTTTCAACGATGTCCACTAAGGACTGTTTGGGCCGCTAAAAAAATTTTTTGAAAAAATTTTGAAAAATCATGTGAGAATCCGGCCTCTCGCTGCGTTAATCATAGTAAGAGGACATTTGACGCGCCGGAGCGGCGGACTCCGCTGGGAAAACTCACAGATTATAGATTTAGGAGGAGTGACCGTGGATGAACTGTTGGTTCCGGCAGTTATTATAATGGTAATCTTCTTTTTAGGCATCCCGGTTCTGCTGGGGGTGCTTGTGTACCGTGCAGCGCAAAAGAGCAAAAAGCGGGGAATCTATTTTCTGGTGGGAGTTCTTCTTATCAGCGCGATCATGCCGGCTTACGCCATATACTTGGGCACGATTCTGGGGATTGTGTTTCAGATTTCGCTCCACAAGGCGGCGAACAAGAAAGCGCCCATAAAGGACAAGTGACTGGAAGCGCAGGAGGGAACGGACATGACAGAGCAAGCGCTGGATCAGCTGGCCCAGCGGGTCATACTGGACACGGCCCGACTGGAATATGGAGCGCTGTTGAAAGAAGCGCCGGAGCATATCTTCTCCCCCAGCTTTGAGCGAAGGATGAAAAAGCTGCTGCGCCGGGGCAGGCATCCGGTCTGGTATAAGGCTCTCCATGCGGCGGCGTGCCTTCTGCTGGCGCTGCTGCTCAGCGGGTGCGCGGTGCTGGCGGTCAGTCCGGCGGCCCGGGAGGCCTTCGCCGGATGGGTGCGGGAAGTCCATGATACCTATTTTAGTTATCAGTATGTCGGACCGGATCAGGACGTTCAAGAGGACTTGACAAAGATTGCATTTCTTCCAACATGGCTCCCAGAGGGCTACCAGGAAGCGGAGCGGCCGCAGCTGTATGGAATGGTGAATATTTCCTATGAAGCAGACGGCAAAGAGACCGCGGTTTTCGGGTACGCGCCAGAGCTTTCCATGACGGTATACACGGAAAACGCTGAGGCGCATGAGGCGCAGGTCCACGGACGCAGAGCGGACCTGTATCTGGACGGCCAGGAGGGTAACCGGAATGTGCTTGTTTGGACAGACGAAGATACGGGCTTCTTCCTCTGGATCTCCGCGCCGTTCTCTGGCGAGGAATTAGTCAAGATGGCCGAGAGTGTGGAGACTTTGCCCCTTGCCTACTGCCCCGCTTGGGTGCCGGAGGGCTATACGCTGCTCTCCGGCGGCGCCAAGCTGCCGGTAATACTGAATTATCAGGGCCAGGACGGAAACTACTTCACTCTCCTGGTGATGGAGAATGCGAAGAGCACCGAAATGGAGATCGAGCTGGAGAAGGGAGACAGTTACCAGCCGGCCTCGGTTTTGGGAAAGCCGGCGGACATGTACCTGGGCGCGGAGGGACATATATCTGTCCTGATTTGGATGGATAATAAAGAACAGTTGACGTTCAACCTGTGCGGCACGCTTACGGAACAGGAACTGATGAAAGTCGCGGAGAGCATTGGAAAAGCGCAGTAAGAAGCGGTCCCAACGGGAGAGGAGGAGAAAGCTGTTATGACAGAGCAGGCGTTGGATCGGCTGATTCATGGAGTCATACTGGACACGGCCCGGCTGGAATACGGAGTGCTGTTGGCAGAAGCACCGGAGCATACCTTCTCCCCTGCCTTTGAGCGGAGGATGAAAAAGCTGCTGCGCCGGGGCAGGCATCCGGTCTGGTATAAGTCCCTCCATGCGGCGGCATGCGTACTGCTGGCGCTGCTGCTCAGCGGGTGCGCGGTGCTGGCGGTCAGCCCGGAGGCCCGGGAGGTCTTTGCGGGCTGGGTGCGGGAAATTCATGACAACTATTTCCTCTACAAGTTTTTTGGGAACGAGGAAAGAGAAGCCGTTTCAAAGGAGGAGGTTCTCTATCAGCCCACCTATGTGCCGGCCGGGTATCGGATCGAGCACCGGTTTGTGTTTTCTGCCGGTATTGTGTCTGTCACTTATATAGACGACCAAACCGGCAATATCGCAGTGTTCACCTATTTTTCGGACATGTCGTCGCCGGTCCTCCAGATTGCGGGAGAGAATGAGATCATCTATCAAAAGGTCCAGGTCAACGGGCTCCCCGCCGATCTGTATCTGGATTCGGAAGAGGGAGAAGCCAACGCTATCGTATGGGTGGACGAGAGGAATGGGGCTGCGTTTCGAATTGGCGGCATCATAAGCGGGGAAGAGCTGGTTTGCATGGCGGAGAGCGTGGAAGCCGTCCCCCGGAATGTGCGCTTTCGTCCGTCCTGGCTGCCGGAGGGGTACGATGAAACCTCCGCCCAGGACTGCCCGGCGAAGGGGGATAACGTCCCCAAGGGCCTGGACGCCGGAAAGAGCGTCCTGACCTATGAGGACGGGAAGGGCGGACGTTTGACCATCACCTATGCCCAGGAATTTGATATAACCGGCCTGCGCCCGGACAAATGCGAGGCGGACGCGGTTTCCGTGCTGGTTGGAGGAGACCAGGCGTTTTTGTTCCTGGGTCAGGAGGACCACCATCTAGTCTGGGTAGACGGAGAGAGCGGCGTCTTCTTCTGGATTTCCGGCCCCTTTACCGGAGAGGAATTGATTCAGATCGGGGAGGGTATGCGCACCGCGCCTCAAGAAATGATGTTCTACCCATCCTGGCTGCCGGAGGGATACTATGAGACCACTACCGATGATTTGCGGAGACAACGTATCCTCCGCTATGAGGACGGAAAGGGAGGACTTCTGACCATTCTCCATCCCGAAGATTTTGATCCCGGAACGCTGATGCTGGTTGGGGAAGCGGAGATCGTTTCCGTATTTGTCGGAGAGAATCCGGCGGATCTGTACCTGGATCGGGTACCGGGCAATGCCAACAACTTGGTTTGGGTGGATCGGGACACGGGGATTCTTTACTGGATTTCCGGCCCTCTTACCGGGGAGGAACTGGTTCGGGTTGCGGAGAGCATGGAGAAACGAGAGGAGCCGCCGCCCCTGGAGGAGTACTGGCTGACCTGGACGCCTTACGGGTATCAGGAGGCAGAACGCTCCCTGCGGGAAAATCGAGGCCATGTGCTTTACCGGGATGAAAAGGGCCGTCAGATTACCCTGGCCTACCGGCGGGGCTCAGAAACCGCCAGCCTACAGATCTCCTCCACTCTGGGCGGGGCGATGGAGGCCCGGCCCGTCACAGTGGACGGCGCTGCTGCGGACCTCTATCTGGAGGAAACGCAGGAGGCAGGGAACGCTCTGGTTTGGGCCCGGGACGGGCTGCTGTTCTGGATGATCGCCCCCTGTTCCCAGGAGGAGCTGACCGCCATGGCGGAGAGCGTGGAGGTTCTGCCGGTGGAATACAGGCTCACCTGGGTGCCGGAGGGCTATGAGCTGTATATGCAGAATGATACCTTCGGTAATTCGTTCTCGTTCCTCTACAAAAACCCGGAGGGCCGATTGCTGCATTTCATGGTTCAGCTGGACCGTGAGGGGGCCAGGTCGTATCTTTTCCCCAACGAAAACGCTGAGGAAAAACAGGTGCTCGTAGGCAGGAACCCGGCCGATATGTATTTGGTGGACACAGGAGGCGCAAATAGCGAGCTGGTTTGGCAGGACCCGGAGGCAGGGGCACTCTTTTACATCAGCGCGTTTTTGCCGGAGGAGGACATTCTCAAAATGGCGGAGAGCATCGAGGGGGCAGCGCCTTCTCCAAAAGTCCGGCAGCCCAACTGGCTTCCTATGGGGTATCGCTGTACGGGAGGCTCTGCCGGTTCCAGCTCCAAGGAACACCAGTATGAAGACGAAAACGGCGATGAAATCCAATTTGCGTTCCTGGGTCCTCCAGAGGCGGAGGAGAAAGAAAAACTCCAGGAGGTCGTGAAGGGCCTGGAGTCTCAAAGCGTCCTGGTGAACGGACAGGCGGCGGAGCTGTACTCCGCGGCCGATGGCGTTCTCTATCTGGTCTGGGACGGCCGGGAACCGGGGGAGGTTTTCTGGCTTTCCGCGGCGCTGGACGCCGGAACACTGATTCAGATCGCTGAAAGTGTGTTCTATCCACCGTAAGGCAGAGGGATTGCCTGCTCTGCCGGCAGCGTTCAAACGAAATTCTAAAATCAATCATTCAATGATTTAACGCCTTTTATAGCCGCTGTTCCTGCGGAGTTGGATTTTTGATGATAGGGTAGTATAAGAGGCGTTATGTACTGTACAGCAAGGTCACAGTACATAACGCCTTCCTTTTTTTGGAATATAATTGGGGGGAATCTGTTTGGGTCATTACTCGTTAATCCTGGAAAAGCGTTATCAGGAATTTTGCGATGTATACCGGGAAAAGGGGCATCTGTGCAAAACGGACCCGGGAGAGTATGGAGACTTACAGCCGGGCAGTCAGGTACGGGCGCTGCTGGCTCTTGGAGAGTATGCGGAGGCCGCTCGGGTCTGCCGGGAGATGATGCGTCAGGAGGCGGAGGAGTCGGCCCGAAGGGGCTATGACGCCCGTTCTTCCATATGGCTGATTGATCTTGCCATCGCATGTATGAAGCAGGGGCACTACGCGGAGGCGGTCCAGGCCATCCGGGAGGCGCCGCATACGAATTACCAGCCGAACCGCATCCAGGCTCCATGCCTGATGTACTACATGGCCGTTGTCATGGAGGACGAAAACCTCAAGCGGGAGAGCATAAAGGTACTCAACGCGCGGCTTCGGACAAAGGCGGGCACGGAACCGGCCTTCGCGCCGGTCCGGTTCCTCCGGGACAAAATCGGCGAGGCACAGCTGTTGTCGGAGACAGCGGAGGAAACCAACCCAAAGCTCTATCTGCGGGCACTGGTTCCGGCAAAGTTTCTGATAGCGGTGAAGAGGTATGAAAAGGGTGAGCTGGAGGGCTGCCGGCAAGCCTTGAAGGAGACTTGCGGCCTTTATGAGCAGGATCGGATTGCCGTTATGCCGGTTGAATATTTTTTGGCGGAGTCCTGGCTGGTGGAGCTGAATGACAATACAGATCCATCTTTGCCAGTCTCTTAAATAATGAAAGTAAGATGAACACAAGGAGGAACGCAGCATGAAACGCTTACACAAAATCAAGGTCCTTTTCGTTTTAGCCCTGTGCCTGACGCTCACCGCCTGCGGCGGCGGTGGACCTAAGCAGGAGGCGGCGGATTCGGCGGAGGAGGCCACCGTCCATTTTCTCACAAACCTGCAGAACGGGGAGTTCGAGCAGGCGAGGACCTACCTGGAGGAAGAAAACCCCCTGCTGACCGTTTTCCCCGTGGCCGAGGGCGAAGCCGCCCCGGAGCTGGACGCCGTGTACCGGCAGTTCCGGGAGAAGATGACCGGCCTGACCTTCCGCGTGGGGGACGAGGGAGCCGTGGGAAACAGCATGGTGTACATCACCGCCGCCCAGTATGATTTCCGCTCCGCCATCAACGAGGCGATGCTGGCGGCCATGGAGACCCAATGCCGGGAGGGCGGAACCGCCTTCGCGGACTACGCCGGATGGATGAGCCAGGGCATTGCCAACGCGGCCATGGGCGGGGAGGAGACCGTCCGGGCCATGGCGACGGATAAAAACGGCGGCTATATCATCGACCACCGAGGGTACACGGACCACGACTTTATGAACCTCTTCACCGGCGGCTTCTATGACTACGCGGATTTCCAGATGGCGGTCTGCACCAATACCATAGACAATGTGGAGCATACCTACTACTTTGCCGCGTTAGGCGATGAGATGATCGCCTGCGTTGAGGAAGTGTCGGAGGCCAATAACGGAGAACTGGACGACGAAACGATAGCCGGGCTGAATGAGTTCTATGCCCAGGCGGCACAGCAGACGCCCGGCATGTATATGGGCGTTACCAAGGACGGAGACCGGGTGGTCACCCATATGGGCATCGACTTCCAGACGGCGGACCAAAACGCCCTGGTAAACTCCGGCATGGTCAGCGGCAGCTATCAGGGCAACATGGCCGACGGTAAACTCAGCCTCTCGGCTACCATCAGCGAGTTTGAAGAATCGGGCATGACCAGCTCCGTCACGCCGGTCTACAAGGCCGAAAAATGAGAAAAGCGCCGCCCCTTCCGGGACGGCGCCATGGGAGAGCTGGTTTTAAGGGGCTTGCCCCTGGCCGTCGTCGATGTATTCCACAATATCGGGAAGATCGCACCGGAGAATCCGGCACAGGGCGTTCAGCGTGTTGGTGGACACGGATTCCCCGGCCTTCAGCCGCCGGATGGTGGAACTGCTGATCTCGCCCTTGAACTGGAGCGTGTAGGTGGTGGCGTGCTTTTTTTCCATGGTGGCCCACAGCGGCGCGTAGGAAATCATTCTCTCCACTCCCCTCTTGCGATTATCTTCATTATTGCCTATAATGAGAGAAAACCGTTATAGGCAATAATGCCTATACGAAAAGGGGCGCAGAACCAAGCACCAAACAACAGGAGGAACGACTGGTATGAAAAAGAAGCATCCGATTCTGGGAGTCATTTGTCTTGCAATTCTGATCTGCGGCGGAATTTTTACCTTTCGGGCCGGAGGGGCCAAAGCGGAGATCACCATTGGCGAAAAAACCTATGAGATGCGGACCATGACCGTGCGGGAGTTCATGGAGGACGGCTATATCCTTGCCATCATGTCCACGGAGGGAAATTCTGTTTATACATATAACTACAGCGGCGCGGTGATGGAGGCCAAGTCCTATTACAATACGGCGGTGCCCTTCAAGCCCAAGGACGGCGCGGGTGCGCCGCTCTCCTGCTGGCTCTACAATCCCACCTCCGAGCAGCTGGAGATTCGGGAGGGGAAGATCTGCGCCATCTCCTGCAAGGTAACGCAGATGCAGGAATACGCTCCCCGCTGCCTGTACGCCGCAGATTGTGACGGCGGCGGACACCAGACCAGGGACAGAACTTTCCATATCATCCGTCAAAAAGCGGCTGTCCGTCCGGGGGTAGGTACACAGCTTCTTTTCATAGAGGGCCTGCAAATAGTCCAGCGTCTGTTGGGCGGTGTAGCCCAGGATGCGGTTGGCATCCCGCTGG
>CAJTVF010000015.1 GCA_910579435.1 uncultured Oscillibacter sp.
ATCAAGGTTATTCGGGCTTTCAGCGAGAGGACTGATTTCAACACAACACCGGCTTTCTTCCATTCATCGGTTGTACTCAACTGGCCGTAGAGCGCAATCCCGGCTCGTGCGTAGTCACCACCGATTTCAGAACAATGGAGCAGGCCGCTGCTGGCAAGAATGTGGACCTTGGGGATTTGACAGCCAATGTGTTTTAGGCGGTTTATCGCCTGATAAAAGGCTCTGCCTTGCGTTAGGGCGGCTTCTCTGTTTGATGGCAGGGAAAGATCATCTTCATATAAATGGGTATAAACTCCCTCTATGTGAAGAAACTGGCAAGCAAATATCCGCTGAATTTTATCCAGATTTTCGCAATTCTCCCCCAGCCGGTGCATCCCGGTGTTCAATTTGATATGGACGTTGATGATCTGGCCGCAGGCGTTCAGCTCTAACGCATAGGGATAGTCCAAAATAGTCTGTGTCAGATGATATTGAACAAGGAGCGGGACATATTGGGGATGCGTATATCCGAGTATCAGGATTTCCCCTGCAACTCCGCCTTGCCGCAGCTCTATCCCTTCAAAAACAGTGGCAACGCAAAAGGCATTTACACCCAGGGCATTGAGTTCTCTGGCAATCAAAACAGCGCCATGTCCGTAGGCATTTGCCTTGACCGCAGGCATTAACGCACAGTTTGGAGGCAGCAGAGTTTGAAGCTGTTCCACGTTATGCCGCAGAGCGGTCCGGCTCAATTCAATCCAGGCGCGGCCCTGATAAAACTCCGTCATGCTCCGGCCCCCCTGACAATGATTCTTGAAGGTTGAGACACTACGGTTGAATGGCTCGGCACATCCGTACAGACCACCGCACCAGCTCCAATTTTTACATAATCACCAATTTTGATGCCACCGATAACAACTGCGCCAGCTCCAATCAAACAGTGATCTCCAATCTGCGGGGCTTTCCTGTCAACCGAGCCAATGGTGACATTCTGATAAATCCAGCAATCAGCCCCGATATGGGCGTAACGGGAAATATAGACGCCATGAAGTCCATGAGGCAGAATGGGCTTACTGTCAAACTTGGCTCCGTTCCCAATGTAGCCGCCATGCCGGTGGGCCATTCGATTCAAGAAGAAGGTCAAAATATCCCGGACAATACGCATCGAACACTGTTTTCTCCACCAAAAGAATTTCCAGTACAGTCCCAGGTTCTCGCCTCTCGACCAATGAATCAACGCCGCCTGTATCTTCATGCCAGATATTCCTCCAATGTCAGCCCCTTAAAGATCATGATCTCTGAATGGGGCATACCAACATAGCGGAAATGCCACGGTTCATGAGCGATGCCGGTAATATGCTCTTTCCCCGCCGGGTAGCGTTCAATAAAACCGAAAGCAGGGGCCAGTTCCCGAAACTTTTGGCAGATGCCCTCATAGGGAAAGGCCGGACGGATGAAGTCAATGTCCGGCTGACGCAGCCCCAGGTCGATTGCCAGCCCCGTTTGATGCTCACTGTGTCCGGGCATGGCTACAAATTTCGCTGTAAACTCCGGGCCGTTCTCCCGGAGCGATTTTGCATAGATTTCAAGCTGTTCCTCCAAGGAGCGCCAACCGCTGACAGGAACAATAAACTCCCAGCCGCCCAACTGCTCCATGATGCTGGACAGGGCGCAAACCGCCTCCCGTTCCAGCAGAATATCGGGTTGATCTTCATGGACAGGAATCAGGTCTTGCTTGGTGTCCGGCGAATATGCGTGTTGACTGTTGACCAAAATCAAGCTGTTCATCCGTTCACCGCCAATTCAATCACGTTGGAAATGACCTGTTCAAAAGACATTCCAACCGCTTTCATCATGCTGGGATAGCGGCTGTGGGCGGTAAAGCCGGGGATGGTATTGACCTCGTTAAAAACCACCCTGCCAGCCTTGTCCAAAAACATATCCACCCTCGCAAATCCCTGACACCCAAGGGCCTTGTAAATTCGCTGGGCGGCTTCTTTCATCTCTGCCGTTTTCGCAGGGGAAATGCGGGCCGGGACATGGATTGCGGAGGTTTTCAGCGTGTACTTCTCTGCAAAATCAAAGAAGCCATCCGCCAGTTCAATCTCGTCCAGTTCCCCAACCGTCAAGGTGTCATTCCCCAAAACGGCGCACCCGACTTCAAAGCCGGAGATCGCTTCTTCCAAAATGATGTGGTCATCATATTCAAAGGCCAGCTCCATAGCCGCAGACAGTTCGCCGCGTTCCGCAACCCTTGTGATGCCGTAGGAGGAACCAGCCCGGACAGGTTTTACAAACAGCGGATACCCCAGCTTTTCAGCATGAGCGAAAGCATCCTTTCTGGCTTTCTTTGTCAGTACAGTGGAGAAAGGTATCGTGATGCCAGCGGCCTGTGCCAACTTGTGCGCCCGGTCTTTGTCCATGCACAGCGCCGAGGCCAGCACACCACACCCCACCAGCGGAATACCCGCCAATTCAAAAAGCCCCTGCACCGTCCCGTCCTCGCCGTTGCGTCCATGCAGAACAGGGAAAGCGGCGTCTAAAGAAATCTTCTCCACGCCAGCAGTTGTCTGAACCAAAAGCCCAGGGGCGTCCCGGTCAGGAGATACCAGGGCCGGGGCGCAGTCGTCAGGGTTGTTCCAGGTATCCAGCTTGATTTTTTCAACCGCGCCGGTGAAATGGAGCCAATTCCCTTTAGGAGAAATGCCTATCAGAACAGGGGAATACCTTGCCCGATCCATGTGCGTGATAACCGCGTGGGCTGATTCCAGCGAAATACTGTATTCCGGGGAACAGCCGCCAAACAGGACTGCCACGTTATATTTTTTCATATCACACCTTCTCTGAATGTAAAAATCCGATTGCCCTCGGTATGAAAATCATATCAAGAGCAATCGGATCATGCTTTAATATTTTATTGTTGGTTTCCTAAGAAAATCCTAACAGGAGATTGATGTTTTCCTAATTAGTGATAGGCAGCGATACGGTAAATACCGTTGCATTTTCATGGCTTTCGGCTGTGATCGTTCCATGATGGAGGGTGACGATCTCCTTTGCAATCGCAAGCCCAAGTCCGGCCCCGCCCGCGTTGGAGCTTCGGGCCTCGTCCATCCGATAGAAACGTTCAAATATTTTGGACAGCTTTTCCTCCGGGATTGTCGGCCCCTGGTTTTCAAAGGAGATCACCATTTGCTTGTCCTTCTTTTCGGCGGAGATAATGATTTCAGAATTTGGAAAGCTATATGCCGCCGCATTTTTCAAAATGTTATTGAATACACGGGCCAGCTTCATCGGATCGCCGCAGACGCTCAAATCTTCATCAGCATGAAGAACAGCGGTATTTCCTTTTGCGGACAGGATGGGGTAAAATTCGTCCACCATCTGCACCAGCATATAGTAAAGGTCAATCTGCTCTTGTTCCAGAGTGATTTGCTGCAAATTATACCGGGTGATTTCAAAAAATTCGTTTACCAGCCGTTCCAGGCGGTTTGCCTTGTCCAGCGCGATATGGGTATATTTTGCTTTCTGCTCCGGCGGCATATCAGGCGCTTCGTCCAGCAGGCTTAAATAGCCAATGACGGAGGTCAAGGGCGTTTTCAAGTCGTGGGCCAGATACGTCACCAAGTCGTTCTTTTGCGCGGCTTCATTCCGAAGTGCTTGTTCACTGCGGAGCATGGCTGTTCTGATTTCTGCCATCTGCGCGGCGATTTCTGCGTACTCTTGCGGAAACATATCAGAACTTTCACTCTCTTGTTTCATATAGTCTCGGAGCATCTTGCCGATGTTGGTTACAGATTTTCGTTTTTCTGCTTTAGCATGAAAATATGACGCAAAAAAGCCAATGATAATTCCTGTTGCAACAGTCCCAATTACGGCCCCAAGCACCAGACGCTTCACCTTCCACCACATTGGCTCGCGGATAATCGCTTCTTGTCCAGCCTCTGGAAGATAAGCGTTGCGTGTCTGCATGAAGTTCCACTCAAACCAGTCCACAAAGCTGCCGTTCCATACTTTATCAACAAGGAAATAAAGTACTATGCAAGCCGCAATACTGATTAAGATTAAGACAATCAGATAAGGAATTTTTCGTAATTTACGTTTCAATTTTATACCCCACTCCCCATATTGTTGTAATATATTTTGGACTGTCTATGGTATCGCCCAGCTTCTCACGCAAATGCCGGATATGAACGGTGATTGTATTGTTGCTTTTGCTGTAATACTCGTCCTTCCAAATTTCGTGAAACAGCTCCTCGGAGCTGACAACCTTTCCTTTGCGTTCCAATAAAATGCGTAAAATAGAAAATTCGGTTGGGGTCAGGGAAAGCGGCTTCCCATTCAAAAAGCAAGCATGAGTACCCGCATTCATTTCCAGGCCAGAGTGCAGGAGCAAATCGGATGCTTGTTCCTGGCCGGAAGTCTGGGCGGGGTTATATCGTTTATACCGCCGGAGCTGGGCCTTTACCCGCGCTACCAATTCCAAAGGGCGAAAAGGCTTTGTGACATAATCATCCGCTCCCAGGGTCAGGCCGGTGATTTTGTCGGTTTCCGCGTCCTTGGCTGTCAACATGATGACAGGATAAGTATGCCGCTCCCTGATTTTCTGGCAGAGGGCAAAGCCGTTCACCTCCGGCAGCATAATATCCAGAATGGCTAAATCAAGCTCAGTGGATTCAATGCAAGCAAGGGCATCCTTAGCCGAGTAAAACTTAAAGACCTCGTAATTCTCGTTTTGGAGATATAATTCCACCAAATCAGAAATTTCCGGTTCATCATCAACTACTAAAATTTTGTCGGGCATTGGGCGACCTCTTTTCTATAACCGTAGTCAAAGACATTCTATCAAACATTTTTTGAGTTCTCTGTTTTGTGGGCTGATGGGTTCCACTGGATTTCTTAACATCAGGTCGTTTGCAACTATATTATACTGCTTCGATGTTTGCTCTGCAAGGATAGCATACATCTCAAAGCAAATTCAATGCCGTTCGTTTCTTCCTATGATGCAAAAAGACCCGGCGGGACTTCGATTGCCCGCCAAGTCTTTGTTTCGATTTCTACTGACGCAAAATCTAATCCAGATGTTATTGTTTCTGGAGAGAACCGTCCTCAGCGTAGGCGTAGACCGTTTCGTAGGAACCAAGTACATCGTGTTCTTCCTCAATCAACTGCCGGTTTTGCAGGTCGATTTCCAATGCACCGCTACCACACAAGGTAAACCCATATGCAAAGCGGTCTGTCTCTTGATTCCACAGGAAATAGCTATATGGTACGTTGTGCGGATAAGAGCTAACTGCCAGCAGACCAAAATCCTCCGCACCATCAAAGTTCAGATCACGAATATCCGGCTCTCCAACTGCACTATTCTGGTTCACATACAAACCATCCCAAGCATGATCCTCTACTGCCGGAACATCCTCTGGAAGAATGGTCTGAATCAGTTCTTCTCCCTCATAGACCAGGACTTGATCCACGGAAAAGTATTCCTCCTGGGGTTCGGTTGAATCCAACACTATTGTTAATTCTCTACCCTCCGCAACCTGAACAGAAAAGGTATACATCCCCTCAAAGCGATCTGTGGAAGAAGGGGGTTCCGTAATATTCTGGCCCTCCTGGTCTGTCGTACTGCTGGGGGTTAGTTCCATAGTTTCTGGCGGGGAGGGCTGGGGATTAGGCTGCTTTGTCGTCGAGGTGAGAAAGGCCGTCGCAAGCCCAATAATCAGGAATACTGCTACAAGGGCTGCGATAATCGACATTTTTTTATTTTTCATCTTGGATAGAATCCTTTCGTCTAAAACGCTACTTTACAGCAAATTATTATAGTTTTGGCACCAAACCGACAGTATTGTATCACGATTTTGCTGTTGATTCTTTATTTTTTTGCTGAGATTTTATTAAGATTTTCCTAACGGTGAAGGAGCGAGATTTATAATACAGTAAGGGCTGGGGAACGGGGAAAACGGGGGACGGAGAAACGGGCAAGCAGGGCATCGTGGGACCCACGATGCGAAATTGGACCTCCCGCCCACGGCGGGAGGTCCAATCTGCTTGTTGGTGGCAGCGCCCCCAAATCCCTTTGAACAGCCCCTTGGTGGGGCTGGCTGCGCGTTCCTTCGGAACGCTTTTTTGACGGGCCTGCGGTCCTCTGGAACGGTGAAAAATCAGCGTTCCTCTTCCCGGCGGTCCGCTTCCTTTTCCTGCTCCTGGGCCTCATAGCCCATGAGCTTCTGCACGTTGGCCCGGACGGTCAGCAGCTCCTTCATATCCTCCCGCGCCTTGCGGAAATCGGCGTAAGCCGCCTTTTTCTCCGCCAGCAGCGCGGCATATTCAGCCTGTAAGCTCCTGATGGTAGGCAGCTTTTTCAGCCCGGATTCATCAAAAAATTTCCTTGCCGCCTGATGCAGCAGGATGTCGCTCTCATGCTCGGCTTTGAATTTTTTCGAGTACCCGGCCTTGCGGTAGGCCACATAGACCTCGCGGGTCTTGGCATAGTTGATGATGTGCGTTTTCAGTACGGCGATCTCCGCCATGCGCTGCTCCGCCGCCTTGATTGTGGCAGACAATTCGTGATAGCGCCCGGTGGCTTCGTCCGCTTTGGCGGAGAGGTCGGCATAGTCCAGCAGGCCATGCTCCGTCAGATAGTTCAGCGTCTGCGCCATCTGCTTGAGATTGAATGTCTTGGCCCACCTTGCATACCCGGCCCCCTTGCCCGCCTGGAGCTTGGCCTGAACATCCACCAGCAGATTCACCTTCGGCGGATCTGCGCGGCGGATATTTTTGGAAAGCGGGGTGTGCTGTTTTTCTCCGGCGAGGACGGCCAGCAGCGAGGGAATGGAGTAGTCCGCCCCCATGCTGTCCCCGTCCAGCCGGACAAACTGTTTACCACCCGGCGCTTTCAGCCGGATGGATTTGCCACGGGGCGAGACCTCTATACCAGCGTTCCGCAGCAGCTGAAGCAGAGCATGCTGTCCTGGGCGGACAGCTCCTTTTTATCCGTCCCCTTCGCCCTGGCAATGGCGGTTTCGATCTGTTTTCGTTCGTCGCGGGTGAGCTTCCGCTTTCGGGTAGACAATGTAACGCACCTCCCTGTCTAATTGGTCCTGCCGTTCCAAAACGGCGTAAAAGTTGCGGGTCCGGTAGGGGCGCTGCCGGGGCCGGCGGAAGGACACGCGGATGATGTTTCCCACGAGCTTCTCCAGGGGCTGGCCGTTCTTCTCATACACCCCCAGCATGAAGAAGGGGAGCATGACCAGAATCATACACAGCGCCGCCGCGCTGTTCCCCAGCGGGCCTTTGAGCAAAAAGAACAGCGGAACGCTGACCAGCGCCCCGCCGCTGAAGCAGACCAGCTGCCTCTTGGTGAGATTGAACATGACCTTCGTTTTTACTTTTGTCAGGTCCTTCGGTACGGGTACATAGGCCATCAGGGGGCCTCCTTTCGTGGCGCATAGTCCTCAAAATTGAGAACGGTATAGAAAATCCGCTTGTTATTCACCCACCTTTGCAGATGCCGTGTGACGGGCGGGGCGCTGGGCCGGTCATAGACCATGATGTAGGGGTCATACCCCATGCGCCGCAGCGTATTTACCCGGTAAAGGTCCTGCTCATGGGTGCTGCCGAAATTGGTGAGAACGTACACCCGCCGCCTCCGGTCATTTTTGATGTTCGTCAGCTCCGCAAAGCGGCGGAAATATGCTGTCAGGTCGGTGTCGGGATTGTCCCAGGCGAAATGCACCGCCTTGGTGCGGATTTGATTCAAAAGCGCGATATTGTCCGGCGTAGTGAGGCGGATGTCCAGGCCCTGGGAGAAGTCCACCCATGCGCGGCTCTCCGCCAGCTGTGCCAGCAGCCGCTCATGGTCCTTGCAGGCCAGCAGATTCGCGTCCAGAAGTTTGATCTCCCGCTGTCCATGCCAAAACTCGGACAGGTCGGCCACTTGACGGCTGACCCGCCCCTCCTTCCCGCTGACAATGCAGAATCCGCAGGCCCTCGGACAACCCCGGCTTAAAAAGCCGTAGGCGGTATCCGGGAACTGCGGATAGAGGGAGTAGTCCGGGCAGCTGTGTTCCACAGCCTCCGGCAAGTCCGGCCCTGGGCCGTAGCCGGTCCCGCCTCGGATAACCTGGGCGGCGTTGGCAACGTAGATGCTGTCCTTGGAGTATGTGTCGGTGAACACACGGCTTTTGTAGACTATATCGTACCAGCCAGCGGGCTTCCACCAGCCCACGGTATCACCCTGCCTCTTGTGGTAGGCGGACAGCTTCATCAGGCACAGGTTCGGCCAGTTATGCCCGTCCACATCTATCAGGCCGATTTTCTTGTCATGGTCGGCAAGGTATTTGTATAGGGGATGCTGGGTTATATCGAATTTATCCGAGAGGAACGGCCTCACGCCCCGCAGTTGCAGGATGCACTTGCCGCCGTCCATCACGGCCAATTCGTCCACGTCCATGAGCGCCTTGCCCAGCTTCTGATAATTCAGTGAGTGGGACAGCTCACGGCCCCGGCTTTCGCCGGTGTTATAGGTGTCGATGGTCTCCTTGCCCAGCTGGGCCGACAGCTCCTTCAGGCTGGCTCAGCTGCTCTACAAGCTGGCAGTAGAGACGGATATAGGGATCAGCGCCGTCCTGGACTGCATTCAGGTGGACACTGACTATCTGCGGAAATTACGGGCAGGCAGTGTGAAAAATGTGAAAGCCACCAATGGCCTGCTGACCTTTGAGCAGAAAGCCAGAGAGCGTGAGGAAAGTGCTGAAGGTGATGAGCAGTGGCAAGTCTGATCGTCAAGAGTCCCTACATCAAGGACGGCGATGCCGGTGGTGGCCCGGGAGGTTACTTGAAGTACATCGGGACCCGGGAAGGAGTGGAGCTGCTGCCCTCCGGCTACATGGAGTACATGGCAGAGCGCCCACGGTCCCATGGGTTGTTCGGCGATGAGGATGCTGTGGATATGAGTGCGGCTATGAAAGAGCTGAATGAGTATCCCGGCAACATCTGGACACATGTCATCTCCCTCAAGCATGAGGACGCCGAGCGGCTGGGATACGACCACGCCGCTCAGTGGCGAAATCTGATCCGTGCCCACTGCAACTATATCGTCTCTGCCATGAATATCCCGCCCAGCGACTTCCGTTGGTACGCCGCCTTTCACGATGAGGGCGGACACCCTCACATCCACATGATGGCGTGGTCGGCGAAGCCGGGACAGGCGTATCTCTCCAAGGATGGCATCCGCAAAATCAAGTCTGCTCTGACCAGCGATATTTTTAATGCTCCATACCTACGGGCAGAAGTCCTCCTCCAGAGAAGAGCTGGTGCGCAGGGCCAGAGAGGAAATGAAAGCTCTGGCGTGGGAGATGTATACCAGCCTTGGGCGGCGTTCATCAGGGCCTCGTTGACAGGCAGTTCTGGGGCTCCATTGGCCTTGTGACCCATAGCGATTTTCTTTTCTCTGAGCTGCTGCAGCCGCTTACGGTCAATGCGGACACCGTCGGGACCAGACGGGGCCGGAGCTTGATTTTGAAAGATGTGACCCATGTGGTGAAGCAGTCTGCTCACGGATAGCATGATTGAGAGCGGTTTCAAGCTGTTCCAGCGGTCTAGAAAGAACTGCGTGTACTCGTTTCCCTGGCGGCAGACTGTGTGAACCGATAGTGGGCTTCCGCTTTGTCGTTGCGCTCCAGGTACAGCTTGCCGAGAGCGTATTGGGCATATTGGTTTCCAGTGTCAGCAGACTGCGTGAGATACTCCTCTGCTTTGAACGTGTCTCGACTTACAACCTCTCCCTCGAGATATTCCTTGCCCAATCGATAGGCCGCACGGTCGTTTCCGTTACGGGTGGCATACCCCAGCCACTGCACACCCAATTCTGGATTACGGATCTCCGGATCATCGGAGAGAAGCACCACCCCTAACTCATACTGCGCTGCGACCACACCCTGGCGAGCAGCTCGGTCGAACCAGGTCACAGCCTCCACACTGTCTTGGATTAGAACAGGCCCATCCATGTAGAGCCTGCCTGTGAGATACTGTGCGAACGGGTTGCCGCTTTGAGCTTTGCTGATGATCTGCGCCGCCGCTTCATCTCTATCTTCCATCGGGGCGGTGTCGTCTTGCGTGACCATTCACGGCTCCCAGCAGTTGTATGGCAGGGCAGAGAACTCTGTGGACTCATCCATACTTGCATCCTCGAAAGTGACCACGCCCATACGGATGCTCTCCACCTCTTGGATGACCGCGTTCTTGATGGAGCGAAACTCCTTCTGCTGAGACAGCGGCGGACGCTGGCGCTCCCTCTCAGAATAGAAATCCTCTATCTGGCATTGGAACTCCCACCACGTTTGATAGCACTCATCGATGACAGGCAGCTGTTCCATCTGATTAACGATCTCGTCTACGATTTTCTTCACCCCTTTTGGAAGGTAACCGTAGGTTTTCTTGCCCTTCACCGTTTTCAATTGATTGACCAGAGTCATCATCAGCAATTCCACCTCCGGATGGCTGCCGAGACAAAAAACGAAAAAGACATGCCCTGGCGGATTTCAGCTGCCGCTGGCGGTGCAGAAACCGGCTGTCTGGGAGTTTGGAACGGAAAAGGGAAGCGAACTGTGGCAAATGCAGCTAGAGGCACAAAAGGATCTGTCGAATTTTGTAGAAAAAGGCAAACAGAATTCCTATATATGAGTTGGCAGTTGTAAGAAAGGCCTGTCATAATTTGGAAGCAAAGGAGGGCGGATTATGGCAGTGACAGTGCACAGCTACATTGCTAAATTACTCTCAACATACGAAGAGGCCACAGACGAGCCGCATTCCAAAATTGCAGGTGAAATGGAGATTCCGGTATCGAATTACTACCTATATCGGAACGGCAAGGGAAACCCCACAGCGAAAACCATAGACAAAATCATAGCGGTTATTCAGCTGAAGCGCCCTGACGTCATCATAAAAGCGTCCGAATGGTATCTTCAGCAGCTGAATTTGGAATGCAGAGGGACCAGAGACTCAGCCGCGCCGGATAGGGAGGGATGATTTGTACATTTTCAAGGTAGTAGAGACAAGGGATATTGATATTCACCGTATATCGTATGGGATCGTGGCGGATGATGGCAATGGGCATGCCGCGGTAGTACCCAACATATCCTGCGACAAGGCTTTCGTCACTCGGCTGGCTGAACGATGCGCAAGGGGACAACTGGCCCCGGAACAGCTCCTTGACGTAGTCATGGACGCACTGCTGCTGTGAATCGGACAATCAAAGTCCCGTGAAACCATGGGATTTTACGGGACTTCGTGCCGCTTGATTGGCATTTACGGATGGAGCTGCGCCAATGCACAGGGGGCGGCCATCGGCCGCTAAGAAACGGGTGCTTTGCTTGCAACTTCGGTCAGCGCCTATAAATAATGATTAGAAAGCAGCGGTAACCCTACATAAGACAAGCCGTGATTGATTGGGGGATTTCATCTTTTGGTGAAATCCCCTTTGACAAATGGCCTCCTGAAAGAGCGTGCCGTTTCCTGCGGCATGCTCTTTTTCGCGGATCTTACCGCTTCTTGCCGCAGAAATTCTCCATGCCCCGATTACCGCAAATACCGCTGTGGTCCGAGAACGGCAGAAAGGCATGGTTTTCCTCCATGGAACCTGGCCCCTGCTTCCCAAACCGCGCAAGAACCGCCTCCCGGAAAAAAGCCCAAAGCCGGCGAAATTTACCGCCCAATTTTTGGCCCCGATTTGGAGGTTCATGCTATGGATTTTCGCAAAAATCTATGATACAATAACTCTGTTTACGTTGCGGCTGGAATTCATAAAGGATACGGTTACGGGGGCGGCCCCGGACCTGGAAGGAGCCCTCCATGATCAAAATTACCACAGACAGCACCAGCGATCTGCCGGCGCGGCTGCTGGAGCAATACGATATCACCGTCTTCCCCCTGGGCATCGTCAAGGCCGGAAAGCTCTACCGCGACGGCGTGGACATCCGCACGGCGGACATTGCCGCCCATGTGGACGCCGGAGGGGAGATCACCACCACCAACGCCGTCAATGTCTCGGATTACGAGGACGCGTTCCGGGCGCTGATGGAGCGGTATGACGCCGTAATCCATATCAACATCGGCAGCGGCTTCTCCTGCTGCCACCAGAACGCCAAGCTGGCCGCGGAGGAGGTGCCGGAGGTCTACGTGGTGGACTCCGGAAACCTGACCGTGGGCCACGGCATGATGGTCCTGGCCGCCGCGGAGGCCGCCCGGGCGGGGAAGTCCGTCACGGAGATCCTGAGCCTGTTGGAGGGCATGGTCCCCAGGCTGGAGACCAGCTTTGTGCTGGACCGGCTGGATTATATGAAGAAGGGCGGGCGCTGCTCCGCCGTCACCGCCCTGGGGGCGAACCTGCTGAAGCTCCACCCCTGCGTGGAGGTCATCGACGGCAGGATGTCCGTAACCAAGAAATACCGGGGGAACATCGCCAAGGTGGTGGCGGACTACGTGCGTGAGCGGCTCCGGGACCGGACGGACCTGGATTTCAGCCGGATCTTCCTGGTGGATACCTGCCCGGGAGACGAGCTGGCGGGGATCGCCCGGGAGATTATCCGGGAGGACGGCCGGTTCGGCGAGATTCTGGAGGCCAAGGCGGGCTGTACGATTTTCTGCCACTGCGGGCCCAACACGCTGGGGCTGATCCTTCTGCGGAAGTAATTGAGAATAGGAAACGGCGGGCCGAAAGGCCCGCCGTTTTTTGAGACGCTTCGTTGACGCAGCTCTTCGTTGCCGTCGCTTCAGCCTGGTAAATCACCAGACCCTCAGAGCGAGTGAACGCTTTTTTGGTTCCTTTTTTCTCGAAAAAAGGAACTCAGTTGTCCCAGTCGATATACTCGAAGCCCGTGGCGGGAACGATGCCGTGCTCCGGGAACTCCGCCCCCTCCAGCACAAAGGTGTAGCGGATATGGTCCCGGACGTCCAGCAGCACCGCCAGAGGCACCTCCGAGGCGTTGAAGTCCAGATAACCCAGGCTGTTTTCCATGCGGACGTAGTAGTGGGTGTCGCCGCCGATGACCGCGCTGCGGATCTCGGCCACGACGCCCTCCTGCTCCTGGGCGTTCCCGGCGGCGGGGGCCTGCTCTCCGGCGGCAATGAGCCCCCGGTGGGCCAGGGTCTGGCGGTAGTTGGTCTCGCACTCCGCCACGGTGCTGCCCGTGGATACCACGTCGTACTGCTGGACGTTGACCATGGCGAACATCTTCACCAGCCCGTCCGCGCCCTTGAGGGCCATGAAGTAGCTGGGCTGGCCCGCGATGTTCAGCAGCAGGGGGAAGGTGGCCTCATAGCGCATCTGCTGGACCTGGCTTTCCGCGGAGGCCTTGGCGGAGTTCTCCGTGGCGCCGGCGCAGGGGTAAAACTTCGTCTCCTTGGTCCGCTGGTTGGAGAGGATGAAGCCGATGTTGGACTGGTCCGAGGTGACGGAGGTGACGCCGGTGTACATATATACATCGTCGTCTATGGCAATATAATTCCAGCCGTCTGTGGTGACGGTCACGTCCTTCTGTCCGAATATAGAGTTCAAAAAGCCGTTGTGGTACATGCCATAGAAATCATACTGCTGCATGATGATGTCATAGGAGTACAGCCGGTCCACCCAGCTGGGGACCTGCTCGTAATACTCGCTCTCGCCGGTGACGGCGTTTACCAGCACCGCGCCCCTCACGTCCACGCCGCCGAAGAGGCCGATGGTCCGCACGATCCGGGGGCAGACCCAATAGGGCGTGCCCTCCTCGTCAATCTCGAAGACCAGCTCGTCAAACATCATGGTGGGGTAGCGGAAGCGGAGGTGACGGTAAAGGTTCCGCCCGAAGTGCTCCGCGATGGTGTATTTCATGCCCTCCGGCAGGCGGACCACCTCCGCCTCCTGGCTCACCATGTCGATGATGATATAGGCGGGCAGGCCGTCGCCCCGGTTGGTGAACCACTTGATGAGGTCCCCATAGCGCAGGGAGGTGACCCGGACCGGGCGGCCCTGGTAGTTAATCTGGGTGTAGGTGGGCAGAATTTCGAACTGGGACACCATGTCCGCCAGCTCGCCCAGCTTCCGGGTGCCCAGCTGGGCGGCGGAGTCCGCGTCCAGCATGGGAATCTGGTCATAGCTGATTTCCTCCACCTCGGCGGTGAAGTCCCCGGACTGGATGGAGAGCAGCTTGGAATAGCTCCCCGCCCGGAGGACCACCCAGCTGGAGAGGGCCCCCAGGGCCAGGGTGGCAATCAGCAGGAGAACCGCTAGGAAGGGAATGGCGCACTGCTTGCGGACAAAGTGAAAGTAGCCTGTGACGCCGCCGTCGGTCTGGAAGCCGGAGGTGAAGACGGCGCAGACGCAGTACACGGCGCAGAGGAGGAAGACAAAGACGTAAAACTCCTCGGCGTGGAGGTTCAGGGCGGGAAGCTCCAGATAGAAGTAGACCAGGCCGAACACCAGGGTCACCAGCAGGTTGGTAACGGTGCGGCTGAAGGCGCTGCCCATGGCGCGGCGGGGCTTCCGGGGCTTGCGGGGGCGGGGGTTGGGGTTCGCGCCCTGGAAGCTTTCGGGGTTGAAGCCGCCGCCAAAGGCGCTGGAACCGCCGAACTGAAATGTAAAGGGCATGAAAAGCCCTCCTTTCCTTTTCTCTTTTCACAGTATTTTACAGAAAAAGTGTGAACAAATCAAGTTTGCCCCATCCGGCGAAAAGTATTTTCACCGGACGGGGCAGGTTTTGTTCTCTGGCTGCGGCGGCTGGGACGGATGTAACCCCTCAGTCCTCCGGCTCCTCGGCCTTCTTCTCCACGGGCTTGGACGGCTTGAGGCCGTCCACATGGGGCTTGGACGCCTGCTCGGGGAGCATGGTGGTCCGGCCGTTGAGGCGGCCGCCGTTTTCAATGACGAAGGAGACGGTGGTCACATCGCCGTTGATGGTGCCGGTTCGTTCCAGCTGCACGTGGTCGTGGGAGACCAGATTGCCTTCCACCTGGCCGGCGATGCGGATCACGTCGGCTTCCACGGGGCCTTTCACCATGCCGGTAGCGGTCACGATGACATAGCCCTTCAGGTTGACCTCGCCTTCCACGGTGCCTTCGATCTGGACCACGCCCTCGCCGCTGAGCTTGCCGGAGACCACCAGGTCCTTGGCTATGACGGTATTGCTCCTGGGCTCGGGGAGCTCGGGGATATCGGCGCTTTCCCGCTGGTCATGATCGGTTTGGGGCTCCACCGCAGGAGCGGTCTTGGTCTGTCCTCCAAAAAAAGCCATTTCATTCACCTCGTTCGCGAAATTAAAGTTAGTATATCATAATTCGATTGGGATTACAAGTCTTGGGATGGGACAAACTCCCCGGGAGGCTGCCAAAAAAGAGGGGCGAATTTTGGCAGGGCGGAGGAGAAAACAGGCGGGAGGAGTCGAATGGGGGGCCGGAGCCTGTTTTCAGACAGACGCTAGCGCCCGGCCCGCCGGATCATGCGGACGCCGCGCGTCAGCATGGGCAGGGCGAACAGCAGCAGCGCGCCGTAGCAGATGGCGCCATAGCCCTTGTCAATGAGCTCCGTCAGGCCGAAGGTGGAGACGCAGATCCCCAGGGCCGTCACCGCCCCGGTGATGAGCGGGCGGGCCAGCCATGTCCAGGAGGAAGGGTCCGTCCCGGCGGGAGGATACCGGCCCGGCCCGCAGGACCGGAACAGGGCCCGCTCAATCCGGTCCTCCAGGGCCTTGATGAACCCGGCGGCGGTCTCGATGAGCGTGCCGAAGAGGACGATCTCAAAGAGAAGATAGAGCCAGGGCATATCCAGCCGCTGGAAAATCGCCGTCACCGGCGTCTCGGAGGCCAGGACCGCCGGGAAGTCGCAGCCCATGGCCAGCAGCAGTGGCAGGGCGGGAGCCGCCCCCAAAAGCCCCGCCAGGATTCCGCAGGTCACGGCCTCCCGGCGGGTTTGGAGATCCCGGAGGGTGTAGAGAATCATGGAGACGCAGATGAGATTATAGGAGGCGTAGCGCAGGCCGCCGGAGAGCCAGCCAGGGCGGATTTCCCCCCGCCGGAGCTCGGCGGCGACGGCGTCCCCGAAGCGCAGGAAGACGGCGGCGAGAAAGAGGAGGAAGACGGCATAGAGGACATAGGCCCAGAGGGACAGGGCTTTCTCAATGGCCTCCGTGCCCCGCAGCACCAGGAGAACCACGCCGAGGGAGAGGAGGGCCACGCCTGACCAGGGAGGCAGGCCCGTCAGGGCGTGGACCATGGCGGCGGCGGTGGCGTTGACCACCCCCAGGACCAGGAGGAGCATGGCGTAAAAGCAGAGGTCGTAAAGAAACCCGGCCCGGCCCAGGAGGCGGCGCATCATGGAGCCGTAGTCATAGGTGCGGAAGACCCGGACGAACTCAAAGGTGACGGCGCAGAGCGCGGCCCACCCCGCCGCCGCCGCCGCCAGGGCCAGCACTCCGCCCAGCAGGCCGCGGCTCCCGAAATACCGGGCAATCTCCGCTCCGGTGCCGTAGCCGCCGCCGATCAGCACGGATTGGAAGACCAGGCCGGGGGTCAGATACCAGGTCCAGTTCCGCCGTTTGTTCATCCGCGAAGCCTCCTTGTCCTTTTGCTTTGACTATATGGCGGCGCACCGCCGGGTATGCGGGAAAGTTCGCATAGGGGACAAAGGGGCGGACATAGGGTTTTGCGAAAGAGGTGATGCTTTATGACGATTCATGTGGTGAGCCCCGGGGAGACCGTGGATACCATCGCCGCCGGGTACGGCGTGGCCCCGAGGCAGCTGGCGGCGGACAACGAGCTGCCCCCGGACTACGCCCTGGCGGTGGGGCAGACGCTGGTGGTGCGGTTCCCCCGGGCGGTCCATGTCGTGGCGGCGGGAGAGACGCTGACCTCCATCGCGGCCCGGTACGGGACCACGGTCCGGCAGCTCTGGCGGAACAACTGGGCCCTTGGCGGGGGGGAGGCCCTGGCGGCGGGCCAGCTTCTGGTGGTCTCCTATTTTGACGAGAAGCTGGGGGAGGGCGTGTTCAACGGCTACGCCTATCCCTTCATCTCCCCGGAGCTGCTGGCGGAACAGCTGCCCTATCTCTCGGCGATGGCCCCCTTTACCTACGGCATTACGGCGGAAGGCGGGCTTCTGCCCCTGGACGACGAGGCCATGCTGGAGGCGGCCCGGGTCCGGGGGACGAGGCCGGTGATGCACCTGTCCACCCTGACGGAGGCGGGGCAGTTCGACACGGGCCGGGCGGCGTTCATCCTGACGGATTACGAGGCCCAGGGGCGGCTGGCGGCGGAGGTGCTGCAGACGGTGCTGCGGAAGGACTTTGCGGGGTTGGACGTGGACTTTGAGTATCTGCCGGGCCAGCTGGCTGCGGCCTACGCGGCGTTTTTGGGGCGGCTGCGGCAGCTGCTGGCGGCCCAGGGGCGGTTTTTATGGGCGGCGCTGGCGCCGAAGACAAGCCGCCGCCAGCGGGGGCTGCTGTATGAGGGGCACGATTACGCCGCCGTCGCGGCGGCGGTGGACGGGGTGCTGCTGATGACATATGGATACGGTTTGTTAGCACACTTTTTCAATAGTGTTTGATTTTGCCGGGCAAACAACCGCATTTCGGCAATTTTTCAAAAAGGTGTACCAATACACTTTGCTCTTTAAGAGTTCTCTCCAAAAGTGCGCTGACATACGCTGCTCTCCCCCATATCCTCAATAGTTCTTACGAAGTCAAGGGGCTTTTTACGTTCCGGGGAAAACTTGAAATAAACATGGACATGGGTTCCGTCCTCTACGGAAATATGGTCCAAAAGCCGCTCCAGCACGTTCCGGTCTATGACATTTATGCTGCCGTATTCCTCAAAATAGGAAACAAATTCATCATCCTGCCGCAGGGCTTCTTTCAGATTGACCATGCTGGCCCGCAATCCCTCGATTTGACTTTCCTGCTCCGCAATGCCGTCACTGTATTTTGTCTTAAACCGTGTATATTCGTCCTGGTCTATGATGCCCTTTTCAAGATTGTCATACAGCCGGAACTTTGCTTCCTCCAGGCGCTTTTTCTCCTGTTCCGCACGCCGTATCGCCAGGAGATATCCGTTTGCGGAGCCGCTGCCCGGCCTGCTTTTTCCGGCGGCTTCCATGACCGCTTTCGCGTCTACCAGCTCCTGAATCTGTTCCTGCACCGCTTTCAGAACCGCCGCTTCCAGGGCCGTTTCTCTGACAGAGGGACATTGGCAGTTCCCGGGGAAATATACGCGGGTCATGCAGCGGAACCGGGCAACGCCATGGGAGACGTTCCGGTTCATGCGGCCTCCGCAGCGGGCGCACTTGACAAAGCCGGACAGCAAATAACTGGCCTGCCGGTTTGGGGCGGCCCTGGTACGCCTTGCGAAGCGGTCGTGAACGATGGTGAAGATCTCGTCCGGGATGATGGCCTCATGGGTCCCCTCTATCACAGTCCACTCGCTTTCATCGACCGGCACCAGCTTCTTTGTCCGGTAGGAAACGCTTTTGCGCTTCCCCTGCACCAGATTCCCGATATATACCTCGTCTTTCAAAATCGAGTTTACCGTGGTCAACGCCCAGGCGCCGCGCTTCACTCCGCCGCTGGAGTGCTGTGTAAATCCCTTGCAGCCCTTGCTGGCCTTGTAAACCGACGGAGGCATGATTTGTAAGGCGTTGAGCTGTTTTACGATACGGCTGGCGGAAACGCCCCCGGCGTACCAGTCAAAGATTATGCGGACCACTTCAGCGGCCTCCGGGTCGATGATGAGCTTGTGGCGGTCTTCCGGGCTTTTCATATAGCCATAGGGGGCGTAATTCCCCAGGAACTCCCCCCGCGCCCGTTTCATGGCGAAGGTGGACTTGATTTTAATGGAAAGCTGGCGGATGTAGTCATCGTTCATGATGTTGGAGAAGGAGACAATGGCACTGCAATACCCATGGGGGTCCTTCAGGCTGTCTATATGGTTTAAAACCGAAATGACCCGGACGCCCTTCTGGGGAAAATAGTCCTCCATCAGGCGGCCCAGCTCCGGATAATTCCGGCCCAAGCGGGAGTTGTCCTTGAAGATCACGCAGTTGACGTTCCCTGCCTCGATGTCCCGCATCATGCGCTTGTACTCCGGGCGGTCGAAGCTGCCCCCCGGATAGCCGTCGTCGGAGTAGGCTTCCACAGAGGCGATCTGGTCCCCCTGTCCTTTCAGGTATTCAAGGTGCTGTTCGATAATCCTCCTCTGGTTCTGGATGCTGTCGCTCTCCAGCTTATCCCCGTCCTCCTTGCTGAGGCGGACATAGACCGCGATATGCCACCGGACCGCCGAAGTCCCGCCGTCCTCCTTCCTCTTCCGCACAAAGGTCATAGGCGCCTCCCTCCGCCGCCCTGCCTCACCGGCAGGGTTCTCCGCCTTTTGACAGGTGCGCGTTCAGTATGGAGACCATGCAGGACTCCAGGCTTGGGCCCTTGTCCGCATAGTGGACCGTCACGCAGAGCTCCGGAGCCCCGTCCCGCCGGGAAGCGGTTTGTTTTTCCATGGCAGACACCTCCTCTCCCAAAAGCTATGAGGGCCGGAAGGGGAATATACGTCCTCCGCCTTTTCGGAGGGCAGAGCCTTTGAAAAAGCCCTCCGGCGCGGCTCCGGTTTCCCTCCATCCTTTTCCGCTCCGCCAGATCGAAACCAGCGGGTTTGGCAATCCGCCCGGGCGGCACGGAGGGCTTCGGGGGCGGCGATACTCTCCGGTCCGCCAAACCGGCGGCGCTCCCGGGGAGGATAATCGGCAATTTACAGCATTGAAAACCGCCGTAAAATCCATTATAATAAGGAAAATCCCCCTGCGGCCCCGGTTCGCGGCGGCCCACCGATATTTTTTAAAGGCGGTTTCCTGCTATGTCTTACAAAACCGAACGCGACCTCCACCGGATGCTCCGCCACCAGGAGCTGATTGAATCCTCCCTGTCCTTCGTCAGCGGCTCCGAGGACTTCATCCGGGACAACGACATTTTTCCCTCCGGCCGGTTCGACGCCGACGTGATGCGGGGCCTCCGGTATCCCAACGGCACCGGCGTCATCGCCGGAGTCACCAGCATCGGCGACGTGGACGGCTATGACCTGGTGGACGGGGAAAAAATCCCCCGGAAGGGCCGTCTCTTTTACCGGGGCGTCAGCATCGAGGACCTGATTCAAAGCTGCATCCGGGAGGACCGGTTCGGCTTCGAGGAGACGGTGTACCTCCTCCTCTTCGGCCAGCTGCCCACGGCCTCCCAGCTGGAGGACTTCCAGGTCCTCATGGCCCGGTGGAGCCAGCTGCCCAGCTACTTCTCCGAGGATATGATCCTCCGCTCCCCCAACAAGAACATCATGAACAAGCTGGCCAGCTGCATCCTGGCCCTCCACTCCCACGACGGCGAGGCGGAGAACCGGAGCCTGGAGAACGAGCTGTTCAAATCCTTCCGCATGGTGGCCCGGACGCCCACCATTGTGGCCCACTCCTACGCGGCCAAGCGCCACTACTTCGACAAGGACAGCCTCTACCTCCACCGGCCCCGGACGGACATGAGCGTGGCCCAGAACTTCCTCTACTCCCTGCGGGAGGACACCAAATTTGACGACGACGAGGCCAAGCTCCTGGACCTGTGCATGATCCTCCACGCCGAGCACGGCGGCGGCAACAACTCCACCTTCGCCTGCCGGGTGCTCACCTCCACCGGGACGGACTTCTACTCCGCCATCGCCGCCGCCGTGGGCTCCCTGAAGGGCTTCCGCCACGGCGGGGCCAACATCAAGGTGGTGGAGATGATGCAGTACCTGCGAAACGCCGTTGGAAACTGGAAGGACGACGGCCAGGTGAAGGACCAGCTGGTCCGCATCCTCCGCCGGGAGCTGGGGGACGGCACCGGCCTCATCTACGGCATGGGCCACGCGGTCTACACCCTCTCGGACCCCCGGGCGGAGATTCTCAAGCAGTTCTCCCGGCATCTGGCGGAGAAGCGGGGCATGGTGGACCAGCTGGACCTTATCGAATCCGTGGAGCGGCTGGCCCCCCAGGTTTTCCAGGAGGTCCGGGGCATCGACAAGCCCATCTGCGCCAATGTGGATCTGTACTCCGGCTTCGTGTACCGGCTGCTGGGCATCCCCACGGACCTGTACACCGCCATTTTCGCCAGCGCCCGAATGGCCGGCTGGTGCGCCCACCGCATGGAGGAGTGCTGCTCCGACGACCCGCGCATCATCCGCCCCGCCTACAAGACCGTCTGCAAACGCGTTCCCTATGTGCCCCTGCCGGACAGAGGCTGATTTCAGGAGGTTTCCGCTATGATTACCCTTCATGACAACGGCGTTTTCCTCTCGGAGGGCGCCCTCCGCGCCGCAGCCCCCGTCTCCCCGGAAGAGGGCCGGAAGCGCACCCTGGCCTGGAGCATTCTCCAGGCCCACAGCGTCTCCGGCGACCCGGAGCGGCTGCGAATCCGCTTTGACGCCATGGCCAGCCACGACATCACCTACGTGGGCATCATCCAGCAGGCCCGGGCCTCCGGCATGCGGGAGTTCCCCATTCCCTACGCCCTGACCAACTGCCACAACTCTCTCTGCGCCGTGGGCGGCACCATCAATGAGGACGACCACGTCTTCGGCCTCTCCGCCGCCCGGAAATACGGCGGCATTTACGTCCCCGCCAATCAAAGCGTCATCCACTCCTATGCCCGGGAGCAGCTGGCGGGCTGCGGAAAGATGATCCTGGGCTCCGATTCCCACACCCGGTACGGCGCCCTGGGCGCCATGGCCGTGGGCGAGGGCGGGCCGGAGCTTTGTAAGCAGCTTTTGAAAAACACCTGGGACGTGCCTTATCCGAAGGTGGTGCTGGTCTATCTCACCGGTGCGCCGAAGCGGGGCGTGGGCCCCCACGACGCGGCCATCGCCCTGGTGAAGGCCGTCTTTGAGAGCGGCTTTGTCAACAACTGCGTGCTGGAGTTCGCCGGGCCCGGCGTGGCGGGCCTGCCCATTGACTTCCGAAACGGCATCGACGTCATGACCACGGAGACCACCTGCCTCTCCTCCATCTGGGAGACCGACGGGGAGACCCGGGGCTTTTACGAGGCCCACGGCCGGGGGGAGGAATACCGGGAGCTCCATCCCGGAGATTTTGCCTATTACGACAAGTACATCGAGCTGGACCTCTCCCAAGTCGAGCCCATGATCGCCCTGCCCTTCCACCCCTCCAACGCCTGGACCATCCGGGAGTTCCTGGACCACGCCCCGGACATCCTGGCGAAGGTGGAGGCCGACGCGCAGAAGCGCTATCCCAAGGCCAGGGTCCACCTGGCCCAGAAGATTCACGACGGCGGCGTCTGGGCGGACCAGGGGGTCATCGCCGGCTGCGCCGGGGGCCTCTTCGACAACATTACCGAGGCGGCGGACATCCTCCGGGGCGGCAGCTGCGGCGACGGATATTTCACCTTGGACGTGTACCCCACCAGCGTCCCCGTCAGCCTGGAGCTGACAAAGATCGGGGCCGCGGCGGACCTGCTCAAAAGCGGCGCGGTCATCAAGCCCAGCTTCTGCGGGCCCTGCTTCGGCGCGGGGGACGTGCCCGCCCACAACGGCTTAAGCCTCCGGCACACCACCCGGAACTTCCCCAACCGGGAGGGCTCCAAGCCCGGGGAGGGCCAGTTTGCCGCCGTGTGCCTGATGGACGCCCGGTCCATCGCCGCCACGGCCTTAAACGGCGGAAGGATTACCCCCGCCACGGAAATCGAATACGAGCCCGTCCGGCGTCCCTACCACTTCGACAGGGGCGTGTATGAGAAGCGGGTCTACAGCGGCTTCGGCCATCCCCGGCCCGGGGAGGAGCTGATTCTGGGCCCCAACATCACCGACTGGCCGAAGATGCGGCCCCTGGCGGAAAATCTGCTGGTGGAGCTGGCGGCGGTGCTGCGGGACAGCGTGACCACCACCGACGAGCTGATTCCCTCCGGGGAAACCTCCTCTTACCGCTCCAACCCCCTGCGGCTGGCGGAGTTCACCCTCTCCCGCCGGGAGCCGGAATACGTGGGCCGGGCCAAGGCCTCGGCGGAGCTGGAGGAAAAACGCCTGGCAGGGGAGGTCCCGGCGAAGCTGAGGGCCCTGCTGGACCGCTGCGGCGCCAAGGCGGAGGAGACCCAGTTCGGCTCCTGTGTCTTCGCCAACAAGCCCGGCGACGGCTCCGCCCGGGAGCAGGCCGCGTCCTGTCAGAAGGTGCTGGGGGGCTTCGCGAATATCTGCTATGCCTTTGCCACCAAGCGCTACCGCTCCAACTGCATCAACTGGGGCATCCTGCCCTTTACCCTGGACGAGGGGACGGAGTTCCCCTATGAGGCGGGGGACTGCGTGTTTGTTCCGAATATCCGTACTGCCATTGCAGAGGGCCGGGAGGAGATTCCCGCCAGGGTGCTGAGGGCGGACGGCGGCGAGGAGGAGCTCCTTCTCCACGTCCGGGGCCTGACGGCGGAGGAACGGGAAATTATCCTGGACGGCTGCCTGATGAACTACTACGCCAATCGGGCGGAGTAAGGATGGCCTGACCAGGGGGGTCAGGCCTCACAGCTCCTCCAAAATCTTAGATTTCCGTGAGAGAGGTTTCGATATGAATAAGATCAAAATGACCACCCCCCTGGTGGAGATGGACGGGGACGAGATGACCCGCGTCCTGTGGGGGGTAATCAAGGAAAAGCTGATTCTGCCCTTTGTGGACCTGAAAACGGAGTACTACGACCTGGGCCTCCTGAACCGCAACGCCACGAAGGACCAGGTCACCATAGACGCCGCCCACGCCGCAAAACGCCTGGGCGTGGCGGTGAAGTGCGCCACCATCACTCCCAACCGCCAGCGGATGGAGGAGTACCCGGAGCTGACGGAGATGTGGAAATCCCCCAACGGCACCATCCGGGCCATCCTGGACGGCACCGCCTTCCGGGCCCCCATCGTCCTGCCCTGCGTCAAGCCTGTTGTGAAAAACTGGGAGGCCCCAATCACCATCGCCCGCCACGCCTACGGCGACATGTACAAGGCCGTGGACATGACCACGGAGGAGCCGGGGACCGCCACCCTCACCTTTCAAGGCGAGAGCGGGGCGGAGAAGGCGCTGCGCGTCCAGACCGTGGACGGCCCCGCCGTCTTCTCGGCCCAGCACAACACGGAGAAGAGCATCCGGGCCTTTGCCCGCTCCTGCTTCCAGTATGCCCTCGCCCAGAGGCAGGACCTGTGGTTTTCCACCAAGGACACCATCGCCAAGGTCTACGACGGGGAATTCAAGCGTATTTTTGAAGAGGAATATGAGGCTTCCTACAAAGCGGAGTTTGAAAAGCTGGGCATCACCTATTTCTACACCCTCATCGACGACGCCGTGGCCCGGGTAATCCGCTCTAAGGGCGGCTTCATCTGGGCGCTGAAAAACTACGACGGCGACGTGATGAGCGACATGGTCGCCGCCGCCTTCGGGAGCCTGGCCATGATGACCTCCGTGCTGGTGTCCCCCGACGGGACCATGGAGTTCGAGGCGTCCCACGGCACCGTCACCCGGCACTATTACCGCTATCGCCAGGGGGAGAAGACCTCCACCAACCCCATGGCCACCATTTTCGCCTGGTCCGGGGCCCTGAAGCGCCGGGGAGAGCTGGACGGCCTCGCGGACCTGGTCCGCTTCGGCCGGCGGCTGGAGGCCGCCTCTCTGAAAACCCTGGAGGACGGCGTGATGACGAAGGACCTCCTCCCCCTGGTGGAGCCCGGCTTCCAGGCCCGGGGCGTGGATTCCTGGGAATTTCTGGACGCCATCGCGGCGCGGCTCTAAAAAACGAAACGAAAACGGCGGCGGCTTCAGCCGCCGTTGTTTTTCAACGCGGTCACGGCTTTGTCAAAACCCCCGTTCGAAACGGTCCGCGCAGCGCCCGCGCCTTGACTTTTCCATATAAAGGTGTATAATCGTTTTATTATCTTTCTAAATTCGACAAATTATCCCGCCCGGGCAGCGGGAGTTCTTTAATTGGAGTTGATGTTTGCATGGCTTTTCACTCCGCGCCGTTCCTGTTCTTCTTCTTTCCGGCGGTCTGGCTGCTCAGCCTGCTGGCGTCGGGCAGGGGGAGAATTTATCTGCTCATCGCCGTCAGTCTGGCTTTCTACGCCTGCGGGCAGTGGCAGGGGCTTCCCTGTCTCCTGCTGTCCGCTGCCGTAAGCTGGGCCGCCGGTTTTTTCATGCCCCGGGTTCGGGCCCGGAAGGCGCTGCTGGCCGTGGTTCTGGCCTTCCATCTTCTGCTGCTGGGGGTCTTCAAGTATCTGGATTTTTTCACCGGTTCGCTGAACAGCCTGCTGGGCACGGAGCTTCCCGCCGCTGGGCTGCTGCTGCCCCTGGGGGTCTCTTTTTTCACCTTCAAATCCATGTCCTACGCCGTCGACGTTTACCGGGACGGGAACGCCCGGGCCCGCCGCTTCAGCCATGTGCTGCTCTATATCTCCTTCTTCCCCCAGGCGGTCTCCGGCCCCATCTCCCGCTTCGGCCAGTTTGCCAAGGGGCTGGAGAGCCCCCGGGTCACCCCCCGGCAGGCCGCCGGAGGCCTCCGGCGCTTCACTGTGGGCTTTGCCAAGAAGGTCCTGATCTCGGAGCTGGCCGCCACGGTGGTCAACTCCACCTTCGCCCTGGGAGACGGCCTGGATTTTCGCATGGCCTGGCTGGGAGCCATTGCCTACACCCTGCAAATCTACTTCGACTTCTCCGGCTACAGCGACATGGCCATCGGCCTGGGAACGCTGTTCGGCTTTGAGACCCCGGAAAACTTCGACTACCCCTATATCTCCGCCTCCATCACCGAGTTCTGGCGGCGGTGGCACCTGTCCCTCTCCCTCTGGTTCCGGGACTACCTGTACATCCCCCTGGGGGGAGGACGGCGGGGCACGGCCCGGAAATGCCTCAACAAGGCCGTGGTCTTCCTGCTGTGCGGCCTGTGGCACGGGGCCAGCTGGACTTTCGTTCTCTGGGGCGCGTGGCACGGGCTCCTCTCCGCCGTCGAAAGCGCCCTGCCCATGAAAAAGCTCCAGGAAAAGCCCCTGGGCCGCTGCGCGGGGCATGTCTACACCCTGCTGGCGGTGTGCGTGGGCTTCGTGGTCTTCCGGGCGGCGAGCCTCGCCGAGGCCATGACGGTCCTCCGGGCCATGTTTACCGGCTTCACCCTCTCTCCCGCCTCCACCCTGGCCCTGGAGCGGATCAGCCCGGCGGTGTGGTGCGCCCTGGGGGCGGGGATCGTGGGCAGCCTGCCTGTGGGGCCGTGGCTGAAGCGGCGGCTGGACGGCGGCTGGCTGGAGTTTTCCTCCTTCGCCGGGGCGGCGGCCCTCTTCGTTATCTGCCTCCTGGCTGCGGCGGGCAGCAGCTTCCAGCCCTTCATTTACGCCCAGTTCTAAGCCCGCGCTTCCTCTTGCGGATCCAGGCTCCTCCTTGTTTTGACAAACTTTAAAAAAATTTTCTCCATTGTAAAACCTGCCGGGCCCTTTCCGGCACTTTATATATACATAGAGGGGGATTAGGCC
This sequence comes from uncultured Oscillibacter sp., assembly GCA_910579435.1. GTDB lineage: Bacteria > Bacillota > Clostridia > Oscillospirales > Oscillospiraceae > Oscillibacter. Next base: position 26,503 of record CAJTVF010000015.1, read on the forward strand.
TTGTTTGAAAAAAGTCTAAACGCCCAAAACGGCGGATCTTTTTCCGCCGCTCTGCGTTAAGGAAGCACTGATTTAATCCCCGCACACATCTTTACGCCTTAAATTTCCGCTGATCTGCGTCAGAAAATCTTGAAATCCGCCAGGATTTCTGCGATTTTCTTCCTTGCCAGCGAAAATTTCTGGCGCAAATCTGCACACGTTGATTAAATCAGTGCTTCCTTAAATTTTCTTGCCGGGCGTCAGCCCGCCCGCGAAAATTTGCCTTGATTGGCGAAAAAATCTCTCACCGTTGGGCGTTCCGTCAATTTTCAAACAAGGCCTATACCCACTCTGCCGGGTCCCCGGATTACACGGGAGCGCCCGGTATCCACCCGTAAAGAGGCGTTGCTATGAAAAAAACCTTCACTTACTCCGCCTTCACAGCCCTGCTTCTCCTGCTGTGCCTGCTTCCCTCCCTGGGAATGCTGCTGCCCGCGCAGGAGGGGGAGGCCGGAGGCAACCAGGCCCTTTCCAGGGCTCCCGCCCTCCGGGACGCGGAGGGGCGCTGGAATCCCAGTTACCTGTCCCAAATGCAGGACTACGCCGGAGACAACTTCTATCTCCGCCAGGAGATGATCACCGCCTGGTCCGCTCTGAACGCCCAGGTCCTCCGCAGCTCCATTACCGAGGACGTGCTGCTGGGCACGGACGGCTGGCTCTACTTCGCCGACACCCTGCCGGACTACGCGGGACTGGCCCCCATGTCGGACCGGGAGCTGTTTTCCGCCGCCCGGAACCTCAGCCTGATGGCGGAGTACTGTGAGAGCCAGGGGGCGCGGTTCCTGTTCACTGTGGCTCCCAACAAAAACTCCCTCTACCCGGAGCACATGCCGGGCCTCACCGCCTCCTGTGAGCCCCACGACGCGGAGCGCCTGGAGGCGAAGCTGGCGCGTTGGGGGCTGAACGCGAACTATCTGGACCTCTTCTCCCTCTTTCGGGGGCAGGAGGAGACGCTGTATTTCAAGACCGATTCCCACTGGAACGGCAAGGGCGCGGCCCTGGCCGCCGACGAGATCAACCGGGCATTGGGGCGGTCCTCCGGCTACTTCGACAGTCCCTTCGTTCCGGAGGAGAGCCACAAGGGCGACCTCTACGACATGCTCTATCCCGCAGGCGGCGGCCTGGAGGAGGACCAGGTTTACGGCGGGGAGCTGAGCTTCGAGTACGACGCCCCCATCCGCTCGGCGGAAAACCTGACCATCATGACCCACGGCGGCGGGGAGGGCTCTTTGCTGATGTTCCGGGATTCCTTCGGGAATAATCTCTATCCCTACCTGGCGGACAGCTTTGACGCGGCGCTGTTCTCCCGGTCCATGCCTTACCGGCTGGATTTGGCAGCTCAGCGGGAGGCGGATTATGTGGTCGCGGAGCTGGTAGAGCGGAATCTGCGCTACCTCATCCAAAACGTCCCCGTGATGCCCGCCCCGGTTCGGGAGGTCCCTGACGGCTTCCGTTCCTTTGGCAGCGGCGTCCATTTCCGGCAGACCCCCTCGGATACCCTGGCCGGTTACGCGCTGACCACCGGGCCTCTGATTCCGGAGGACCTGCTCCTCCCGGACGCGGCTTCGGATTCTCCGATGCTGGTCCTGACATCGGACAGCCGTTATTATGAGGCGTTTTTCCTGGAAAACGGCCAGATTGGCCTGTATTTGCCGGAAGATGTTCAGCCTCTGGGACTCGCTTACAGGCCGGCCTGAGTGTGTGAATACGATCATGTTTGATTGAGAATAAAGGAGAGAACGTATGAGAAAGAACAGTTGGATTGCGTTTCTGCTGGCCCTGGTGGTGCTGGCCTCCACGGTGCCCGCCTGCGCCGTCGCGGCGGAGAGCACCGGCGCAGAAACCTACAGCGAGGACGATTACGGCGGGCTGGCCCCGGACCCGGTAAGGCCCCCCAGAGAGCCCGGCCGTCCCGCCGGGGAAGGGGATAACGGCGGCATCGCCCCCACTCCCAGCCAGACGCCCAGCACCTCCGGCAGCCCCGCCGGGGAGGGGGATAACGGCGGCATCGCGCCGGACCAGACGGCGGTTTCCAAGCGGAAAAACATTCCCACCGGCATGGCTGCGGCGGGGGTTTCCCTGGCCGCCGACGACCACATCGCCTACGCCCAGGGCAGCGCCGGCCTGTTTCCCTCCTTCAACCCCACCCGGCAGGTCACCCGGGCCGAGGCGGCCCAGATGCTCTACCGCCTTCTGCCCGCGGAGACCCCGGCCTCCGGTGGGGCCTACGCCGACGTGCCGGCGGAGGCATGGTACGCTAAGGCCGTAACCACCCTGGCGGGCCTGGGCGTGCTGGAGGCGCAGGACGGCATGCTGGACACCGACCAGCCCGTCACCCGGGGGGAGTTTACCCGGTACATCGCCTGCTTCTTCCCCCTGCGGAGCGACGGCGAGCTGTTCCCCGACGTGGCGGAGAGCGACCCCAACGCCCCCTTTATCCGCTCCGCCCAGGCCTATGGCTGGGCCCAGGGCGGCAGCGACGGGCTCTTCCACCCCGACGAGATCATCAACCGGGCGGCGGCAGTGGTGCTGCTGAACCGCTGCCTGGGCCGGACGGCGGACCGGACGTACATTGACCAGAACCACCCCGCCTTTTACGTGGACGTGGCCCCCTCCAGCTGGTACTATTATGACGTGATGGAAGCGGCTGTCCCCCACCAGCACACGGCTTCCGGCGATGGGGAGCGCTGGACCTCCCACACCGCCCGGACGGCGGCGCCCAAGGACGGCGTCCAGATGGCGGACGGCTGGCTGTACTGCTACGACAGCGCCCGGGGCGACGTGGTCCGGGAAACCACGGTGGGCACCCACTATTTCAACATCAGCGGCCGCTTCACTACCGGGAACAACGAGCTGGACTCCTGGCTCCACAAGATTGTCCTGGCCCGCACCGACGACTCCCAGACCCAGGAGCAGAAGCTCCGGGCCCTCTTCCTCTACACCCGGGACTCCTTCACCTACCTGCGCCGCCCGCCCTATGAAATGGGCGTGTACGACTACATGGAGACCGACGCCCTGCGCATTCTGGAGACGGGCTACGGCAACTGCTACTGCTACGCCGCCCTCTTCTGGTATCTCTCCCGCTGGATTGGCTATGACGCCACCATTTACAACGGCACCGTGGGCGTCCGCCGGTCCCCCCACAGCTGGGTGGAGATTAACCTGGACGGCAGGAACTACATCTTCGACACCGAGCTGGAAATGGCCTACCGCCGGAAAAAGAGGTTTAAATAAATATTTTGTGAGTGCCCGCAAAACCTTGTGAAACAGCGCATTACCCCGCATTTTTTGACAAAGAGAACCCCCAATTACTACGAATTTACTACCAAGGAATGAGTTTTGATACGACAAAACGCGGGGAAATGCGGACTTACGGTTTAGAGCCACCCCCTGAAAATCACATATTGCCTGACTGAAAAGCCGCTTATTCTCAAAAGGATAAGCGGCTTTTTCTATGCCCGTACATAGCCGCCTGTTTCGCCGCAGGCGGCTAAATCTATGGAAAAGGAGGGAACCCCAAAATGGCGAAACCCAAGGTAATCAGTGTGGCGAACCAAAAAGGGGGTGTAGGTAAAAGCACCAGCGTCTACAACCTGGGGGCCGGTCTTGCTATGGATGGCAAAAAGGTCTTAATGCTGGACGTAGACCCCCAGGCTGATCTTACTAAGATGCTGGGCCAGCGCAAGCCCCACGACCTGCCCCTGACCCTCGCCAACGCTATGAGCGATGTGGTGGCCGGGACAATGCCCCGCGACCACCCGGAGATCATGCACCACCATGAGGGCTTTGACTTCGTGCCGGGGAACCGCAGCCTGTCCGCCGTGGAGGTCAGTCTGGTGAACGTGATGAGCCGGGAAACGGTACTCCGGCAGTATGTGGACAGCGTAAAGCGGGACTATGACTATGTTCTGCTGGATTGCCGCCCCTCGCTGGGTATGCTGGTCATCAACGCCCTGTCCGCGTCGGACTATGTTCTTATCCCTGTCCAGGCGGACTATCTGGCGGCGGAGGACATGACGGAGCTGGTGGGCACGGTGCGGAGCATCCAGCGGCAAATCAACCCCAAGCTGAAAATCGGCGGCGTGTTCCTGACGATGGCGAATGAAACCAACTTCCGTAAGGATATTGTCGCCACCGTCAAGGCGAACTTTGGGAAACACCTGCCCGTGATGGACGCGGTAATCCCGGCCACGGTGCGTCTGGCGGAGATCAGCACGGCGGACAAGAGCATTTTTCAGCATGAACCCAGGGGGCGGGCGGCGGATGCCTACCGCAGTCTGACAAAGGAGGTGTTGAAGATTGGCGAGAAACAGCGCAGCCGGACTTCTGACCTCGGTAGATAGTATGTTCACCACCCAGGAGGAACGGGACAACGCCCAGCGCAGCTATATGACTGACCTCCCTGCCGCTGAAATCAGCGACTTCCCCAACCATCCGTTCAAGGTGCGGATGGACGAGGAAATGGAGAAGTTGGCGGAGAGCGTCAAAGAGCGGGGCGTCCTCTCTCCGGTTCTGGTGCGGCCCATGCCGGACGGCGGCTATCAGATGGTGGCGGGCCACCGGCGCAAGCGGGCGGCGGAACTGGCGGAACTGCCCACAGTGCCCTGTATCGTCCGGGAACTGACCGATGATGAAGCCATCATCGTCATGGTGGACAGCAACCTCCAGCGGGAACAGGTTTTGCCCTCGGAAAAAGCGTTTGCCTATAAAATGAAACTGGACGCTATGAAACGGCAACAGGGAACCCGCACCGATTTAACTTCTGCAACACCGTTGCAGAAGTTCGGAGGTAAGACCTCGCGGGAACTTTTAGCGGAGCAATCTGGCGAAAGCCATGAGCAAATCCGAAAATATATCCGCCTGACCAGCCTTATTCCCGAAATCCTTGACATGGTGGACAATTCTGTGCTGAAAGAAAAGGACAAGTTACAGATGGCCCTCCGTCCCGCCGTGGAACTGTCCTATTTGACCGAAATCGAGCAAAAAGACTTGTTGGAAACCATGTCCGTGGAGGATTGCACCCCCTCCCACGCCCAGGCCATCAAAATGCGTGACTTCTCCGAAAAGGGCAAGCTGAACGCAGACGTGATCCTCTCCATCATGCAGGAGGAAAAGCCGAATCAGGTGGAGCAATTCAAAATGCCGAAAGACCGCATCAGCAAGTTTTTCAAGCCGGGGACGCCCGCGCAGACAATCGAGGACACCATCGTGAAGGCTTTGGAGATGTACCGCAAGCGGGAAAGGGCGAGGGAACGATGATGAATGTCACGCCTGGGGGAAAGTCTGCCCGTTTGCGGCCCTGGCACCTCCCACGCCCTCCCCCTCTCACACTCTCCCCCTCAAAACCTGCTGTACCTGCTGAAAAGAAAGACCCTGCCAACCCTTTTTTCAGCCGGTAAACAGCCCCGTGAACGGCACGGGGATTTTTTACGCCCAAAATCAGAAATATGGAGGTATTTTTCAATGAAGCGGAAAACCATCACCTATGCGGCCCGGCTGCTGTGCATTCTGGCTCTCTCCATGAGCCTGACCACCGCCGCCTTTGCCGCCGACCCGCCTGAACCCGCCCAACCGTCCCCCTGCTACCCCACCGCCGTCACCCGGAGCGAGGACGGGGGCGAGATCAGGAAGATGTACGACCTGGGGCCGGAGGACGACCCCGCTGGCATCCCCCGTTCCGACTTTGAGCAGGAAGGCTACCACTACACCCTTACCGATCTGCTGAAACAGGAACTTCCCGCCAACGAGAGCCGCCAGCACACGGAAACAGTGTCCGTACCCAGCCAGAGCAAGGACATGGGCGCGGTGCTGGCCCTTCTCCCGCAGACAAAGGAGTTCATCACCGAGGATGGCCTGTCCGGGGTGCTGACCCTGAAACTGGACACGGTGAACGTGGAGGTGGCTGGGTATGGCAGCTCCACCAAGAGCCTGACCGCCACCCGCACCTATCCCGGCCTTGCCGACCAGGACACGCAGTATATCCCTAAGTCCATCCAGGACAACGGCCACTCCCTGACCCTCCAGACCGTCAACTGGCAGACCGAGGGGGACGGCCACTTCACTGCCGTGGCGTCCTACTCCGGCTCCGCCACCAGCAGCTACGTCAAGGGCTACACCGTCACCGCCGACTATGCGGGCGCGGTGAGCCGTATCAACCTGAATAAAATCCGCTATGTGGCGATCTTCGAGGGCACGGCCCTGGAACCCATCGCCACGGAGGAACCCGGCGACACTTCCGACCCCAGCCTGACCGACCCCGCAGACCCCACCGCTCCCGTTGAACCGACCGACCCCACCGGGCAGGACGCCCCCACCGCCGAAAAGAACAATGTATTGCCCGTTGTGGCCGTTGTCGTGGTGGTGCTGCTGGGCGGCGGAGCGTTCTACTTCATCAAACGCAGGAGGTAATGGAACATGAAGAAACTGACCACTCTTTTTTCCCTGCTGTGCCTGACGTTGGCCCTGACCGTCCCCGCCAGCGCCCTGGAATATAACATCGACGGCCCCGGCGACCCGGAGTACGGCACGTCCACCTCCGTCGAGCCGGTGGTTACGGCTGACCGGGGCGAGATGCTCAACGTGGACGTGAGCAAGAACGCGGCCCTGATCCCGCCCACCTTCGGCTCTCCCAGCGCCTACACCCTGAACACCGGCACCCCGCTGACCCCCAATCTGGCCCCCGGCTATATGATGGGCGAGGGTGCCATTATCAACGGCAGCGCCGGGATCACCGTGGCCCCGCCTGACTTTGGCAGCATCACCTTTGGCGGCACGTCTACCGGGGGCACCACGACCACTCCCGGTACGTCCACCCCATCCACCGGCTATACGGAGGTCACGTCCGACCTCTATTACAGCGGCGGCTACCTCGCCACCCTGAAAATCCCCAGCCTGAACGTGAACGTCAAGGTCTACGAGGGCACCACCAGCACCATCCTGGCAAAAGGGGCGGGCCACTTTGAGGACACCAGCATTTGGGACGGAAACTGCGCCATCGCCGGTCACAACAGGGGTACGAATGGTATCTTTGGAAGTATCCACAACCTGAATGTGGGCGACACCATCACCCTGACCACCAAGCTGGGCACCCGCACCTACTCCGTCACCAGCGTGAACAAGATCAGCGAAACGGACAACTCCCTGCTGGCCCCCACTGCCGAGAACTGTGTCACGCTGTTTACCTGCGTCCGTAATCAGAGCGCCTACCGCTGGGCTGTCCGGGCCGTGGAGGTCTGACGCAGAGGTTTTAACCTGCTGAAAGAAGATTTGCACTTTGGACTGTTTTCTCCTTTTGTGGTACTGTTGGGGCAAGCAAAGCCCCTAACATATTGCAAAGGAGATCATTCATAATGAAAAACAGTCTGAACCGCATTTTTGCCGGAATTGCCTGCGCCGCCCTGATCGCCGGTCTGACCGTCCCGGCCAGCGCCGCAGAAACCCCACCCGCAGACGTTATCCGGGTGGGTAGCTACAAGGGCAGTACGCTGGAGGTCGGGGAGCGCAGCGGCCTGATGATCGGCCCCAGCGGAACGGAGTACACCGTTACCTCCAGCGACCCGGACACGGTAGCGGTGGAACAGGTGCTTGCCTTTTGGGTGGCGGTTGCCAAGGCCGAGGGGAACGCAGAGATCACCGTTTCCAACAGCGCCGGTGAGGTAGGAACGCTGACGCTCACCGTTGGCTCCGGCACTCCCGCCGCTCCAACAGTTCCCGCCAACACCAGCCGCACGGAAAAAGAGGATGTGCGGCAAGAGCTGGTGCGGCTTATCAACCAAACCCGCAGGGCCAACGGCGTGGCGGAGCTGCCCGTGAGCGATGCCCTGATGGATGCCGCCCAGGTCTGTTCCGACCGGCGCTATACCTGGCACCACACCCCGGAGGAATGTCAGGCCGTCGCCGCTGCTGGCTATCCCTACGGTTTCGGGGACAACCTCACCGTGTTTACCGGCACGGACAACGCCGCCCAACACGCCGTTGAGAACTGGATCAACTCTCCCGGACACTTCCAGACCATGATCGACCCGGACTGTGACTGCATCGGCGTAGGCGTCACCCAGCATGACGGCGTGACCTACTGTTATCTGTTCCTCGGAAAACCCAACACCGTCAACTTCTACGCATAGTCGAATATCACCCCGAAAGGTCTTTCAGCGGTACGCTGGAGGGCCTTTTTCTATGTCAAAAAGGAGAATGACAAGCTATGAAAAAATTCCACTTCCCGCATAACCGCCTGATCGCGGCTCTGCTGGTGCTGGTCTGTCTGCTGGGACTGTTCCCCGCCACAGCCCTCGCAGCCAGCCCGAACACGATCAAGATGGATGACTGTACCCACAACGGCGTTTCCTATGTGTCGCCCAGCCTGGGAACCTGTTACCTCCACCAGATGCACTTCGGCCTGAACGGAAAGAGTACAATGGGCTTCTGTGCTGAAAAGGGCAAGGGTATGGGCTGGTCTTTGGAGGGCCATACCTGGGGCAGCCCCAAGGCCATTTCTGACCCTACCGTAACCACCATCCGGGGTATCAACCACGCCCTGGCAATCAGCATCGGCCTGATCGCCCCTGTGCCCCCGAAACTGACGCTCTGCTTATGTGGCGCTTGTGCTGACGCTTTTCGCGGCACAGGCGCTTTTGCTTTGCGGGAAGCAGTACCGGGACAGGCTGACGCTGGACTATTACACCCATGTGGATGCCTGTTCTGTAAAGGCGGAGATGGAGCGGCTGGCCGCGTAGTAGAAAGATAGCGTACAGGCGCTTTTACTACTTCCGTACTACGTTTCAGCGCAAAGTCACGCCGGGAAACGCCGACATATGCGAATTACTCTCCCAAACGGCAAATGGCGGAAACGCCTGAAAATCAAGGCATTGCCGCCATTTGCCGAGTTACATAAGGTTAGGGCTGGAAATTATAAAATCTTTTGACATAAACCTTTACAAATTCTACGATGCTGGAAACAGCTGGAACTACAGGCGGCCCCAGCAGGGCGGCGCCCAGATGTGAGAGAAAGGAGCAACGACACATGAAAAAGAGATGGACTATCCTGCTCTGCACCTTGCTGCTGTGCGCCCTCTGCGCCTGCGGCGGCCAGGCCTCCCAAACGGAGGACGTCCCCGCCCCGGAGGACGCCGGGGAACCGGCGGAGCGGAGCGCCCCGGCCCCTGCTGAGACGGAGGCCGCCCAGGACCCTGTGGAGACAGAGCCTGTTCAGGACCCGGCGGAGACGGAGGAGAACGACGGGCAGGACCAGACGGAGCCCTCCTCCGATGAGGAGGAGCCCCCAGCGGAGGAGGCCCAGGCCCCCAAAGCGGAGACCCCGGCTCCTCCTCCGGCAAAGACCCCGCAGCCCGCCGCCCAGGCGCAAACGCCCAAGGAGCAGCCCGCTCCAAAACCGGAGCCTCAGCCGGAACCGAAGCCTGACCCGAAACCGGAACCCGAACCGGAGCCCGAGCCGGAGCCCGAGCCGGAACCCGAACCGGAGCCCGCCCCGGCAGCAGACCGCAAGGCCGTGGCCCAGGGGCTGGTGGGGCGCCCGGTCAGCGAGCTCTACGCCGCCATCGGCCGCCCCATCTCCTCCGACTACGCGCCCAGCTGCCTCATTGACGGCGAGGACGGTGAGCTGATCTATGACGGCTTCGTCGTCTACACGGAGAAGGGCGCGGATTATGAGACGGTCTACGCCGTGTTTTGACGCGTTCCGCGCTGCGGGAAGCGTAAAATACTGCTGACAAGCTCAGCCTGACCCTTGGAGGATATCATCTTGATGAATCGAAAGTTCATTCTGGCCGGAGCCGCCGCCTTTGCGCTGGCGGCTTTGGCCTTGGCCGCCGCTTACTTTTACATACCCGGCGGTGTACGCCCCAGCTTTGAGGAGGGAGACGTCCGCGTCTGCCTCAATGAGGATGGAACCATTCTGCTGGACTGGCCCGAGGCCCGTTCGGAGCCTCTGCCGGAAAACGGGGAGGACGGCGGTTCTCCGGCGGAAGGGGACGGTCCGGGCGGCGCTCCGCAGAACGCTGTATGTTATGACCTGGACGTCCAAAGCGGAGACCGCCATGTGCAGAAGCTGCAAAGCTCCCCCGGCGTCCTGCTGGACTCCCTGACCCTCCCCATGACGGTCCGCGTCCAGGCCGTTGTGGAGGGAAAGAACCTTTTGGGCATGCCCCGGAGGCTGACCAGCCAAACTCTGATCGTGGAGGTGGCGGACGCGGACCTCTCCGCGCCGGAGGCGGTGGGGACCCCGGGGCCGGGGAGCCTGGCCCTCTCCTGGAAGCAGCCGGGGCAGGTCCCGGAGCTCTACGAGGTCTTTTCCCTGGAGGACGGCGTTTCCCTTCCAGTGGCCTCCACCAGTGAACAGCAGGTGGACTTGAAGGTCCGCAAAACCGGCGGCGACCTGGTCCTGCCCGGCTATCACCGCCCCTTGGAAATCCACGTCCGAGCCGCTGTCCGGGGGGAGGGCTACATCCTCTGCGGCCCCGCCTCTAACGGCGTACGCGTGGAGCGGCAGGACCTGCTGGGCGACGACTTGAACCTCGTCTCCCGGGAAACGGAGCCCCTGGCCTACACCCTGGAGTGGGACGAAACCCGGGGAGAGTACTACGAGCTCCAGGAGTGGAGCCCGGAAGGCTGGACCCTGCTGGAGACCCTGGACCCGGCGGAGAGCTTCGCCTATGAGCTGGGCCGCCTGGGCTCCGGGTCTCATCACCGCTTCCAGGTGGTGGCGAAGGACCGAAACGGCACCGTCCGCTCCTCGGAGGAGGCGGAGTTTTTCGCCTCCATCGACCCCCTGTACGCCACCATCTGGCCTATCATCGACCAGCCCTTCTATGAAAAAGCGGACAGCGCCGCCGCCTCCCTGGGGAAAATCCCCGGCGGGACCGCCCTCTGCGTGCTGGAGGAGAGCGGGGACTGGTTCCAGGTCCGGTATCAGGACCAATACGGCTGGGTGGACAGCCGTTTCTGCATGATCAACCTGCCGGAGTATGTGGGGGACCACTGCTCCTATGACATTACCAACAGCTACCGCTCCGTCTTCAAGGTCCACGAAAACCCCATCGCCCTCATTACAGACCAGGTGGTCAAGGGCTTTGAGCACATTCAGGAGGAGGATGGGCAGTTCGTGGTCCCCTATCTGTATCCCTGTGCGAAAAAACTGCTTTCCGCCGCCCAGGCGGCGGAGGCCGACGGCTACCGCCTGAAAATCTACGAGGCGTTCCGCCCCAACGAGGCCACCCGCTTCCTCTACGACACCACCGCCGAACAGCTGGAGTGGGCCGCCCTGGTTTATGACGAGGTGGAAAACGAGGACGGGACGTTCAACGCCCTGGACCCCGTCACCGGATGGGTGGTAGACCTGGCGGACGGCCTCCTGATCGACCCGGAGACCGATGAGAAGATCAGCCGGGAGGACCTGGCCCTGCGCCAGGCGGAGGAGGCGGAGGAAGCGATGGAAGAGGACGGCGTCCCCTCCGGGGAAGGGCTGATGCTTGGCGCGGTAGTGCCGGAGACGGAGGAACCGCCCCAGGAAACCCCGCCGGACCCCTCCCAGCCCTTTTTCGCCCTGCCGGAAGACGGCGAGGGTGGCAGCCTGGACCCGGCGGAAGCCCCCCAGCCTGTCCCGCAGCCGGAAAGCGAGGCCCCGGAGGGCGAGCCGCCGGAGAGCGAAGGGGACGAGGAGCCGGAATATGAAACCTACTTCTGGATCATGACCAACAACGGGCAGTTCAGCCTGGGGAGCTTCCTGGCCCGGGTGGCCTCCGCCCACAACCGGGGCATTGCCCTGGACCTGACCCTGGAGAAAATCGACAGCGGCGAGGAGCTGGCCATGCAGAGCGCCATTCATGACCTGAGCTGGTACTCCGCCGCCTACCTGAACAACGACAACGCCAAGCTCCTGGAGAAGTACATGACCGCCACGGGCATGCGGGGCCTGAGCTCCGAGTGGTGGCACTTCCAGGACGACGAGACCCGCGAGGCCATCGGCCTGACCAGCTACCTCTTCAAAGGGGTGGACCTGAGCGGCTGGACCCGGGACAGCCGGGGCTGGCGCTACCGGAACGCGGACGGCAGCGTCTACAAAAACACCACCTTCACCGTGGACGGGAAGCACTATACGGCGGACCAGGACGGCTATAGTCAACAGACTTGAAAAGAATCATCCTGATTCTTTTCAACCTGGCCGCAGTTTTACTGCCGCCAGGGGCCGTGTAAGCGGCCGTGTGTTTGACTTCATAGTTGGAGCACACGGGCAAAGCCCGTCCAGCGGGTCTTTGACCCGCTGGTGGAACATCCGCGAATCGCGGATGTTCCAGTGCTTTCACTATATATCCAGGAATGAGCCCTCCGCGTTTCATGAAAAAAGCCCCCGGAAACCACGGTTTCCGGGGGCTTTTTATCTTAGGGGCGTTTGCTTATTTCCCGATGCTCACGCAGAAGCGGTGGAGGATCGCCGCCGCCTGGCCCCGGGTCGCGCCGCCGGAGGGATTCAGGCGGCCGTCGGAGGTGCCGTTCACCAGGCCGGCGGCGTTGGCCCAGGAGAGAGCGTCCTTGGCGTAGGAGGCTGCCGCCGCGCTGTCGGAGAAGGTTCCCAGGTCCGCTCGCTGGGTGGACACATAGCCCTTGTAGGCGTTATAGCGGAACAGGAAGGCGGCCAGCTGCTCCCGGGTGATAGAGTCGCCGGGCCGGAAGAGGCCGTCCTTGCCCCCGGCGGTGATGCCGTTGGCGGCGGCCCATTTCACCGCCTTCTCGCAGTAAGAGCCGGCGGCCACGTCGGGGAAGCCCGTGCCGCTGACGGCGGGCTGGCCCTCCAGGCGGTAGAGGATGGTCACCAGCTGGCCCCGGGTGACGGGGGACTGGGGATTGAACCGGCCCTCGCCCACGCCGCTCATCAGGCCCTTTTGGCTGACGTAGGCGATGTCGGCGGCGAAGGCGCTGCCGGCGGCCACGTCGGAGAAGGTGGAGGGGCCGACGGGCTTGGTCACGGTAAACCGGATGTTCAGCTTTGTGGATTCGCCGCTGCCACAGAGCTCCACCACGCCGTTGTAGACGTTGGCGGGGAGGCCCGTCCGGGGACGGACGGTAAAGGTGGTGCTCCCTCCGGCGGGCAGGGACGTCTGGTTCAGGAGGCTGATCTCATAGCTGTAGGACGCGGGCTGCTCCAGACGGATGGCGTGCTCCGTGTTGTTCTTCACGGTGACCGTCTTGACTGCCAGGGCCGTGTAGCCCTCCTCCACCGTGCCGAAGTCCAGGGCGCCGGGCTCCACCGTCAGGGGGTCCAGCTTCTTTTCGATCACCACGGTGGCCTTGAATGCGGCGGTGGCGTTCTCCCGGGTCTGGAAGGTGATAGTGTCGGTGTAGGCGCCCACGGCCAGGCTCTGCTTGGGGACGATTTTATATTCGGCCTTTTCGCCGTTTTTCAGCGTTACGGAGTCGCTCCCCACGGCGGTGACGGTAAAGTGGTCGTTTCCTTTTACGGTGGACATCTGCACGCTGGAGGCGCCCTTGTTCTGGATGGTGACGGTGATTTCCGTTTCCTTGGCTTCCTTCTCGGTGTAGCCCTCCTTGAGCTTACCCAGGTCCTTGCTGGCGGGGTCTGCGGTGATGGAGTAGCCGCTTTCCACCACGGTGGCGCAGAGGTTGATGTCAAAGGAGCTGGAGCCGCTGCCGCCCACGAAGGAGGCGGTGATGGTCAGCCGCCGGTCGTAGGTCCCCGTGCTGCTGGCGCTGGTCAGCTGCACCGTGACGGTGGCGGAGCTGCCGGCGGTCAGGGAGCTGGGGATGCCGGAGACGCTGTAGCCGCTGGGGGTGGAATACGTAAGCGTCATCGTGTAATCACTGTTGTTTTTGATCGTGAAGGTCTGGGTCCGGCTGCTGCTGGACGCGTTCTTCTCCAGGGTGCCGAAGTTCACGGAGGAGGGGTAGGAGAAGTCGCTGGAGGCAGGAGGCTGCTCGGGCTTCTCCTCGGGTTTTTCTTCTGGTGTTTCACTATTACCAGAGCCCTCGCTAGTAGTGGGGTTATTGGTACCGGCTTCTTCCGCCGCCGCAGGCACGGCGGCCAGGCTTGCCAACAGGCAGAGCGCCATCAGCAAAGCTAATAATTGACTCTTTCGTTTCATGATGTATCCAGTGTCCTTTCCTCTTAAGTTTGGGAGGTGTCCCTTGTCCACTACTCTACCGCTTTTATATGGAAAACACAAGCGTTATTCTCTCCCCCGCCTTCCATTAAAATCCACCGCTTGTCCATCCTCGGTGTGCAAAGGAACGGCATCCATATGAGTGGGGATACACCTACGGCCCCCCCATGGCGGTAGCCCCCCTCCCAAACGTCCGGGCGGTGCTGGACTATGCTGTCACCGAAATCCCGGCGGAAAAAATTTTCCTGGGAGTGCCCAACTACGGCTATGACTGGCCGCTTCCCTTTATCCAGGGGGAGACCCGGGCGCAGTCCATCTCCAACCAGCGGGCCATTGAGCTGGCTGTCCAATACGGCGTGTCCATCCAATACGACGAGACGGCCCAATCCCCCTTCTTCCACTACACCGACGCCGGGGGGACCGCTCACGAGGTCTGGTTCGAAGACGCCCGCAGTATGGACGCCAAACTTCGTCTCGCTGCCGGGTACGGCTTTCAAGGGGCGGGATTCTGGAACCTCATGCGGCCCTTCTCCCAAACCTGGCTGGTGCTGGATTCCTTATACGATATCAGATGATAAAAGAAGGGACCCGGTTATGAAACCGGGCCCCTTTGCGCGTATTGGCGCTCAAACATGAATCTCAGGGGCGCCGCCGTCCTCCGCTTCCGCCAGCAGGGGGGCAATACCCTCCAGGAACGCCTCCACCTGGGCGGCGCACCGTCCGGTGTAAAGCCTTGGGTCCAGGACGGCCTCCATCTCCGCCTCCGTCATGGCGAAGGCAGGCTCCGCCGCCAGGCGATGAAGCAGGTCACAGGGCTCCCCTTCCTTCATCCGGGCCGTGGCGGCCATGGAACAGGTGCGGATGATCTCGTGGAGCTCCTGCCGGTCGCCGCCCCGCTTGACCCCCTCCATCATCAGGTTCTCTGTGGCGATGAAGGGCAGGTACTCCCGGCAGGTCCGGTCCACGATTTTCTCGTTGACATGGAGCCCGTCGGTGACGTTCCGGCAAAGGCGCAGGATTGCGTCGGCGCAGAGGAAGCCCTCCGGCATGGAGATACGCCGGTTGGCGGAGTCGTCCAGGGTCCGCTCCAGCCACTGGACGGAGGCTGTCATAGGCGCGTTCATGGCGTCCGCCATCAGGTAGCGGGACAAGGAGCAGATGCGCTCACAGCGCATGGGATTGCGCTTATAGGCCATGGCGGAGGAGCCAATCTGGTTCTTCTCAAAGGGCTCCTCCACCTGCCGGTCGTGCTGGAGGAGGCGGATGTCGTTGGCCATCCGGTAGGCGCTCTGGGCCATGGCGGAAAGGCAGTTCAGGATCCGGCTGTCCACCTTCCGGGGATAGGTCTGGCCGCAGACGGCGAAGGTCTTCTCAAAGCCGAACTCCCCGGCGATTTTCCGGTTCATCTCGTCGATTTTGGCCCCGTCTCCCTCAAACAGCTCCATAAAGCTGGCCTCGGTGCCGGTAGTGCCCCGGCAGCCCAGGAATTTGAGGTTCCCCAGAACAAAATCCAGTTCCTCCAGGTCCGCCAGGAAATCCTGCATCCAGAGGGCGGCCCGCTTGCCCACGGTCACCAGCTGGGCGGGCTGATAATGGGTATAGCCCAAGGTGGGGGTGTCCGCGTACTGCCGGGCAAATTTCGCCAGATTGCCCAGAAGGGCCAGAAGTCCCTTCCGCAACTCCCGCAGGCCCTCCCGGTAGAGGATGAGGTCCGCGTTATCCGTGACATAGCAGCTGGTGGCCCCCAGGTGGATAATGCCGGCGGCGGAGGGAGCGGCCTTGCCGTAGGCGTAGACGTGGGCCATGACGTCGTGGCGGACCTCCTTCTCACGCTGCGCGGCCAGGTCGAAGTCGATATCGGTGAGATGGGCCTCCAGCTCGGCTGCCTGCTCCGCCGTCACGGGCAGGCCCAGCTCGTGCTCCGCCCGGGCCAGGGCCACCCACAGCCGCCGCCAGGTCTGGATACGGGTTTCGGCGGAGAAGAGGTTCAGCATAAATTCCGAGGCGTAGCGGGAGGAGAGGGGGGATTCGTAGCGGTCTTTCATAGGCGTACCTCCGTTGTTTCAGGCCAATTGCCGGGGAAGCCCCTCAAACAGCCCGTCCAGTTCGGCGTGGGTCATGGCGCGAATCAGAATCCAGCCCTCGGACACGGCAAGGGAGAAGGGGCGGAGTCGGGTCATGGTCTCCTGGTATTCGATTTGTCCAAGGACGCGCTTTTCTGAGATGCTGACCAGGCTGAGAATCCAGTCCTGGACGGGCTTCCCGTTCACGGCCCACTGGCGCTCCGGCTGGAGGGGAAGCAGCGTGTCCACCCCCTCCGTCAGCGTGCAGCTCCCCAGCAGGGCGTCCTGTTTCTGGTAGACCTGCGGATTGGCCCGGTAGGCGTCCTTCCAGCGCCGGGCGGCTTCCTCCGGGGGGAGGCCCGGCTGCTCAGGCTGCTTTTTGGGCTCCTTTTTTCCAAAATGGAACAGTCCCATGGCGGGCCTCCTCAGCGAATGATGATGGCGTCCCGCTCCGGGCCCACGGACACGTAGCCGATGCGGCAGCCGATTTCCTTTTCGATATACTCCACGTACCTCCGGGCCGCCTCGGGCAGGTCCTCCCAGGTCCGCACGCCGGAGATGTCGCAGCCCCAGCCGTCCATGTACTCCACCACCGGCTTGGCCTCGGGCAGCAGGGCGGGGAAGGGGAAGCGGTCCGTCTGCTGGCTGCCCAGCTCATAGCGGACGCAGATGGGGATTTGGTCCAGATAGCTCAGCACGTCCAGCTTGGTCAGGGCAATGTTCGTCGCCGCCTGGCATTGGACGCCGTAGCGGGTGGCCACGATGTCGATGGGGCCTACACGGCGGGGGCGGCCCGTCTTCGCGCCGTACTCGTTTCCGGCCTGGCGGAGCTTCTCCGCCTCCTCGCCGAACCACTCGCAGGTGAAGGGGCCCTCGCCCACGCAGGAGGAGTAGGCCTTCACCACGCCGATGACCTCGTCAATCCGGGCGGAGGGCAGGCCGGAGCCCACCGGGGCGTAAGCCGCCACGGCGTTGGAGGAGGTGGTGTAGGGATAGATGCCGTAGTCCAGATCCCGGAGGGCGCCCAGCTGGGCCTCGAAGAGGACGCGCTTGTTCTCCGACTGGGCCTGGCGCAAAAACGCGCCGGTGTCCCGGATGAAGGGGCGGATTTTCTCGCCGTACTCCGCCACCCAGTCCATCAGCTGCTCGATGGTATAGGGCTGGGCGTTGTAGACCTTCGTCAGGGTCAGGTTCTTCCACTCCAGCAGGTCCTCCAGATGGGAGCGGAGCTGCTGGGGGTAGAGGAGTTCTCCCGCCATGACGGTCTTTTTCTGGAACTTGTCAGAGTAGAAGGGGGCGATGCCCTGCTTGGTGGAGCCATATTTCTTGTCCTTCAGACGGGCCTCCTCCAGGCCGTCCAAATCCCGGTGCCAGGGCAGCAGCAGGGAGGCCCGGTCGCTGACCATCAGGTTGTCCGGCGTAATGGCCACGCCCTGGGCGGTGACGTCCTGCATCTCCTTCCACAGGCTCTCGCAGTCCAGGGCCACGCCGTTGCCCAGAATGTTGACCACGCCGTCCCGGAAGATGCCGGAGGGCAGCAGGTGGAGGGCGAACCTGCCCTTCTCGTTGACGACGGTGTGACCGGCGTTGCCGCCGCCCTGGTAGCGGACCACCACGTCGTAGTCCTGGGTGATCAGGTCCACCATACGGCCCTTGCCCTCGTCGCCCCAGTTGATGCCCACAATGGCGCAATTTGACATAATGAAACCTCCCCGCGCCGCCGCCCGAAAGATAGGGCGGCGTTCCGCTTGCTCACGGCCAGCGGCCAGCCGGTGATGGGGGCCTGTCCGGCCCCGGGGGCGCCGGCGGCGGATGAACGCCTCCGGCCAGCGAAAGAGGGGCTCCGCGGTCCGCGGGGCCCCAATGTTTCCCTTCCCTATTATAACGGCAGTTTTCCCATAAGTAAAGGGAAAAGCGAAAGTTCTTCAAATTTTTACATTTTTACAGCGTTACGGCCAAAAGGCAGGACCCCCGGCTTCCGCCGGGGGCCGCAGGGGTTCTGTCAGGTAACCGTGAAGCGCTTCGAGGTGCTGGTGACGGCATAGCGGTCGTAAATCTCCGGCCGCTCCGCTTTCAGGGCCTTGGCGTCCAGCCGGGTGCTGGAGACGGCCTTCCAGGAGGCCTTGTAGTGGGCCGTCTCCACTTGGTCCACGCCCCGGGCCTCCAGCTCCGCCTTGACTTCCTCCTCGATGGCCTCCGCCTCTTTTTTCAGCGTGTCCATCTCCCGGCGGCAGCGCCGGAGCCGGGCCAGCTTCTCGTCCATCTGCAAATTGTCCATGGCGTCCTCCCTTATGTTCAGCATGGTACACCATATGAGAGGGGCGGGCGGATTATGCGGCGTTTACAAATGGTGGTCCCGGAGGAGCTTTTTCGCCTGCTCCCACAGCTCGTCACTGACGTCCTGGATGACCGCCACCTTCCGCACCAGGTCCGGAAGGGCACGGGTGAGCTCCGCCTCCACCACCGTCTCGCTGGTCAGGTCCGCCGAGGGGCATCCGGCGCACTGGCCCAGCAGCTTTACATATAATACGCCGTTCTCCAGGCGGTCTGCAGTGATGTCCCCTCCGTGGGCCCGGAGGGCGGGGCGGACCTTTTCGTCCAGCACGGTTTCAATGCGTTTCAAATCCTCAGTCATGGGCTTCCTCCTGTCCCGCCGCCTTCGCGGCGGCAATGTCCTTTTGAATGCGGGTCCGGGTATCGTCAAACAGCAGCTCCCGGTTGTGGCGGAAGTAGGCGTCGCAGCCGAAGCTCTCGATGAACCAGCTGGTGTCGGGCCCGGCGGTGAGTTCCGTGACGAACAGCACCAGCTCCTGGCCCTGGCCGAAGGTCTCCTCCAAAAACGCGAAGGCGTGGTCCAGCTCCGCCTTGGCCGCCTGGGCCTGGGAGGCCCGTTTTTCCACCTCCTGGCCGAACCAGCCCCGGACCGCCGCCATGGCCAGCCCGGAATCCGCCGGACTTTCCTGGATGAGGCGGCGGCGGTAGTCCTCCAGGGCGTTGATCTCCAGCTGGGCCAGGGCCTGGCGCTGCTTTTCCAGCTGGCCCGCGTCCCGGGCCCGCTTCAGGGCCTCCCGGCGGCTGCGGGCCAGGGACTCCAGGACCTCCTGGGGAGCTTCTCCGGCGGCGATGGCTTCTTTGAAGGCGGTCAGGGCAGCGTGGAGGTTCTCGCACAGGGCGTCCTGGCGATGGGCCTCCCGGGCGGCCCCGGAGAGGCGGGAGAGGAGCAGCCCCATGACGGACAGCTTCTCGTCGAAGGGGGCGGCCCGGAGCTCCCGGACGGTGATGGGCTGCCAGATTCCCTTCAGGATCTCGTCCACGTGGTAGATGTTCTGGTATTTGTGATAGAGCTCCAGGTAGTTGGCGAAGTCCCGGGCAATGCGGGGGAGCTGGATGTACTGTCCCACCACCTCCCGGTCCGCCCGGAGGCCCAGGGCCTCGTAGGCCGCCAGCAGCTCGCTGAGGTCCTCCCAGCCCCGGGCGGTGGCGAACTGGACGCTCTCCGCCGTGGTCTCCACCCGGTAGAAGTGCTCCGGCTTGATGTCCAGATAGGACGTCACGGCCCCGTGGAGGCCCTTTTGCCGGGCGTACTCCTTCCAGACGGCGAAGTCCTCCCGCACGTCGATGCGCTTTACCCGGTCCAGGGTCACCACGTCGAAATCCCGGACGGAGCGGTTGTACTCCGGCGGGTTTCCGGCGGCGGCGATGAGCCAGCCCTCCGGCAGGCGCTGGTTGCCGAAGGTTTTACACTGGAGGAATTGCAGCATCATGGGGGCCAGGGTCTCGGAGACGCAGTTGATTTCGTCCAGGAAGAGGATGCCCTCCCGGAGGCCGGTTTTCTCCATGAGCTCATGGACGGAGGCCAGGATTTCGCTCATGGTGTACTCAGTGACGGAGTACTCCTGTCCGTTGTAGGTCCGTTTTTCGATGAAGGGCAGGCCCACGGCGCTCTGGCGGGTGTGGTGGGTGATGGTGTAGGAAACCAGGCCCACGCCGGTTTCGGCGGCGACCTGCTCCATGATTTGGGTTTTGCCCACGCCGGGGGGGCCCATCAGGAGGATGGGCCGCTGGCGGACCGGGGGGATTAAATAATTTCCCAATTTGTCCTTGGACAGGTAGGCTTTTAGGGTATGGGTGATTTCCTGTTTGGCTTGTTTGATGTTCATGGCAAGTGGTCCTTCCTGGGGACCCCCTGAGAGGGGGGGCTTGGTGTCGCCCTGACGGGCGGGGGGGGAGTTCAGCCATGAAGATGGCTGGTTCTTTGCACGGTCCAAAAGAGAAAAAGAAGTAATTTGTCCTTCTATGGGTAGGATGCCTTGCAGAGACCTCCTATTCTCTCCATTCCGCCAACTCTTCCAGCGGCTTCCGGGGACGGGGAGGCGGGCTCTCGGCGGCGTATCCCAAGGCCATGGCCGCTGCGAGAGCTCCTGGCCTGCCAATCCATTCCCGCAGCGCGTCATAGGCGAAATAGGTGTCGCAAATCCAAAGACTGCCTAGACCCAGCGCCGTGGCCTGGAGGGCCATATTTTCCAGGCATGCGCCCAGGGACTGGGCGTTGCAGAGCTCGGAGACCCGTTCGTCCGTATTCAGGGCCTCTCTCGGGTCCCGGCCCAGGGGATTCGTGACAAAGATGATGGCCGGAGCCTGTTCCATGACGGCCAGCGTTCGCTTCGCTCCGCTGAGAAATTGAGCGCTTTCCGGCAGAAGGGGACGGCGGGCTTCCCCCTCCAGTCCCCGCGCCATGGCGGCCAGCGCCGCCGCTTTTCCCGTCCCAATGGCCACGATGAAACGCCAGGGCTGGCGGTTTTTTGCGGAGGGGGCCAGGGCCCCTGCTTGCAGCACGGTTTCGATATCTTTCCTGGAGACCGGCTGGGGCAGGTAAGCCCGGATGCTCCGCCGGTCTACAATTTCAGGCAGCATAATGTCTCCTTTACAGCTCCGGCAGCTCGCTTAGGTCCAGCTCCTCCGGCAGTTCCTCCGCCGCCCGGTCCAGGTCCGGGGCCTCCAGCACCAGCCGGATGGCCCAGGGGGGCGTTTTGACCGACAGCGGCGGCTCCCCCAGGAGGATGAATGCCGTCTCGTAGGGCGCTCGCTTCTCCGGGTAGATTCCCATGCCGTCGGTAAAGTACACAAGGCCCCGGAGGCTGGTGAAGGCCCCTGCCTCCTGGAGCTTCGCCACGTGCTCAAACACCGGGCGGAAGTTCGTGGCGCTGCCTCCGGTGAGCTGGAAGCTCTCCATATAGGCCCGCAGGTCCTCCAGGTCGTGAATCACATCGTCGGAGCGAACCTGGTCATCACACTGGATGACGCGGATATGCACCTTTCGGGTGAAGGTCCCGGTACTGCGCAGTATGGCGTAGGTACAGGCCAGAAACTGCCGGACCCGCTCCCCGGAGGTGGACATGGAGGTATCCACGGCGATGACGAAATCCTCAATCCGCTTTTCCTCCCGGGTCTCCGGCGGCTCCACCAGGGGCATATTGCCATAAAGCCGGAGGCCGTAGGAATAAAAGCCGTAGTCAAAGGCGTCCCCGTCCACCGCCGCCACCTCCCGGGGGGCGGCGAAGCGGCGGAGAAACGCCCGATAGTCCACGTCGTCCCGGACGGCCACCCGGACCTGCTCCAGCACGGCCTCGCCGCCGGTTCCCTTGTCCGAGAGGACCGTCTCCAGGCCCGTCTGGGCTTTGCCGGAGAGGTCCTGCCACTTCTGGTCCTGGCGGCGGCTCTGGTCCTGGCCGTCCTGACGCTCCGGGTCCCAGAGGCCGTGGTCGTCCGCCAGGAAGGCCCGCTGAAGCTGGGCGATCTCATACTCCGGCAGGCTCAGCCGCAGGAGGCGGCGGTAGACGCCCTCCGCCGTCAGCACGGGCATGTTCCTCCGGCACTCGCCGTAAAATTTCCGCTTCCGGGGCACCGGGCCGGTATTCAGGCAGGGGTAGTCCAGCTCGTCCAGGATGCTCTCCACCGCCGTGTCGCAGGCAAGGTCCCACAGCTGCGGGACCTTGCCCCGCTTTTTCGCCAGATGCCGGAGCATGCAGTGGAGAATCACATGGAGATAGGCCCGGCAGGTCCACACCGGGCTGCGCAGGTAGCGCTCCGCCAGCCAGGCCCCGTCGTAGTACAGCGTTTCCCCGTCGGTGGCCAGGGACAGCGTCACCCCGCTGCCGGGGGCGAAGGCCAGGGCGCAGAGGGCCGCGTCCAGGTAGGGGAGGTTCACATACAGCTCGTTCCGAGAGGCGAAGAGGATATCCCGCCCGATTCCGGCAAAGTCCTTTTGTTCCATAAATTCCCGCTTCCTTTTACAGCGCAAAGGTTTTTTCCAGCCCGGCGGGGAAGCGCCGGTGCTGATTCTCCAGCAGCGCCGCCAGGGCCGCCGTGTCTCCCTTTTCCCGGGCCAGAGCGCAGGCGGCGGAGAGGGCTTCCCGGTCCGGCTCCGCCAGGTCCAGCAGGAGGGGGAGGACGTCCCCGTCCTCCTCCTCCATCAAAAGGCGGAGGGCGTCCCCGGCGTGCTCTTTTAAATAGGCGCGGTAGCCCGCCTCCGCCTCCCCCAGATCCAGGGGCCAGCGGAGGCGCCGCCAGGCAAGGCGCAGGGCGGCGGCTTCGTCGTGCTCCATGCCGAGGAAGTCCCGCCAGAGGGCGTCGTACTCCTTGAGGGACAGGCGCTTCTGACGGAAGCAGTGGTGATAGGGGTAGCCCGCGCCGGAGATGAAGTAGTCAAAGTGGTGGGCGGGGCAGTTCTCCTCATAGAGCTCCGTGTACTCCGGGAACAGCAGCCGGGCGGTAATCCCATCCGGTCCGTGAAGAGTCACGTCCAGCTCCCGGCTGAGTTCTCCGGCGAACCAGGCCAGGGCTTCCCCCTGGTCCGGGCCTGTCCGGGTCAGGTGCAGGGTATCCAAACTGCGGCAGTTCATCAGCGCCCCGCCCCCCCAGCGCGCGGCGCCGTCGTACATGCGGAGGGTCTTTAAGGTGGAGCAGTTCAGCAGGGCGTAATTCCCCATGGCCTCCAGGGTCTCCGGCAGGGCCAGGTCCTGGAGGCGGCGGTTGTCCCACTCCGCCTCCGCGGGGCCGCAGGTGACCAGGACGGCCTCCGCCCCGGGGGGAAGGGCGTCCCCCTGGCGCTCCGGGGCCAGGGCCCGGTCGCCCAGGGCTGTCACCGGAAGGCCGAAGAGCCGCTCCGGCAGTACGGCCCGGACGTCGGGGGTCCCGGCCCGAAGGATGGTCACGCCGCCGCCCTCCCGGCGGAAAACCAGCTTCCAATTGCTTGCGCCGCTGACGGTTTCCATGGCCTGCTCCCCTCCCTTCCGTTTTTCCAGAGGTAGTATACCACAGGCGGGAGCAATTTCCTAGAGTCTGTTTTAAGGAAACGCTGATTTAATTCCCCGAAATGATAGAAGATGTGATAAAATAAGG
>CAJTVF010000016.1 GCA_910579435.1 uncultured Oscillibacter sp.
GCGTGGTCAAGCGCCACGGCGCGGCCGTGAAGCGCAACACCCACGGCGGCGGCCCCGTCCACCGCCATCAGGGCTCCCTGGGCGCGGGCACGACCCCGGGCCGCATCATGAAGGGCCGCGACGGCGCGGGCCACATGGGCGTGGACCAGGTCACCGTTCAGAACCTCTCCGTGGTCAAGGTGGACCCCGAGCTGAACATGCTGGTGGTCTGCGGCGCGGTGCCCGGCCCCAAGGGCGGGCTGGTGACGATCAAGTCCACCGTCAAGGTCCACAAGGTCAAGCAGGCCGGCGCGGACATCAGCAAGAACCCGCAGAAGGCTTCCGGCCGCAACCCGCAGAAGGCCTCCGCCAGAAGCAAGTGAGAAAGGGGTGCTGAGTAAATGTCTACTGTGAAAGTTTTAAACATGGCCGGCGCTGAAGTCGGCACTGTGGAACTGAACGACGCGATTTTCGGCATCGAGCCCAACGAGTCCGTCGTCCACGAGGTCGTGAAGAACCACCTCGCCAACTGCCGCCAGGGCACCCAGAGCGCCCTGACCCGCGCGGAAGTCTCCGGCGGCGGCAAGAAGCCCTGGCGCCAGAAGGGCACGGGCCACGCCCGCCAGGGCAGCACCCGGGCTCCCCAGTGGACCCACGGCGGCATCGTCTTCGCGCCGAAGCCCCGGAGCTACCGCTATGTGCTGAACAAGAAGGTCCGGCGCCTGGCCCTGAAGTCCGTCCTCTCCGCCAAGGCCCAGGAGGGCCGGCTGGTGGTCATCGACTCCATCAAGCAGGAGAACATCAAGACCGCCGAGTTCCGCAAGTTCCTGGACGCCGTCAAGGTCGACGGCAAGGCCGTGGTGGTGACCCCCGCCATGGACGAGATTGTCGTCAAGAGCGCCCGGAACCTTCCCGGCGTGCTGACCACCCCCGCGGCGCAGCTGAATGTCTATGACATCGTGAACGCCAAGTACCTGGTGGTGGATCAGGCCGCCCTCGCCAAAATCGAGGAGGTGTACGCGTAATGACCGCATACGATATCGTGATCCGCCCCATCATCACCGAGCGGGCCATGGCCGGAGCCGCCGATAAGAAGTACGTCTTCGAGGTGGCCAAGGAGGCCGGCAAAATCGAGATTAAGAAGGCCGTGGAGGAAATCTTCGGCGTGAAGGTCGCCGCCGTCAACACCCTGACGGTCCCCGGGAAGGAAAAGCGCATGGGCGCGGGCCGTCCCGGCATGACGAAGACCTGGAAGAAGGCCTACGTCCAGCTGACCCCCGATTCCAAGACCATCGAGTTCTTCGAAGGCATGGTCTGATTCTAGAGAAGGAGTGTAAAGCGGAATGTCTATTAAAACCTTTAAGCCGACGACTCCCTCCCGGCGTCAGATGACGGTCTCCGGATTCGACGGCATCGACAAGAAGGCCAAGCCCGAGCCCAAGCTCACCGAGCCCCTGAAAAAGAGCGCGGGCCGGAACAGCTACGGCCGCATCACCGTCCGCCACCGCGGCGGCGGAAACAAGCGCAAATACCGCGTCATTGACTTCAAGCGGGATAAGCACGATATGTTCGCCACCGTGCTCCGCCTGGAGTACGACCCCAACCGCTCCGCCAACATCGCCCTCCTGGAGTATGAGGACGGCGAGCGCCGCTACATTCTGGCCCCTGTGGGCCTGAAGGCCGGCGACAAGGTGGAGTCCGGCCCCAGCGCGGATATCAAGGAAGGCAACGCCCTTCCGATTGCCAACATCCCCGTGGGCACCATGATCCACAACATCGAGCTGCATCCCGGCAACGGCGCCCAGCTGGTGCGCTCCGCCGGCACCGCCGCCCAGCTCATGGCCAAGGAGGGCGGCGACGCCCAGATTCGTATGCCCTCCGGCGAGGTCCGGATCGTGCGGACCAACTGCATGGCCACCATCGGACAGGTGGGAAACATTGACCATGCCAACATCAACATCGGCAAAGCGGGCCGCAAGCGCCACATGGGCTGGCGTCCCACCGTCCGGGGCTCCGTCATGAACCCCTGCGACCACCCCCACGGCGGCGGCGAGGGCCGCGCTCCGGTTGGCCGTCCCGGCCCTGTGACCCCCTGGGGCAAGCCGGCCCTGGGCTACAAGACCCGGAAGAAGAAGAACCCCACCAGCAAATTCATCGTCAAGCGCCGCAACGAGAAGTAAGGGAGGCAGATGAAACATGAGCAGATCCATTAAGAAAGGCCCGTACGTTGCCCCCGAGCTTCTGAAGCGGGTCGAGGAAATGAACGCGAAGAACGAGAAGAAGGTCCTCAAGACCTGGAGCCGCAGCTCTACCATCTTCCCCTCCTTCGTGGGCCACACCATCGCCGTGCACGATGGCCGGAAGCACGTGCCCGTCTATGTCCAGGAGGACATGGTCGGCCACAAGCTGGGTGAGTTCGCCCCCACCCGCACCTTCCGCGGACACCGGAAGGACTGAGTTGAAGGAGGATGCAGAACATGGAAAATAAAGTTGCGAAGGCCTATCTGCGCTACGTCCGCATCGCCCCCCGGAAGGTCCAGATCGTCTGCGACCTGATCCGCGGAAAGGACGCGGGCAGCGCCATGGCCATCCTGATGCAGACCCCCAAGGCTGCCTCCGAGCCCCTGCAAAAGCTTCTGAAGAGCGCCGTTGCCAACGCCGAGAACAACTTCGGCATGGACCCCGCCAAGCTGGTGGTGTCCGAGGTGTACGCCACTCCCGGCCCCATCCTCAAGCGGATGATGCCCCGGGCCCAGGGCCGCGCCTACCGCATCAACAAGCGCACTTCTCACGTCACCCTGGCTGTGGCGGAAAAGGCATAAGAGAGGGAGGAGAACTGTTTTATGGGACAGAAAGTCAATCCCCACGGCCTGCGCGTGGGCGTTATCAAGGACTGGGATTCCCGCTGGTATGCCAGTGACGAGAAGGTCGGCGACCTGATCGTGGAGGACCAGAAGATCCGTAAATACCTGAAAAAGACCCTGTACGGCGCCGGCGTGCCCAAGATCGAGATCGAGCGCAGCGGCGATGTGGTGACGGTCTTCCTGCACTGCGCCCGCCCCGGCATGGTCATCGGCAAGGGCGGTGAGCAGATCGAGCAGTACCGCCTGGCTGTGGAGAAGCTGGTGGGCAAGAAGGTCCGCCTGAACATCGTCGAGGTCCGCAACCCCGATATGAACGCCCAGCTGGTGGCGGAGAACATCGCCCAGCAGCTGGAAAAGCGCATCAGCCACCGCCGCGCCATGAAGAACGCCATGGCCCGGGCCATGCGGGCCGGCGCCAAGGGCATCAAGACCTGCTGCTCCGGCCGTCTGGGCGGCCGCGAGATCGCCGGCGTGGAGCACTACCACGAGGGCACCATCCCCCTGCAGACCATCCGCGCCGACATCGAGTACGGCTTCGCGGAGGCCGCCACCACCTTTGGCCGCATCGGCGTGAAGGTGTGGATCTACAAGGGCGAGGTGCTGAGCCAGACCCTGCGCACCACCCCCCGCACCATGGACACCTCCAAGCCCTATCAGGAGCGCCGGGAGCGTCGTCCCCGCCGCGACGGCGACCGCCGGGGCGGCTTCAACCGGGACCGTCAGGGCGGCGGCTTTAACCGCGGCGGCGGACGGCCCGGCCAGGGCGGCGGCTTCAACCGCGCCGGCGGCGGCCCCCGTCCCCAGGGCGGCTTCAACCGCGCCCCCGCCCGTCCCGCCCCCGCAGCGCCCGCCGCTCCTGCGGCCCCTAAGGAAGGAGGAAGCAACTAATGCTGATGCCGAAGAGAGTCAAATACCGCCGCGTACACCGCGGCCGTATGACCGGCAAGGCCACCCGTGGCAACACCCTGGCATACGGCGAGTATGGCCTGGTGGCCACCGAGCCCGCCTGGATCACCAGCAACCAGATTGAGGCGGCCCGTATCGCCATGACCCGTTACACCAAGCGCGGCGGCCAGGTCTGGATTAAGATTTTCCCCGACAAGCCCGTGACCAAGAAGCCTGCCGAGACCCGCATGGGCTCCGGTAAGGGCTCCCCCGAGTTCTGGGTTGCCGTTGTGAAGCCCGGCCGCGTCATGTTCGAGATCGCCGGCGTGTCTGAAGAAGTTGCCCGCGAGGCCCTGCGTCTGGCCAGCCACAAGCTGCCCATCAAGACCAAGGTCATCGCCCGCGCCGAGGAAGCAGGTGAGTAAGATGAAGGCAAGTGAAATTCGTGATATCCGCAAGATGACCCCGGAGCAGCTGAACGAGAAGCTGACGGGGCTGAAGAAGGACCTGTTCTTCCTTCGCATGCAGCACGCCACCAACCAGCTTGACAATCCC
Source organism: uncultured Oscillibacter sp. (assembly GCA_910579435.1). GTDB lineage: Bacteria > Bacillota > Clostridia > Oscillospirales > Oscillospiraceae > Oscillibacter. Next base: position 4,284 of record CAJTVF010000016.1, read on the forward strand.
GTGAAGATCCGGGAGACCAAGCATGACATTGCCCGAGTCAAGACCGTGCTCCGGGAGCTCTCCGCTTCCGGCAAGCAGTAAGAAGGAGGTAAGGAAACATGGACGAGAAGAGAACTTCCTCCCGCAAGACCCGGGTTGGCAAGGTGGTCTCCGACAAGATGGACAAGACCGTGGTGGTCGCCATCGAGGACCGGGTGGCCCACCCGCTGTACAAGAAGATCGTCGGCCGCACCTACAAGCTGAAAGCCCATGACGAGCAGAACAGCTGCGGAATCGGCGACAAGGTGAAGGTGATGGAGACCCGCCCCCTGTCCAAGGACAAGCGCTGGCGCGTGGTTGAGATTATCGAGAAAGCGAAGTAAGGAGGCGTCGAGTTATGATTCAGCAGGAAACCTTCCTGAAGGTCGCCGACAACACCGGCGCCAAGGAAATCAAATGCATCCGCGTCCTGGGCGGTTCCAAGCGCAAGTACGGAAACATCGGCGACGTGATTGTGGCCTCCGTCCGCAAGTCGGCCCCCGGCGGCACCGTGAAAAAGGGCGAGGTGGTCAAGGCCGTCATCGTCCGCTCCGCCAAGGGCATCCGCCGGAACGACGGGACCTATGTCCGGTTCGACGACAACGCCGCCGTCCTCATCAAGGACGACAAGAACCCCCGCGGAACCCGCATCTTTGGGCCCGTGGCCCGCGAGCTGCGCGACAAGGACTACATGAAGATCCTGTCCCTGGCTCCCGAAGTGATTTGAGGAGGGCAAAGACATGTCTATGAATATCAAAAAGGGCGACACAGTCGTCCGGCTCTCCGGCGACGGCGGTAAGGACAAGGACCTGAGCACCCACCAGGGCAAGGTCATTGCCACCCTGCCGAAGGAGAACAAAGTCGTGGTGGAGGGCATGAACCTGGTCACCTGCCACATCAAGCCCCGCCGTCAGGGCGAGGAGGGCGGCATCGTTAAGCGGGAAGCCGCCATTGCCGCCTGCAAGGTCCAGGTGGTCTGCCCCAAGTGCGGCAAGGCCACCCGGGTGGGCCACAAGGTTGAAAAGAAGACCGTGGCCGGCAAAGAAAAGAATGTCAGCGTCCGCATCTGCAAGAAGTGCGGCGCCGAGCTGTAAGGGAGGAGGAGTCACAAATGGCTGATAAGAAAGTGCCCAATCTCAAGGCGAAGTACACGGCCGAGGTTGCTCCCGCCCTGATGAAGCAGTTTGGCTATTCCAGCGTCATGCAGATCCCCAAGATCGACAAGGTCGTGGTGAACGTGGGCTGCGGCGAGGCCAAGGAAAACGCCAAGATCCTGGACAACGTGGTCCGGGACCTGGCCCAGATCACCGGCCAGAAGCCCATCATCACCCGTTCCCGGAAGAACATCGCCAACTTCAAGCTCCGTGAAAACATGCCCATCGGCGCGAAGGTCACCCTCCGCGGCGAAAAGATGTGGGAGTTCCTGGACCGTCTCTTCAACGTGGCCCTGCCCCGCGTCCGCGACTTCCAGGGCATCAGCCCCAACGCCTTCGACGGCCGGGGCAACTACGCTCTGGGCATCCGGGAGCAGCTGATCTTCCCCGAGATCGAGTACGATAAGATCGATAAGATCCGGGGCATGGATGTGGTCATCTGCACCACCGCGCACACCGATGAAGAGGCCCGCGCCCTGCTCACCCAGGTCGGCGCGCCCTTCGCCCGCTAAGGAGGGAGAGAAGAATGGCTAAGAAATCCATGATCCTGAAGCAGCAGCGTCCCGCCAAGTTCTCCAGCCGGAAGTACAACCGCTGCAAGCTCTGCGGCCGTCCCCACGCCTATCTCCGGGACTACGGCGTGTGCCGTATCTGCTTCCGGGAGCTGGCCTACAAGGGCGAGATTCCCGGCGTCCGCAAGGCCTCTTTCTAAGAACCCCAGCGCTTATTTTGTGAACAGGGGCCTTTGATATGGGGCCCTTGGGATAACGGATAGCGAAAGGTCATGGCCAATCGGGATGGAACCCAATTGGTCATGATACCTCGCTACCGCAGCGGTTTTAAAACCGCAACTCTAAAATAGGAGGAACTACACCATGCATATCACCGATCCGGTTGCGGATATGCTCACCCGCATCCGCAACGCCGTCAGCGCGAAACACGACACCGTGGACGTCCCCGCCTCCAACATGAAAAAGAGCATCGCTCAGATTCTGCTGGACGAGGGCTATATCAAGAATTTCCAAATCGTGGACGACGGAACCCAGGGCAAGATTCACATCACCCTGAAGTACAACGCGGGCAAGGAAAAGGTCATCACCGGCCTGCGCCGCGTCTCCAAGCCGGGCCTCCGGGTCTATGTGGGCGCCGACGAGCTGCCCCGCGTGCTCCGGGGCTTGGGCATCGCAATCATCTCCACGTCCAAGGGCGTCATGACCGACAAGAAGGCCCGCGAGCTCCATGTCGGCGGCGAAGTCCTGGCATTCGTATGGTAAGGAGGGTATTGAACAATGTCTAGAATTGGCAGAATGCCCATTACCGTCCCCGCCGGCGTCACGGTCAATGTCGCCGAGGGTAATGTGGTCACTGTGAAGGGACCCAAGGGCCAGCTGACCCGCGCGCTGCGCCCGGAGATGATCATTGAACAGGAAGGCACCACGATCACCGTGAAGCGTCCTTCCGAGGATAAGCTGCACCGCAGCCTCCACGGCCTGACCCGCACGCTTCTGCACAACATGGTCGTCGGCGTTACCGACGGCTATGCCAAGGAGCTGGACGTCAACGGCGTGGGCTACCGTGTGGCCAAGGAGGGGAAAAACCTGGTCATGAACCTGGGCTTCTCCCATCAGGTGATCGTTTCGGAGGTGGAGGGCATCACCATCGAGGTCCCCTCCCCCAATAAAATCATCGTTCGCGGCTGCGACAAAGAGGCCGTCGGCCAGTTTGCCGCCGAGATCCGCGAGAAGCGCCCGCCCGAGCCGTACAAGGGCAAGGGAATCAAGTATACCAATGAAACCATCCGCCGCAAGGTCGGTAAGACCGGCGCCAAGAAGTAAGGAGGTGTGCCGATATGATTAAAAGACCCAATACAAACGCCCAGCGCATGAAGCGCCACAAGAGGGTGCGCGCCAAGATCTCCGGCACTCCCGAGATGCCGCGCCTGAACGTGTTCCGCAGCGAGGCCAATATTTACGCCCAGATCATCGACGATGTGTCCGGCGTGACCCTGGTCTCCGCTTCCTCCCTGGATAAGGCCGTCGAAGGCTACGGCGGGAATGTCGCCGCAGCGGAGGCCGTGGGCAAGCTCGTGGCCGAGCGCGCCAAGGCCAAGGGTATCGAGACCGTGGTGTTTGACCGCGGCGGCTACCTGTATCACGGCCGTGTGAAGGCCCTGGCCGAGGGCGCCCGCGAGGGCGGCCTGCAGTTCTAAGGAGGGAGGAACATTCAATGCCTAGATTTGAGAGAGAGCAGAGCGAGTATATCGAGAAAGTCGTGTACCTGAACCGCGTTTCCAAGACCGTGAAGGGCGGCCGGGTTATGAAATTCTCCGCCCTGGTGGTCGTGGGCGACGGCAAGGGCAAGGTCGGCTACGGCCTGGGCAAGGCCGCCGAAGTTCCCGAGGCCATCCGCAAGGGCATCGAGGCCGCCAAGAAAAACATGATCACCGTGACGCTGGCGGGCACTACCCTGCCCCATGAGACCATCGGGGAAGCCGGCGCGGGCCGCGTGCTGATGAAGCCCGCCGCCCCCGGTACCGGCGTCATCGCCGGCGGCGCGGTCCGCGCCGTCGTGGAGGCCGCGGGCATCAAGGACATCCGTGCCAAGAGCCTCCGGTCCAACAACCCCAACAACGTTGTCGCCGCCGCTTTCCAGGGCCTGAAGTCCATGCGTGGCCCCGAGGAGGTCGCCCGCATCCGCGGGAAGAGCGTCGAAGACATCGTGGGTTAAGGAGGCGACAAACGTGGCAAACTTAAGGATTGAGCTCGTCAAGAGCCTGAACGGCCGCCTGGAAAAGCAGGTTGCCACCGCGCATTCCCTGGGACTGCGCAAGATCGGTGACGTCACCGTGCAGCCCGACAACGATCCCACCCGCGGAAAAGTGGCGAAGATCGGCTATCTGCTGCAAGTTACCGAAGAGAAGTAAGGAGGCGCCAATCATGAAATTAAGCGAACTGTCTCCCGCCGCAGGGTCTGTCCGTGAGGCTTACCGCAAGGGCCGGGGCGCCGGCTCCGGAAACGGCAAGACCGGCGGCCGGGGCCACAAGGGCCAGAAGGCCCGCTCCGGCGGCAAAGTCCGCGTGGGCTTTGAGGGCGGCCAGATGCCTCTGGCCCGCCGCGTCCCCAAACGCGGCTTCAACAACATCTTCGCGAAGCCCCTGGAGGTCGTGAACCTCAGCGCCCTGAACGTTTTTAACGACGGAGACACCGTTACCGCCGAGGCGCTGCTGGAAAAGGGCGTCCTCAGCAAGTGCGAGTACGGCTTCAAGGTCCTGGGCAACGGGAAGGTCACCAAAAAGGTCACTGTCAAGGCCAACGCTTTCTCCGCGTCTGCCAAGGAGGCCATCGAGGCAGCCGGCGGAAAGGCGGAGGTGAAGTAAACGTGATCCAAACCGTTCGCAAAGCCTGGGCCATCCCCGAGCTGAAGAAGAAGATCGTTTTCACGCTGCTGATCCTGCTGATCTTCCGCATCGGCAACGCCATCACCGTGCCCTATATCGACGTGGCCCAGCTGGAGTCTCAGCTCCAGGGCATGGGCGCCACGATCCTGGGCCTGTACAACGTGATGAGCGGCGGCGCCTTTGCCACCGCCACGGTCTTCGCCCTGAGCATTCAGCCCTATATCAACAGCTCCATCATCATCCAGCTCCTCACCGTCGCCATTCCGTACCTGGAAAACCTGGCGAAGGACGGCGGCGAGGAGGGCCGGAAGAAGATCCAATCCATCACCCGCTACACCACCGTGGCCATTGCCATTCTCCAGGCCGTGGGCTACTACTTCATGATGAAGCGCTACGGCATCCTGGCCCCTGGGGCCGAGGGCATCTGGCCCGCCCTGGTCATCATCGTGTCCTTCATCGCCGGTTCCTCCTTTGTCATGTGGATGGGTGAGCAGGTCACCGAGTTCGGCGTGGGCAACGGCATTTCCATCATCCTCTTTGCGGGCATCGTCTCCCGGGTCCCCACCATGATTTCCAGCATGGCCCAGGGCGTGAGCCGGTGGTCCGCCATCAACAGCGGCGCCATGACCGCAGAGAGCCTGACCGAAGCCGGCTACACCGCCGACCAGGCCCAGCAGCTTCTGGACAGCGCCATGGCTCCCTGGGGCGTGATTCTGCTTCTGGTGGGCGGCCTGGCCCTGATCGCCTTCATCGTGTTCATCAACGACGCTGAGCGCCGCATTCCCGTGCAGTACGCCAAGCGCCAGGTGGGCCGGAAGATGTACGGCGGCCAGAGCAGCAACCTGCCCATGAAGGTGAGCATGGCCGGCGTTCTGCCCGTCATCTTCGCCCAGAGCATTGCCTCTTTGCCCATTACCATCTGGAGCTTTGTGGGCATCCCCGCCGAGGGAACCGTGTCCCGGAGCATCTATGACGCCATTGACACGAAGTCGGTCATGTATATGGTGGTTTATTTCATTCTCATCATCGGCTTCGCCTATTTCTACTCCAGCATCCAGTTCAACCCCGTGGAAATTGCCAACAACATGAAGAAGCAGGGCGGCTTCATTCCCGGCTTCCGTCCCGGCAAGCCCACGGTGGACTTCATCCGCAGGGTGCTGAACAAGATTACCCTGTTCGGCGCGATCTATCTTGGCATCGTGGCCATCTGCCCCCTGATCATCGGCCGGATTCTGGGCAACGACTCCGTGGCCATCGGCGGCACCTCCGTCATCATCGTGGTGGGCGTGGCGCTGGAGACGGTCAAGGCCCTGGAATCCCAGATGCTGATGCGTCAGTACAAGGGCTTCCTGGAGTAATCGAAATACAACTTTGGATGCCGGCGCCGGGCGGGGCCGTGAGCTCCGCCCGCGCCCGGAATACAGGAGGTTTTAATCATGAAATTAATCCTGTTGGGCGCCCCGGGCGCCGGAAAGGGAACACAGGCCGACATCCTGTGTGAAAAGCTGGATATTCCCACCATCTCCACCGGCAACATCCTCCGCGCCGCCGTGAAGAACGGCACTCCCACGGGCATGAAGGCCAAGGCCTTCATGGACGCGGGGCAGCTGGTGCCCGATGAGGTCATCATCGGCATCATTTCCGAGCGGCTGGAGGAGCCGGACTGTGCCAAGGGTTACATTCTGGACGGCGTGCCCCGCACCATCGCCCAGGCCGAGGCCCTGGAGAAGGCCGGGATTGTCTTCGACTGCGTGGTCTCCCTGGAGGTCAGCGACGAGACGATTATGGAGCGCATGAGCGGCCGCCGGGTCTGCCCGGACTGCGGCGCCAGCTACCATGTGGCGGCGGTGCCCCCCAAGGCGGAGGGCGTGTGCGACAAGTGCGGCGGGAAGCTGATCCAGCGGAAGGATGATGCCCCCGAGACGGTGAAATCCCGCCTCGAGGTCTATCATAAGGAGACGGAGCCCCTCAAGGCGTTCTACGCGGAGCGGGGCCTGCTGAAGACAGTGGAGAACCAGCCGACTGTGGAAGCCAATTCCCAGGCGATTCTCCGCGTTTTGGGGAGATGATGGGATGATCACCCTGAAATCCTCCCACGAGATCGACTTGATGCGCCGGAGTGGAAAAATTACCGCGGCTGCCCGTGCCTTGGCAGGGGAAATGGTAAAGCCCGGCGTGACAACCCAGGAGATCAACGACGCGGTGGAGCGGTTTATCCGCAAGCAGGGAGCGGTCCCGTCCTTTCTCCATTACAACGGCTACCCCGCCAGCGTCTGCATCAGCGTCAACGACGAAATCATCCACGGCATCCCCGGCAAACGGGTCTTGCGGGAGGGCGATATCGTCAGCGTGGACGTAGGCGCGTACATCGGGGGCTTCCATGGAGACTGCGCGGCGACGTTCCCCTGCGGAACGGTTTCCCCGGAGGCGCAGCGCCTGATCGACGTGACCAGGCAGAGCTTCTTTGAGGGGATCCGCTTCGCCCGGGAGGGGCAGCGTCTTCAGGACATCTCTGCGGCGGTCCAATCCTATGTGGAGCAAAACGGCTTCTCCGTGGTCCGGGAATACGTGGGCCACGGCGTGGGAGCCAAGATGCACGAATCGCCGGAGATCCCAAACTACGGCCGTCCGGGCCACGGCCCCCGCCTTCTGCGGGGAATGACCCTGGCCATTGAACCCATGGTCAACGCCGGAGCCGCCGCCATACAACAGCTAAGCGACGGCTGGACGGTGAAGACCGCCGACGGAAAGTGGGCGGCCCACTATGAAAACACGATCCTGATTACCGATGGCGCGCCGGAGATTCTCACGGCCCCCGCCATTTGACAAACAGGTGAGAGAGAACGCATGGAGATTGCGAAATCAAACATCGTCCGTTCCAACGCGGGGCGGGACAAGGGCAAGCTCTTCGCCGTCCTGGCGGTGGAGGGGGAATACCTCCTGCTGGCGGACGGAAAATCGAGAAAGGTGGAATCCCCGAAGCGGAAGAAGCGCAGGCATGTGCTCTTCGTCTCGGCGGAGGAGACCCGCCTCGCCGAAAAGATCAAGAGCGAGGAGAAGATCACCAACAGTGAGCTTCGCAGGACGCTCGCGGCCTGCCGCGAGGCGATCCAGCCGGACCAGGAGGGATAACGTTTGGCAAAATCCGACATGATCGAAGTGGAAGGTGTTGTGGTGGAAGCCCTGCCCAACACGACGTTCCAGGTTGACATTGGAAATGGTCACATGATTCTGGCGCATATTTCCGGGAAACTGAGGATGAATTTCATCCGGATTCTGCCCGGCGACAAGGTCACGGTGGAAATGTCCCCGTACGATCTGACCCGGGGCCGGATCACCTGGCGCAGCAAATGACAACAAACGACGTAAACCGCTGAAAGGAATGGTTGCAGACTATGAAAGTAAGACCGTCCGTGAAGCCCATGTGCGAAAAGTGCAAGGTCATCCGCCGCAAAGGCCGTGTTATGGTCATTTGCGAAAATCCGAAGCACAAGCAGAGACAGGGCTGAGAATTGAAATTGGAGGTGCTTTAAAAGTATGGCACGTATTGCCGGTATTGACCTGCCGAAGGATAAACGTATCGAAATCGGCCTCACCTATATCTACGGCATTGGGCGCAAGAGCGCCAAGGACATCCTGGCGAAGTCCGGCGTGAACCCCGACACCCGGGTGAAGGACCTGACCGACGCCGACGAGCAGAAGCTCCGTGACGCCATTGACGACTACACCGTCGAGGGCGACCTCCGGCGGCAGACCGCCCTGGACATCAAGCGGCTCAGCGAAATCGGCTGCTACCGCGGCCTGCGCCACCGCAAGGGCCTGCCCGTCCGGGGCCAGCGCAGCAAAACCAACGCCCGCACCCGGAAGGGACCCAAGAAGACCATCGCCAACAAGAAGAAGTAAGGAGGGAGAAAGAATATGGCAGCACAGAAATCCGGCGGCAAGAAGGTCATTCGCCGCCGCCGCGAGCGGAAGAACATCGAACGTGGCCAGGTCCATATCCGTTCTTCCTTCAACAACACCATGGTGACCGTCACCGACGCCCAGGGCAACGCCATCTCCTGGGCCTCCTCCGGCGGCCTCGGCTTCCGGGGCAGCAAGAAGTCCACCCCCTTCGCGGCCCAGACTGCGGCGGAGACCGCTGCCCGCGCCGCCATGGAGCATGGACTGAAGACTGTGGAAGTGTTCGTCAAGGGACCCGGCCAGGGCCGTGAGGCCGCCATCCGGGCGCTGCAGGCCGTGGGTCTGGAGGTGACGATGATCAAGGACGTCACTCCCATCCCCCACAACGGCTGCCGCCCCCCGAAGCGCCGCCGCGTCTGATCGAAAGAGGAGGTAAGAAGCAATATGGCAAGGAATATGCAGCCCATCGCCAAGCGCTGCAAGGCTTTGGGCATCTCTCCCGCCGTCATGGGCTACGCCAAGAAGGAGACCAACCGGAATCCCGGCGGCCAGATGCGGAAGAAAAAGAGCGAATATGGCATTCAGCTGAACGAAAAGCAGAAGGTCAAGTTCATCTACGGCATCCTGGAAAAGCAGTTCCACAGCTACTATGAGGCCGCCGCCGCCGCCCCCGGCAAGACCGGCGACAACCTGCTGATCAACGTGGAGCGCCGCCTGGACAACGTGGTGTACCGCATGGGCTTCGCCATGACCCGCCGCCAGGCCCGTCAGCTGGTGAACCACGCCCACTTCACCGTCAACGGCCGCAAGGTCGACATCCCCTCTTATCAGGTGAAGGCCGGCGACGTCATCGAGGTGGCGGAGAACAGCCGCTCCTCCGAGGTCTTCAAGCGCCTCACCGGCCAGGACGCCCCCATCTTCCTCCTGCCCGCGTGGCTGGAGCGGGAGAAGAACGGCCTGAAGGGCACCGTGACCCGCCTCCCCGCTCGTGAGGATATCGACATCCCCGTGGAGGAGCACCTGATCGTCGAGCTCTACTCCAAGTAAGCGGAGGATACCCTCGATAATGAGCCGAACCAGAGGCGGCGCGCCCCGCCGCCCGTTGAGAAGATGAAGGAGGGTACTGCGTGATTGAAATCGAAAAGCCCCAGATCGAATGCAATGAAGCGCCTGGTGATGTGACCTATGGCAAATACGTGGTGGAACCCCTGGAGCGGGGATATGGCACGACGCTGGGCAACGCCCTGCGGCGGATCATGCTCTCCTCGCTGCCCGGCACCGCGCCGACTACCATCAAGATCGCCGGCGTCCAGCACGAGTTTTCCACCATTCCCGGCGTGAAGGAAGACGTGACGGAGATTGTCCTGAACATCAAGGGCCTCCTGACGAAGCTCCACAGCGACTCGGTGAAGACGGTCTATATCGAGGCGGTGGGTCCCTGCGTGGTGACCGCCGGCGACATCAAGGCCGACGGCGAGGTGGAGGTCCTGAACCCGGACCTGCACATCGCCACACTGGACAACGGGGCGTCTCTCAACATGGAGATCACCCTGTCCCATGGCCGGGGCTACGTCCCCGCCGACCGCAATAAGCCTCAGCAGAATGTGATCGGGACCATTGGAGTAGATTCCATCTACACGCCGGTGTATAAGGTGAATTATACCGTGGAGCCCACCCGCGTGGGCGCTTCCAGCGATTTCGACAAGCTGACGCTGGAGGTCTGGACGGACGGCACCATCTCCGCACGGGACGCCGTCTCTCTGGGAGCGAAAATCCTCTGCGACCATTTCACGCTGTTCACCGACCTGAGTGAGAACGTCGGCAGCCGCCCCACCGTGGTGGAGAAGGCGGAAGCCCAGCGGGACAAGGTGCTGGAGATGACCATTGAGGAGCTGGACCTCAGCGTCCGGAGCTTCAACTGCCTGAAGCGTGCCAACATCAACACGGTGGAGGACTTGATTTCCAAGACCGAGGACGAGATGATGAAGGTCCGCAACCTGGGGCGCAAGTCCCTGGAGGAGGTCATCAACAAGCTGGCCATGATGGGCCTGCACCTGGCCGACGAGGAGAACAATTGACCGTCTCCCGCCCGAGGGCGGAGGCGAAACGCTGAAAGATAACAATAAGGAGGAAACCGAAATGCCTCGTAAGCTCGGCAAGACCTCTGACCAGCGCAGAGCCATGCTGCGTCAGCAGGTCACGGATTTCCTGGATCACGGGAAGATGGAGACCACCGTCACCCGGGCCAAGGAGATCAAGCCCCTGGCTGAGAAGATGATTACCCTGGGCAAGAAGAGCGACCTGGCCGCCTACCGGCAGGCCATGAGCTTCATCACCCGGGAGGACGTCTGCAAGAAGCTCTTCAAGGAGATTGCGCCCACGTACGCGGAGCGCAATGGCGGCTACACCCGCATCATCCGCACCGGCATCCGCCGGGGCGACGCCGCAGAGACCGCGGTCATCGAGCTGGTGTAAACCGGCCTGCAGATAAAAGCCCTTTGTCATGAGGACCTAGGCTCATGACAAAGGGCTTTTACTTTTCCAAATTTTTCGTGATTTTTCCACGGGAAAAGTCCGGCAGTCTGCGCATACTATTCCCGAAGAAATAAGGGGGAAATGCGCGATGGCAAAGAAAATCGTCCCGGTTTTTATATTGGCCGCCCTGGCCGCGCTGTGCCTGGCGGGCGGAGAGGCCGTGCCTGCGGACAGCGGAGCGGAGATCCCGGCGGGAGAGAAGTACGTGGCCCTGACCTTTGACGACGGCCCCCGGCGGGGCACCACGGAGCGCCTGCTGGACGGCCTGAAAGAACGGGGGGCCAAAGCCACGTTCTTCCTCATCGGCCGCCAGGTGGAGGATAACGCCGGCCTGGTGACTCGGATGGCGGAGGAGGGGCACCAGATCGGCAACCACACCTGGAGCCACCAGCGGCTGGACGGCGTTCTCCCGGACGCGGCGGCCCAGGAGGTCACCCGGACGGAGGCGGCGCTGGAAGCCCTGCTGGGCGGCGGGGAGTACTGGCTGCGGCCCCCTTACGGCCAGGTGGCGGAGGGGGCGAACTTCGGCGTGCCTATGGTGAAGTGGAGCGTGGACCCCCGGGACTGGGAGAGCCGGAACACAGAGAAGGTGACCCGGGCGATTCTGGACAGTGTGGAGCCGGGCAGCATCATCCTGCTCCACGATATTTACCCCACGTCGGTGGAGGCGGCGCTGCGGGTGGTGGACAAGCTGCAGGAGGAGGGCTATTGGTTCGTGACGGTGGAGGAGCTGCTGTGGCTGAACGGCGTGACGCCGGAGGCGGGACGAATGTACCGGACGGGAAAGGGATAAAATTCCCGCCAAAATTCCCCTGGCCGGGCAAAAAATAGTTGACAAGAGGGGGCGGGATATGCTATGATACTATGCGTGTTCAAGAGACGGCGCCTTCTTGTGGAGAGATGTCCGAGTGGTTGAAGGAACCGGTCTTGAAAACCGGCGGCGCGCAAGTGCCCGTGGGTTCGAATCCCACTCTCTCCGCCAACTTTTCAAATGTGAATCCGGATCTGCGGAAGTACCCAAGTGGCCGAAGGGGCTCCCCTGCTAAGGGAGTAGGCTGGATAAAACCGGCGCGAGGGTTCAAATCCCTCCTTCCGCGCCAGAGAAAACCCTGGAATCGCAATGATTCCAGGGTTTCCTCTTTCTGTTGCCCGTATTGCCCTCCGGCCCCGGAAGCCAATTGCATAAACCGCTCCGTTGAAAGCGCGCGCGCCCCCAAAAGCCCCCTGCCGGTCACAGGGCGGGGGCTGAAAAATATCTGGATTTGCCTTGCGTTTCAAGGTTCGCAGGTGTACAATGGGAGCATGGCAAAAAAAGGAGAGGTACTATGAAACGAATCGCATCCCTGGTCCTGGCCCTGGCCCTGTGCGCCGGTCTCGCCGTCCCCGCCCTGGCGGCGGAGTTTTCGGATGTTCCCGCCGGCCACGCCTTTTATGGCGGAATTTCATACTGTGCGGAAAACGGCATCGTCGGCGGCTACTCTGACGGGACCTTCCGGCCCGGCAGGACGGTTACACGGTCGAACTTCTCCGTCATGCTGTCCCGAGCGTTCTTTGCCGATGAAGTTAAGAAGTACGACACGGACGCGTATAAGGCCGTCTGGTTTGGGCCCAATACGAAGGCGCTGTCTATGGCAGGCGTTCTCAGGAACACCAGCTTTCAGTACGGCTTTGGTGATGCGTCCATCATGGACCAGACGATTAGCCGGTATGACATGGCCCAGCTCATGACCAATATCATGACCAAGCAGGGCTTTGCCGCCGGAGAGGCGGAAAAAGCCGCCGCCGTCTCTCGGATTACGGACTATTCCAGCATTCCAAGCCAGTACCGGGACGCGGTAGCTAACGTGTATGCCCTTGGCATCATCGGCGGCTACTCCGACGGGACCTTCGGCGGAACCGTCACCATGAACCGGGGACAGGCCGCCGTGGTGATCTACCGCATGATGCAGTACTCCGGCAATTCCGGGACTGAAGTGCCGGCGCCCATTCCCGAAGCCCCTGCCGCCCCGACTCCCAGCGAGCCCAATGCGTCCAGCACTCCCAGCCAGACGGCAAGCACCCTGGCAGACGGCTCTGCCATCACCGAATCCAACGTTCAGACACTGCTGAACGAGCTCAGAGCTAAATATCCGGACGGTTCGCTGTACGCAACAGTTGGCACCAAAATCTACACAAATATTTATAGCCCCGTGAGTGGTGCCAGCTACGGAATTCAATGTGGCGGATGGGCTGCTCTGGCAAGCGACTATATCTTTGGAAAAACCACACCTGTCAGAACCCACAAGAACTTCAACCAGGTACGCATTGGTGATGTGTTTTATACCAAAGAACACAAGATGGTTATTGTAGGAACCCAAAAATGTAGCATTTGTGGAACAACCGGATATGCTGTATGCGACTCCGGCAGCTCTTACAAAGTTGCTTGGAACTACACAGCAACACTTTGTCCTAATTGCGACGCGAATTGCGGAACAAACCCTACTTTCATCACCCGCTATCCTACTGACAGCACTGTGCCCTATCTCCAAATTAGCGAAGCAACCGGCTCCAGCGGTTCGAACTCCAATAACTCCGGCAGCACTGGTTCCAGCTCTACGACTCCCAGCACGGCTCCGAGTACGACGCCCAGCACCGGCCGCACCTGCGACCTATGCGGCAATTCCAGCACCAACTGGTTCTGGTCCGCCGACCGCAGCAAGCATATCTGCAGCAGCTGCTACGCCACACCCTCCGGCAAGGCATTTGTCGCCTAAAATCGCAGGAAACTTGAATAAATGATTCGGAGCATTTCCCCTAAACAAATAGACAGGTACAAGCGCAAAAATCAGACCGCCGCGGGCTGTAAAGCCTGCGGCGGCCGTTTTTTGCCTTAATATCAGCACCGGCGGCGGCAAAATAAAAGACAGTCTTTCCGTCTTGAAAAAACCTGGCATAAAACGCCCGTTTCCCCTTGACAGAGGGAAACGGGCGTGGTAAAATAAAGCACTTATCGACAGCGGGTGGAAAACCTCCCGCTTCATACCTTATTCGGAGTATAGCACATTTCCCAGAAGAATGCAAGAGCAGGGCGAGGGGTTTTTAACAACGGCGCCCGGCGTGTCTCTATCCCCGCCGCCTGCGGCGGCAGAAAGGTGAATGTGAAGATGGCCAAAGACAAGTATTACGGTAAGACCCTTCGCAAGAACTTTGCCCGGTATGAGGAAGTTGTTTCCATGCCGAACCTCCTGGAGATCCAGAAGACCTCCTATCAGGAGTTTCTGGACACCGGCCTCCGGGAGGTCTTCGCCGACGTGGGCGCGATCAGCGACTACCAGGGCAACCTGGAGCTGACCTTCATCGACTACAAGATGGATGAAAAGCCCAAGTACGACGTGGAGGAGTGCAAGGCCCGGGACGCCAACTACGCCGCGCCCCTCAAGGTCAAGGTCCGCCTGCGGAACAAGGAGACCGAGGAGATCAAGGAGCAGGAGATCTTCATGGGCGACTTCCCCCTGATGACCCACTCCGGCACCTTCATCGTCAACGGCGCGGAGCGGGTGGTGGTGTCCCAGATCGTCCGCTCTCCCGGCGTGTATTACGGCCACGAGGTGGACATCAAGACGGACCTGCCCATCCTCACCTCCCAGGTCATCCCCCAGCGGGGCGCCTGGCTGGAGTATGAGACCGACGCCAACGAGCTCTTCTGGGTCCGCATCGACAAGAACCGGAAGATTCCCGTCACCTGCCTCCTCCGGGCCATCGGCCTGAAGACGGACCAGGAGATTCTGGACCGCTTCGGCGATGATCCCCGCATCGCGGCTACCCTGGAAAAGGACCCCTGTAAGAGCTACGAGGACGCGATGCTGGAAATCTACCGCCGCCTCCGTCCCGGCGAGCCTCCCACGGTGGAGGCCAGCGAGACCCTGGTGAACGGGCTGTTCTTCGACCCCCGGCGCTACGACCTGTCCGTGGTGGGCCGGTATAAGTTCAACAAAAAGCTCTCCCTGTGGCAGCGGGTCACCGGCCATAAGCTGGTCTACCCTGTGGCGGACCCCGCCAGCGGCGAGATTCTCTTTGACGAGGGCTATCTCCTGACCAAGGAGGACGCCCGGACGCTGGACGCCGTGGGCGTCAGCGACGTGACCATCGACGTGGACGGCTCGCCCCTCCGGGTGACCTCCAACGGCATGTGCGACATGAGCCGCTATGTGGACTTCGACCCCTTTGAGACCTGCAAGATCAAGGAGCGGGTTCGTTTCGACGTGCTCCAGGAGCTGTTGAGCCAGTACAGCGGGGAAGAGCTCATTGACCAGATTATCCTCCATAAGGACCAGCTGGTCCCCAAGCATATCATCGTGGACGATATTCTCACGTCCATCAACTATATGAACGGCCTGGCCCGGGGCGTTTCCGTCAAGGACGACATCGACCACTTGGGCAACCGCCGCCTGCGCTGCGTGGGCGAGCTGCTGCAAAACCAGTTCCGCATCGGCTTCTCCCGCATGGAGCGGGTCATCCGGGAGCGCATGACCATCCAGGATATGGACATCGTGACGCCGCAGAGCCTCATCAACATCCGCCCCGTCACCGCCGCCATCAAGGAGTTCTTCGGCTCCAGCCCCCTGAGCCAGTTCATGGACCAGACGAACCCCCTGGCGGAGCTGACCCACAAGCGCCGCCTCTCCGCCCTGGGCCCCGGCGGCCTTTCCCGTGAGCGGGCGAATATGGAGGTCCGGGACGTCCACTACAGCCACTATGGCCGCATGTGCCCCATCGAGACCCCGGAAGGTCCCAACATCGGCCTGATCTCCTATCTGGCCACCTACGCCCGTATCAACGAGTACGGCTTTATCGAGGCCCCCTACCGGGCCGTGGACAAGGAAACCGGCAAGGTCTCCACCGAGATCACCTATATGACCGCCGACGAGGAGGATAACTTCATCGTCGGCCAGGCCGCCGAGCCTGTGGACGAGAACGGCTGCCTGGTCAACGCCCGTATCACCGGGCGGCACCGGGACGAAATCGTGGATGTGGATCGGGAGAACATCGATTACATTGACGTCTCCCCCCGGATGATGGTCTCCATCGCCACCGCCATGATTCCCTTCCTGCCCAACGACGACGCCAACCGGGCCCTGATGGGCGCGAACATGCAGCGTCAGGCCGTGCCCCTGCTCCGGCCCGAGGCCCCCATCGTGGGCACCGGCATGGAGCATAAGATCTGCATCGATTCCGAGATCGTGGTCCTGGCGGAGGGCGACGGCGTGGTCACCGCCGTGGACGCCCGGCACGTCACCGTCAAGTACGACCGGGGAGAGACCAAGGACTACAAGCTGGTGAAGTTCCTCCGCTCCAACCACACCACCTGCATCAACCAGCGGCCCATCGTGGAGGTGGGCGAGCGGGTCCATGGCCGGGGCGTGGACGCCAACGGCCAGCCCATCGACCCCACCGTCCTGGCGGACGGCCCCGCCACGGAGCAGGGCGAGATTGCCCTGGGCAGGAACATCCTGGTGGGCTTCATGACCTGGGAGGGCTATAACTACGAGGACGCGGTGCTCCTGAACGAGCGCCTGGTCCGGGAGGACCTGTATACCTCCATCCACATTGAGGAGTTCGAGATCGACGCCCGGGACACCAAGCTGGGCCCCGAGGAGATCACCCGGGACATCCCCAACGTGGGCGAGGACGCCATGAAGGACCTGGACGAAAACGGCATCATTCGCGTGGGCGCGGAGGTCAAGGCCGGGGACATTCTCGTGGGCAAGGTCACCCCCAAGGGCGAGACGGATTTGACCGCCGAGGAGCGGCTCCTCCGGGCCATCTTCGGCGAGAAGGCCCGGGAGGTCCGGGACACCTCCCTGAAGGTCCCCCACGGCGAGAGCGGCATTGTGCTGGACACCAAGGTCTTCACCCGGGAGGGCGGCGACGAGCTGGGCCCCGGCGTGAACATGGTGGTTCGCGTCTATATTGCCCAGCGCCGGAAAATTCAGGTGGGCGACAAGATGGCCGGCCGCCACGGCAACAAGGGCGTTGTCTCCCGGGTCCTGCCCCAGGAGGATATGCCCTTCCTGCCCGACGGCACGCCTCTCGATATCGTGCTGAACCCCCTGGGCGTGCCCTCCCGTATGAACATCGGCCAGGTGCTGGAGGTTCATCTGGGCTATGCCGCCCATGCCCTGGGCTGCAAGGTGGCCACCCCCATCTTCGACGGCGCCCGGGAGGAGGACATCCAGGCCATGCTGGCCGAGGCGGGGCTGGACCCCGACGGCAAGAGCGTCCTGTACGACGGGCGCACCGGCGAGCCCTTTGACAACAAGGTTACGGTAGGCTACGTCTACTTCCTCAAGCTCCACCACCTGGTGGACGATAAGATTCATGCCCGTTCCACCGGCCCCTACTCCCTGGTCACCCAGCAGCCCCTGGGCGGCAAGGCCCAGTTCGGCGGCCAGCGCTTCGGCGAGATGGAGGTCTGGGCCCTGGAGGCTTACGGCGCGGCCTATACCCTCCAGGAGATCCTGACGGTGAAGTCCGACGACGTGACGGGCCGTGTCCGCACCTACGAGGCCATCGTCAAGGGCCACAACGTGCCCCAGCCCGGCGTGCCCGAGTCCTTCAAGGTCCTGGTCAAGGAGCTCCAGTCCCTGTGCCTGGATATCCAGGTGCTGGACGCGCAGGGGAATCCCATCGAGCTCCGGGAGGACGAGGACGCCATGGACACCTTCAACCTGGCCCGGATGGACGCCGACGACGAGCGCAGCCGCAGCGCCTACACCGAGGATATGGCGGCGGAGTTCCAGGAGTCCGGCTATGACATTGAGGACGCCCCCGAGGACGCCGGGGCGGACATCGGCGCCGATTTTGACGACGAAGAGGACGACGAGTGAAGCGTTCATTAAATAAATCCGGAGCAATGAAGGAGGAACGCGCAATATGACCGACAACAAAACCGGCGGCAACATCGCCTTCGACACCATAAAAATCGGCATGGCCTCTCCGGAGCAGATTCGCCTCTGGTCCTACGGCGAGGTGAAAAAGCCCGAGACCATCAACTACCGCACCCTCAAGCCGGAGCGGGACGGCCTCTTCTGCGAGCGTATTTTCGGGCCCACCAAGGACTGGGAGTGCCACTGCGGCAAGTATAAAAAGATTCGCTACAAGGGCAAAATCTGCGACCGCTGCGGCGTGGAGGTCACCCGGGCCAAGGTCCGCCGGGAGCGGATGGGCCACATTGAGCTGGCCACCCCCGTCAGCCATATCTGGTATTTCAAGGGCATCCCCTCCCGGATGGGATTGCTGCTGGACATCAGCCCTCGGATTCTGGAGAAGGTGCTGTACTTTGCCAACTATATCGTCACCGACCCCGGCGAGACCCCGCTGAGCCGCAATCAGATCCTCTCCGAGAAGGAGTACCGGGACTACCGGGAGAAGTACGAGGACGACTTCCAGGCCGGCATGGGCGCGGAGGCCGTGAAGAAGCTGCTCCAGGACGTGGACCTGGAGGACCTGTCCCAGCAGCTCCACGCGGAGCTGAAGGGCTCCTCCGGCCAGAAGAAGGCCCGGATTGTCAAGCGCCTGGAGGTGGTGGACGCCTTCCGCCTCTCCGGGAACAAGCCGGAGTGGATGATCATTGACGTGCTGCCGGTCATCCCCCCGGAAATCCGTCCCATGGTCCAGCTGGACGGCGGGCGGTTCGCCACCTCAGACCTGAACGACCTGTACCGCCGGGTCATCAACCGGAACAACCGCCTCAAGCGGCTCATCCAGCTCAACGCCCCGGACATCATTGTCCGCAACGAGAAGCGGATGCTCCAGGAGGCGGTGGACGCCCTCATTGACAACGGCCGCCGGGGCCGGGCGGTCACCGGCGCGAATAACCGGGCCCTCAAGTCCCTCAGCGATCTCTTGAAGGGCAAGCAGGGCCGCTTCCGCCAGAACCTGCTGGGCAAGCGGGTGGACTACTCCGGGCGGTCGGTCATCGTCGTCGGCCCCGAGCTGAAAATCTACCAGTGCGGCGTGCCCAAGGAGATGGCTGTGGAGCTGTTTAGGCCCTTCATCATGAAAAAGCTGGTGGAGGACGGCACCGCCAACAACATCAAATCCGCCAAGAAAATGGTGGATAAGGGCGTGACGGAGGTCTGGGACGCCCTGGACGTCATTATCAAGGACCACCCCGTCATGCTGAACCGCGCCCCCACGCTGCACCGCCTGGGCATCCAGGCCTTCGAGCCGGTGCTGGTGGACGGCCGGGCCCTGAAGCTCCACCCCCTGAACTGCACGGCCTTCAACGCCGACTTCGACGGCGACCAGATGGCCATTCACGTGCCCCTGTCCGCCGAGGCCCAGGCCGAGGCCCGCATCCTGATGCTCTCCGCCAACAACCTGCTCCGTCCCCAGGACGGCGGCCCCGTCACCGTCCCCACCCAGGACATGGTGCTGGGCAGCTACTACCTGACCATGGACCGCATGGGCAGCGCCGAGAAGGGCGCGGCGGAGGTCTGGTGCGTGGACGCGGGAGACACGAGCCTCACCGCCGGAGGCCCGGTGAGCGCCGACGACTTCCTGGCCGCCAACGAGGCCATTGACGAGGAAAACAAGGCCGCCAAAAAGACCGGCGCGCCGGAGAAGCGGAAGGCCGTCTACAAGCCCCTGCGGATCTACGCCAACGAAAACGAGGCCCTCATGGCCTACAACGAGGGCGTCATCGGCCCCCACTGCCCCATCCTGGTCCGCCGGACCTGCACCGTGGACGGCACGGAGCATACCCGCATCGTGGAGATCACCCCGGGCCGGATTATCTTCAACCACAACATCCCCCAGGACCTGGGCTTTGTGGACCGGAGCGACCCCGCCCATGTCTGCGACTACGAGGTCACCGAGACCTGCGGCAAAAAGCAGCTGGGCAAAATCGTGGACAAAACCATCAACAAACACGGCTTCACCATGGCCGCCGAGGTGCTGGACGCCATCAAGGCCACGGGCTACAAGTACTCCACCCAGGCCGCCATCACGGTCTCCATCGCCGATATGACCATTCCCCCCAAGAAGTACGAGATGGTCCGGGATACGGAGCAGAAGGTGCTGGATATTGAGACCCAGTACAAGATGGGCTTCATGACCGATCAGGAGCGCTACCGCAATGTGGTGCAGGAGTGGGAAAAGACCACCGAGGACGTGTCAAAGGCCCTCCAGGACAACCTGGACAAGTACAACCCCATTTTCATGATGGCGGACTCCGGTGCCCGCGGCTCCATGAAGCAGATCCGCCAGCTGGCGGGCATGCGGGGCCTGATTGCCAACACCGCCGGCAAAACCATCGAAATCCCCATCAAGGCCAACTACCGGGAGGGCCTGACGGCGCTGGAATACTTCATCTCCAGCCGCGGCGCCCGGAAGGGCTTGGCGGACACCGCCCTGCGGACCGCCGACTCCGGCTACCTGACCCGCCGCATGGTGGACGTCTCCCAGGAGGTCATTATCCGGGAGGACGACTGCCATGTCACCCACGGCATCAAGGTCTCCGAGATCAGCGAGAACGGGCAGGTCATTGAGAAGCTGTCCGACCGCCTCCGGGGCCGGTTCCTGGTGGGCGACGTGGTGGACGCGGACACCGGCGAGGTGCTGCTGAGCAACGAGAGCATGATGAGCGGCGCGGAGGAGGCCAAGCTGCTGGAATCCCGGAAGTGGGTCCAGGAGAATGTCCGCCCCGGGGACCGCTGCGAGTTCGACCCCAGCGGCGACCCGGACAAGAAGCCCACCGTCATGATCCGCACCGTCCTGACCTGCAAGGCCCCCAGCGGCGTGTGCGCCAAGTGCTACGGCATGAACCTGGCCACCTCCAAGCCCGTGGGCCCAGGCGAGGCCGTCGGCATCATCGCCGCCCAGTCCATCGGCGAGCCGGGCACCCAGCTGACCATGCGTACCTTCCACACCGGCGGCCTGGCCGGCGGGGACATCACCCAGGGCCTTCCCCGTGTTGAGGAGCTCTTTGAGGCCCGGAAGCCCAAGCGGATGGCTACCTTGGCGGAGATCAGCGGCACGGTCAAATTCGAGGAGGCTGCCAAGGGAAGCCTGCTGAACATCATCATCACCGCCCCCGACGGGGACACCCGGACCTACGCCGTGCCCCACACGGGCCTCCAGGTAAAGGACGGCGACGTCATCGAGGCGGGCCGCCAGCTGACCTACGGCGCACTGAACCCCCATGACGTGCTCCGCATCCGGGGCGCGGACGCGGTGTACAACTACCTGATTCAGGAGGTCCTGCGGGTGTACCGCCAGCAGGGCGTGGATATCAACGATAAACACATCGAGGTCATTGTCCGCCAGATGATGCGGAAGGTCCGCCTGGAGGACGCGGGGGACACGACCCTGCTGGACGGCTCCATGGTGGACGTCCTGGAGCTGGAGAACGCCAACGAGGACATCCAGCGCCGGAACGCCGCCGGGGAGACACAGGAGAACGGCGAGCCGCTCCGGCCCGCCGTGGGGACCCAGCTCCTTATGGGCATCACCAAGGCGTCCCTGGCCACGGACTCCTTCCTCTCCGCCGCCTCCTTCCAGGAGACGACGAAGGTGCTGACCGAGGCCGCCATCAAGGGCAAGAGCGACCGGCTGGCGGGCCTGAAGGAGAACGTCATCATCGGCAAGCTGATTCCCGCCGGCACGGGCCTGACGGCCTACCACAACGCGGCGGAGCAGCTGATTCCCGAGGCGGAGGACGCCGTCCCGGAGGAGCCCGCCCCGGAGCCTGTCATCCTGGGGAACGCTGTCAGCCAGGCAGCGGAAACCGCTCCCCTCTCCATGGACTGAGAAGGCGCGGCGATACGAAAAAAGCGGAGGTTCCGTTCGGAACCTCCGCTTTTATCAGCTCTTTAGAATATCTGTATTCCGGTACTGGATGGCCTCCGCCAAATGGGCCGCGCCAATGTCCGCCTCCCCGTCCAGGTCCGCGATGGTCCGGGCTACCCGGAGGATGCGGTCATGGGACCGGGCCGTCAGGCCCATGCGCTGGAAGGCGTTTTTCATCAGCGCCTCCCCGGCGCTGTCCAGGCGGCAGAACTCCCCCAGCTGCGCCGGGGCGATTTGGGCGTTGCAGGCCGCGCCGGAACCGGCCAGCCTTCCGGCCTGGATGGCCCGGGCGGCGTCCACCCGCCGCTTTACCTCCGCCGAGGACTCCGGCGTCTCCCGGCGGCGCATGGCCTCGTACTCCACCGAGGGCACCGTCACATGGAGGTCGATCCGGTCCAGCAGGGGGCCGGAAATCTTCTCCACATACCGCTCCCGGTCCCGCTGGGAGCAGGTACACCGCCGGTCCGGGTGCCCCCGCCAGCCGCAGCGGCAGGGATTCATGGCGCAGATGAGCTGAAACCGGGCGGGAAGCCGCAGGGTCCCCCCGGCCCGGGAGATGGTGACCTCCCCATCCTCCAGGGGCTGGCGGAGGATTTCCAGCGCGTCCCGGCGGAACTCCGGCAGCTCGTCCAGAAACAGCACGCCGTTGTGGGCCAGGGAGATTTCCCCGGGCCGCATGGCGGGCCCGCCGCCGGTGAGGGCGGAGGCGGAGACGGTGTGATGGGGACTGCGGAAGGGGCGGCGGGTCAGCAGCGGGTGCTTCGGGTCCGCCAGCCCCGCCACGGACCACACGCCGGAGGCCGCCAGGGCCTCCTCCCGGCTCATGTCCGGCAGGATAGAGGGCAGCCGTTTCGCCAGCATGGACTTTCCCGCGCCGGGAGAGCCGATCATCAGCAGGTTGTGCCCTCCGGCGGCGGCGATCTCCAGCGCCCGCTTCACGTTCTCCTGACCCATCACGTCCCGGAGGTCCAACAAGCCCGTTTCGTCCTCCGCCGGGGTCCAGGCCGGAGCGGGGGAGAGGTGTTTTTCCCCCCGGAGGTGGGCGGTCAGGGCCTCCACGTCCGGTACGCCGTAGACGGTCAATCCCCCGGCAAGCGTCGCCTCCGCGGCGTTGCCCGCCGGGACGAAGAGCTGCCGCACCCCCGCCTTCTCCGCCGCCAGGGCCATGGGGAGAACCCCCGCCACGCTCCGCAGGGTCCCGGACAGGGACAGCTCCCCCACAAACGCCGCGTCCGCCGGGGGCGCGGGGAGGTCCCCGTTTGCCGCCAGCAGTCCCACAAAAATGGGCAGGTCGTAGAGGGTCCCCGCCTTCTTCTGCCCCGCCGGGGCCAGATTCACGGTGATGCGGCTGACGGGGAACTTGGCCCCGCAGTTTTTCACCGCCGCCCGGACCCGCTCCCGGGCCTCCCGCACGGCGGCGTCCGGCAGGCCCACCACGTCGAAGGCGGGGAGCCCGCCGGAGAGAAAGCACTCGGCGCTGACCTCGTAGCCGGAGACGCCGTTTAAGCCAAGGGAACGCACCGTGACCACCATAAGACTTACCTCCCGCAAGCGGAGCGGCGGAGCGCCGCTGTGTTTCTGTGGGATCATGATACCACAGATTGGGGGAAATGGAAAGCGGAGAATGAGGAGGACGGGAATTTTCCGCTGGGAGAACGGGAGAAATTGTGTTGATGTTAAGTGAAGTTGACAAAGTTCCAACAGAAGTTGGTTGCGGAATGTTTTGAAACGCGAGATGCTGGTCCCGGCTTGAACGGCCCGTCAATATAAGGAGGACTGCAACATGAATTTCAACGAAAAACTGATTGACCTGCGGAAAAGCAGGGGCTTGTCCCAAGAGGAACTGGGAGCAGAGCTGCATGTATCCCGGCAGACGGTATCCAAATGGGAGTCCGCCCAGTCTTATCCCGACTTCCAGCGATTAGTGCTCCTGAGTGATTACTTCGGCTTGACGCTGGACGCGCTGGTTCGGGATGTGGATGTGCAGGAGGTCCGGGAAAAGAATTGGAACAGCGAAAAGCTGGACTCCATTTACCAGGACGTGAACAAGGCGAAGCGGATTTTTAAGTGGTGGCTGATTGGCGCGGGGACGGCGGCGGGGATTGTACTGACCCTGCTGGTGAATTTCTTTCTCCACGCGGTATTCGTCTGGTAAGCGGAATCGTTTGCCCGCCAAGAATCTCCAGGAAAATTTGTGCAAAAAATAACAAAGCGGCAGTTTACACCGGGGAACCGCCGTGTTATAATGGAATCGCATGGGGTCCGGCGGGAGAGAGCTCCGGTCCCCTGTCTTTGGAGAGATTGCCGTCCCCCGGGCGGCAAATTTACAGGAGGTAAGTTTATGGCAAGAAAGTTCAAGTCCATGGACGGAAACAACGCGGCGGCATATGTCAGCTACGCGTTTACCGAGGTGGCGGGCATTTACCCCATCACCCCGTCTTCGCCCATGGCAGACTTGGTCGACCAGTGGGCAGCCGCCGGTCAGAAAAACATTTTCGGCACCACCGTGAAGGTCTGCGAGATGCAGTCCGAGGCCGGCGCCTCCGGCACCGTCCACGGCTCCCTGGCCACCGGCGCGATGACCACCACCTACACCGCCTCTCAGGGCCTGCTGCTGATGATCCCCAACATGTACAAGATCGCCGGCGAGCTGCTGCCCTGCGTGTTCCACGTGTCCGCCCGTACCGTGTCCAGCCACGCGCTGAACATCTTCGGCGACCACTCCGACGTCATGGCCTGCCGCCAGACCGGCTTCGCCCTGCTGTGCGAGGGCAACGTCCAGGAGGTCATGGACCTGGGTCCCGTGGCCCATCTGGCCGCCATTGAGGGCCGCGTTCCCTTCGTGAACTTCTTCGACGGCTTCCGCACCTCCCACGAGATCCAGAAGGTGGCCGTGTGGGATTACGACGACCTGAAGGAAATGTGCGACATGGACGCGGTGGACGCGTTCCGCAAGCACGCACTGAACCCCGAGCGGCCCAACATGCGGGGCTCTCACGAGAACGGCGATATCTTCTTCCAGCACCGCGAGGCCTGCAACCCCTACTACGACGCGCTGCCTGACGTCGTGGAAAAGTATATGGGCAAGGTCAACGAAAAGCTGGGCACCGACTATCAGCTCTTCAACTACTACGGCGCTCCCGACGCAGACCGTGTCATTATTGCCATGGGCTCCATCTGCGACGTGGCCGAGGAAGTCATCGACTATATGAACGCCCACGGCGAAAAGGTCGGCCTCATCAAGGTCCGCCTGTACCGCCCCTGGCGCGCCGACAAGCTGATCTCCGCCATCCCCGCTACCTGCAAGAAGATTGCCGTGCTGGACCGCACCAAGGAGCCCGGCTCCCTGGGTGAGCCCCTGTATGTGGACGTGGTGGCGTCCCTGGCCAACGCCGGACGGACGGATATCACCGTCATCGGCGGCCGCTACGGCCTGGGCAGCAAGGACACCCCGCCCCGCAGCGTCTTCGCCGTCTATGAGGAGCTGGCCAAGGCCGAGCCCAAGCGCCAGTTCACCATCGGCATCGTGGACGACGTGACCCACCTCAGCCTCGAGGAGAAGCCCGCCCCCAACACCGCGGCGGAGGGCACCATCGAGTGCAAGTTCTGGGGTCTCGGCGGCGACGGAACCGTGGGCGCCAACAAAAACTCCATCAAAATCATCGGCGACCACACGGACAAATACGTCCAGGCCTACTTCCAGTATGACTCCAAGAAGACCGGCGGCGTCACCGTCAGCCATCTGCGCTTCGGTGACCAGCCCATCCGTGCTCCTTATTATATCAACAAGGCCGACTTCGTGGCCTGCCACGTGCCCGCCTATATCGTCAAGGCCTTCCCCATGGTCCGTGACGTGAAGCCCGGCGGCACCTTCCTGATCAACTGCCAGTGGAGCGACGAGGAAGTCAACAAGCACATGCCCGCCGTGGCGAAACGGTATATCGCCAAAAATAATATCCAGGTCTACACCATCAACGCCATCGACCTGGCTAAGGAAATCGGCATGGGCAAGCGGACCAACACCATCCTCCAGTCCGCCTTCTTCTCCCTGGCGAAGGTCATGCCCGAGTCCGAGGCCATCCAGTATATGAAGGACGCCGCCACCCACTCCTACCTGAAAAAGGGACAGGACGTGGTGGATATGAACCACAAGGCCATCGACGCCGGAGCCACGGCCTATAAGAAGTTCGAGGTTCCCGCCGACTGGGCCGACGCCCAGGATACCCCCGACACCACCACCCTGACCGGCAAGCCGGAGCTGGTGGAGCAGGTCAAGACCATCCTGAACCCCGTGGGCAAGATGGACGGCGACAGCCTCCCCGTCTCCGCCTTCGTCAAGCACGCCGACGGCCAGTTCGAGCTGGGCGCCGCCGCCTATGAAAAGCGCGGCGTGGCCGTCTCCGTTCCCACCTGGATGCCCGAGAACTGCATCCAGTGCAACCAGTGCGCCTATGTCTGCCCCCATGCCACCATCCGTCCCTTCGCCATGACGGAGGAGGAAGCCGCCAAGCTCCCCGCCGCCGCCAAGGTCATCGACAAAACCGGAAAGGGCAAGGGCTACAAGTTTACCATCGCCGTGTCTCCCCTGGACTGCATGGGCTGCGGCGTGTGCGTGGGCGTCTGCCCGGGCCGCAAGGGCGAGAAGGCCCTGAATATGGTGGCCCAGGAGCAGGAGGCCAAGCAGCAGGAGGTCTTCAACTACTGCGTGGCCGAGGTCTCCGAGAAGAAGGATCTCCAGGACAACACGGTCCCCGGCAGCCAGTTCCACAAGCCCCTCCTCGAGTTCTCCGGCTCCTGCGCCGGCTGCGCCGAGACCAGCTATGCCCGTCTCGTCACCCAGCTCTTCGGCGACCGGATGTATATCTCCAACGCCACCGGCTGCTCCTCCATCTGGGGCGGTCCCGCGGCCACCTCTCCCTACTGCACCAACGCGGACGGCCACGGCCCCGCCTGGTCCAACTCCCTGTTCGAGGACAACGCCGAGCACGGCCTGGGCATGTATCTGGGCCAGAAGGCCATCCGGGACCGCCTGGCGGACCTGACCAAGCAGCTGATCGCGGTGCCTCACGCCTATCAGGGCCTGAAGGACGCCGCCCAGAAGTGGCTGGACACCATGGAAGACGGCAAGGCCAACGCGGAAGCCACCACGGAGTATGTAAAGCTCCTGGAAGAGAGCATCATGCCCGTGGACGCCGTCGTGGCCTTCACCAGCAGCCCCGACGCGGCCAAGGTCTTTGGCGACCAGCTTCCCAAGTTCCAGGCCCACGCCAAGGAGCTCAAGGACAGCGGCGCGAAGTTCTGCGACTGCGACGCGTGCAAGCTGGTGGCGGAAATCCTCAAGGACAAGGAGTATCTCTCCAAGAAGTCTCTGTGGATCTTCGGCGGCGACGGCTGGGCCTACGACATCGGCTTCGGCGGCGTGGACCACGTCCTGGCCTCCGGCAACGATGTGAACATCTTCGTCTTCGACACCGAGGTCTATTCCAACACCGGCGGCCAGGCCTCCAAGGCCTCCAACATCGGCCAGGTGGCCCAGTTTGCCGCCGCCGGCAAGGAGATCAAGAAAAAGTCCCTGGCGGAAATCGCCATGAGCTACGGCTATATCTATGTGGCCCAGGTGGCTATGGGCGCCAACCCCGCCCAGACCCTCAAGGCCATCCAGGAGGCCGAGGCCTATCCCGGCCCGTCCCTGATCATCGCCTATTCTCCCTGCGAGATGCACAGCATCAAGGGCGGCATGATGAACTGCCAGGCGGAAATGAAGAAGGCCGTGGAGTGCGGCTACTGGAACCTGTTCCGCTTCAACCCCGCCGCCGAGGGCGCCAAGTTCACCCTGGATTCCAAGGAGCCCGCCGGCGGGTACCAGGAGTTCCTGATGAACGAGGCCCGTTACAGCCGCCTGACCCGCGAGTTCCCCGACCGGGCCAGCGAGCTGTTCCAGCGCAACGAGAAGGCGGCTATGGACCGCTATCAGCACCTGCTGAAGCTCAAGGAAATGTACTCCTGAGGCGTCGCAAAGTCCGCTAAGCTCCGTTCCCGCCGCCAGCCTGCGGCCTCTGGCGAGAACTGCGCCCGCTCCCTTGCTCTGCCTCTCTTCAAGGGGGAGCAGGCTCCCCCTTGAGCAACCCCCATCCCCTGCGGGGGGACGGGGGACGAAGGACGGGGAGTGGGAAGTTTCCTGAATAAAAAGAGGACCACGGGTATTGCCCGTGGTCCTCTTTTGTGCGGGGATGGATTGGAACCTTGGTCGAAATGCTCCCGGTGATCGGTAGGCCGGAGCACTCTCTTTGTGGGGCCTGACCAAGGGGTCAGGCCATTCCCCCAGTGTCTGCCATTCAATCGAGCAGGGCTTTCAGCCCAGCAGCCAGCTCCTCCCCCTGGGTCCGGGTGAGGCCCTTAGTGAAATCCGCGTCCTTGGGCAGTAGGCCCAGGTCCCAGGCCCGGGTTACGGCCGTCTGTTCCCAGCCCTCCGCCAGGACGGTGGGAATGGGGCCTGTGCGGGTTGCCGCCGGGTCGGGCGCAATGTCCAGGGCCTCCGCTGTCCGGCCCAGGAACACGGCGGCCTCCCGCCAGGTGATGGGCCGCGCGGCGGAGAAGGTTCCCTCTGTGCCGCCCTTGGCGACGCCCTGCTCCTTGGTCCAGGCCATGGCGGGGAGGTACCACTCGATGCCAAAGCTGTCGGCAAAGGGGAGCTGCTCAAGGCTTACCTCCGGGCTTCCCGCCGCCTCATAGAGCTGCCCGATGAACCGTCCCCGGGTCAGGGGCGCGTCGGAGTGGTTCGCGGGGACCAGTTGCTGGTCCGGGGCGGCGAGGCACCACTCCGCCAGGGTATCCTTTCCCGCCAAGGTGTCCTCCAGGGTCTGGTACACCAGCACATCCGGCTCCAGGGCCACCACGCCCCGGCCCGCCGCCGCGTCCAGCAGGGTGTTCAGGTCCAGGTACTTGCTGGAAAGCTGGCCCCGGACCGTGGAATTCGGCAGGGAGAAGGTCTGCACCGCGCCGAAGTGGCAGACGCTGCCCCCGGCGGGCTCCCCGGCCAGTACGCCGCCCATCTCTTGGATTTCCACGGCGTTGATGAGGGCGGAGGAGAAGGTGGCCTCCCCAATGAGGCCCACTAGCTTTACGCCGCTATCCATGGCCCTCCGCAGCGTCTCAAAGAGGGGCCAGATCACCCCGTCGGATCCGCCGCCGTTGTTCCGGAGGTCCAGCAGTACCCGGCTGTAGTTCCCGGCGTTCAGGTCCTGTTCCGCGGCGGCTGCAAAGTCCTCCATGGAAAGGTCCTCCGCCTCCCGGCAGATGTTGTACTGGATATAATAGATGGAATCCGTCAGGGGCTTGGCAAAATAGTAAGCGTCCGCCGCCGCCGTCTCCGGCGCGCCTTGAATGCGGTCGGAAATCCGCACGGCCTCCAGCTCGTTCATGGCCTCCAGGCCCATGGGCTTCAGAGACAGCGTTTTCCCGTTTTTCAAGGTGACAGTCAACGGCTCCCCGGCCTCCACCAGGCCCAGGTACTCATAGATATCCGCCACGTTGCACGCCTGGCGGAAGGACCGCCGGAGGTGGACCGGGTTGTCGGAGGCGAACACCGTCCCGAACGCGCCGATGACATCTTTGACCGGCTTCCCCGCCAGCCCCATGATTTCCTGACACAGCAAGTTCTCGTCCTCCGGAGCTGCGGCGGAGAGATACCAGCTCTCGCCCTGCCGGACCATGGCGAAGGGATAGGCCCGGAAGTCCGCCGCGCCGCCGATGGCGATGCTGGTGTGAGAGTCTCCCACCAGCGCCGTCAGGCGCATAAGGTCCAAGAGGAATTCGGCGTCGCTTTCGGTTTCCAGCCGCCCCTCGATCTCCGTTTTCAGCGCCAGGAATTCACCCTCCGGCGTGTTGGCGAACACGTCCGGGTGGTGCTCCACCAGGACCGTTTCATAGAGGAAATCCAGGTCCTCCAGCCGCTGCTTCGCGCTCAGCGGCTCCGCCGCCAGGGCCGGGACCGTCAGCAGGGCCGACAGGCACAGCCCCAGGGCCCGCCCGGCCAGTTTTTTCAGCTTGTTCATCAGTATCGCCCTCCGCTTTCCTAGTTTAATAATACAATAGTACAACCGGGGCCCGCAAAAGTCAAGCCTCACATGACAACACGAGACAGCCTGGGAAAATTCTTCAAAAAAGGACCGCCTTTTCAGGCGGTCCGGGAAAGCTACAGCTCCCAAGGGGGCTTCCGGTCCTGCACGGACCAGGGGTCCGGCCCGGTTTCACGTCGGGATGCGTTCTGGTTCTGCCGGAGAGACCAGGGGTCCAGAGCCTCCCGACGGCGTGCTTCCGCCCGCTCCTTCCGGGATGGCCGGGCGCGGAGCCGGAGCACAAGGGCCAGAGCGGCCAAGCCGAAGACACAGAGAAGCCAGCTGCTCCCCGGGACGCGGACATCCCGTTTCCCGACCCAGGAAACCGCTTTTCCATCCAGATGGTCCTCCAGCGCCTCCGCCAGGGCGGGGACGGTCTCCCCGTCAAAGATGTCCCGAAGGCCCACCTCCTCCGCTGCCGCCATGTAGGGCAGGGAGAGGGACAGGGCGGACAGCTCCAAATAGACCTCCCTGGCCTCCCGGGGATTCTCCAGATAGAGGAACCACAGGTCCAGGGCGGAGAGGGCGGAGGTAGCGTAGCTGATAAAATAGAGGGGGCTCTGGAAGTTATGGGCGTTTTCCACCCAAGTGGGATCCTCCTCCACACCGGGGCCATAGGAATAGCCGTAGTCCTCCGACAGCTCTTTGAACAGGACGTTCAGCTCTTCCACGGTCATCTCCGGGGTTTGATAGGCCGCCGTCTGGAACTCGTCATAGAGACAGCCGTCCAGGACGGAATCCAGGATGTTGTAGAGGATCACATCCCGGTAGACCTCCCCGTACTGCTCCCCGAAAAGCTCCCCGGCCTGTTCGGTGAACATCAGCTCCAGGGCCTGGGAGTCGATCTCCCCCACGTCGATGTTGAACGTCGACCAGAGGTCGTGCTGGGTGCAGTGGAAGGTTTCGAAGAAGTGGCCGAACTCGTGGACCGTGTCGCTGAGGTCCTGATAGTCCCCGTAGGGACTGTTGAAGATGAAGGCGCTGCCGTAAGCGGGCAGGGCCACGGTGTAGCCGGTGGGCAGCTTATCCGCCCCATACTCGATATCGTAAAGGTGGAGGTCCCGCAGACAGGAAAAGGTCTCCTTCATCTCCCGGTCAAAGTTCTCCGCAAAGGGCTGGATGGCGTCTAAAACCGCCTCGCCGTCCATCCGGCTCCGGACGCTGAGGGCCCGAAGCTCCTGCTCGCTGGTCTCCTCCAACAGGCGGAGCTGGAGCGGGAGAATATACCGCTTCGCCAGCTCGTGGAGCTCCGCCGCGTCTTCCAGGCTGTAGTCCCGGGTGTAGAAGGACTCGTAGGCGTATCCGGCGTAGTCGTCATAGCCGGCCAATTGGGCCAGCTCCGTCCGCAGGCGGACCAGCTGGAGATAGAGCTCCCCGGCGGCCCGGTACCGTCCGTCTGCCAGTGCCTCGCTGACGGCCGCATAGGTCTCCGCGTCCACTTCGGCGCCCTCCAGGGCCTCTGCCGTCCAGACGCTTCCCGCCGCCTGGACCGGGACCCCCTTTTCGATGATTTGGTCGTAGTCCTGAATCAGCTGGTCTTCCTCCTCATAGAGGGCGGCCTCTTCCTCCGTTAAACCCTGGTAGCCCAGGAGGCTCCGGACCGTGCCCTCCCCGGCGTCCTCGTCCAGAATATCGCGGTAGGGGGAGGCGGCCATGGCGGACAGGGCCCGGTAGCAGCGGTCATAGAGCCGGGTCTGCTGAGCGGAGAGCTCCCGGTACAGCGCCGCCGCCTCGGGAGCCCCGCCGGCGGCGTCGTATTGGATGCTGCTGAGATTTGCCTTGGTGGCCAGGAGGTCCATCTCCTCCAGAATCCGGTCGTAGAGGGCCTGGACCCGCCGGCGGGTCTCCTTGGCGTCCCGGTCCCGGCTGTGGCGGGAGCAGACGCCCTCCAGCTCCTTCAGGGCGGCCAAAAGGTCCGTCTCGTCAAAGCCGGTAACAGGGAGCATATCATCGTAATGTACTGCCGTGTGGGCGGAGGCGGGGAATTCCCACTTCACCGCCCCGGCCGCAGGGCCGGAGAGCAGAGCGAGGGCCAGCAGCAGGCTGAGGGTTTTTTTCAGCATAGGGGAAACCTCCCAAAAGGTCAGGATATTCTCCGCCGCCGGAGCAGGAGGAGCGTGCTGAGTACGTCCAGCACGGGGATGAACTGGCAGACGCTGTGGAGGATGGCGGCATCCTCCCCGGATTCCCGGAGGCAGCGGATGTACAGCCAGCCGGTGACGCCGCTCTGAACGACCATCAGCCAGGTGAGGCAGATGGGAATGGGGACCAGCAGAATAAAAGTCCCTCTGGAGGCGGTCACCAGGGCCCCCCAGACCAGGACGCTCCAAAGAAAGTTCAGGATATAAAAGGGGATGGCCCCCAGCTTCAGGGCTCGCCAGCCGGACAGAAGCCGGGCCATGTCGTTCCGGCGGTAAGCCAGAATCGAGGCCCCCGCGCTGGTCCAGCCCAGCAGCTGGACCAGGCCGACGGCCAGCAGGTACACCAGCAGCAAAGAGCCGTTGGAGCGGTTCCACCCGGCCCCGCCCCAGCCCAGGTACAAAATGCCGATGGGGGCGGCGACGCTGAGGACCAGGTGGAGGTACATGCCCGCCAGGAAGAGCTTTGCCGTTTTCATACGCCCTCCTCCGCTCCGGGCTTGGCGGCCTCCCGGCCCCGGGCGGCCAGCACGTCCGCCGCCGTCAGCTTCATCAGGTCCTCCCGGGTGACGTTTTCCTGTCCCGCCAGGCGGTTCGCCTGGCAGACCAGGATGCGCTCAAAGACGTTCCGCACCCCCCGGGCGTTGCCGAAGGACTCCGGGTCCCGGTTTTCCTCCCGGAGGAAGTCCCGGACCAGCCCGGCGGCGTCCTCCTCCAGCTCATAGCAGCCCTTGCCGCAGCGCATTTTGAAAATCTCCAGCAGCTCCTCCGGCGAGTAGTCCTCAAAATGGAGGAAGCGGTTGAACCGGGATTCCAGGCCGGGGTTGGAGTGGATAAAGCGGTCCATCAGTTCGTCGTACCCGGCGGCAATGACCACCAGGTCGTCCCGGTGGTCCTCCATGGCCTTGAGGATGGTGTCAATGGCCTCCTGCCCGAAGTCGTTCCCGGAGGAGCTGTTGAGGGCGTAAGCCTCGTCGATGAAGAGTACGCCCCCCAGGGCTTTTTCAACGGCCTTTTTGGTCTTCAGGGCCGTCTGGCCCACATAGCCCGCCACCAGCCCGGCCCGGTCCACCTCCACCAGCTGGCCCTTGGAGAGGATGCCCAGGGAGTGGAAGATCCGGGCCATCAGCCGGGCGATGGTGGTTTTCCCGGTGCCGGGACTGCCGGAGAACACCATGTGGAGGGACAGCTCCGTCACCGGGAGGCCGTTTTTCTCCCGAAGCTGGTGAATCTTCACCAGGTCAATGAGGTTCCGGACCTCCTTCTTCACAGCGGACAGGCCAATGTAGCTGTCCAGCTCCATTTGCAGGTCCTCCAGCTTCTCCGGCGGGGAGGCTTCCTTCTGGGGCCCGGCGGTTCCGCCTGCGGCCTGAGGGGCTTCCGGGGCGTTCGGTTTCTCCTGGGAGGATGCCGGGGCCGTCCCGCCCGGCTCCTTCGGCGCTTTGGCCTCCGGTGCGGGGGGCGCGCCCCAGAAGTCCGTCCCCATGCGGCGGAGGTTGTGCTCCGTCAGGGTCTGGATGACCTCCAGCTGCTGGAGGATGATTTCGTCTTTTTTGTCCTTCTTGTCCATAGCCGTCAGCCTTTCATGAGATTGGTGGAGCGCAGCCCTTGAAACAGGCAGGCGGAGGCCAGTCCGGTCAATCCGCCGGTGAACAGGGATACCGCGAGCAAAACGGGCAGATAATAGAGGGGAGCGGAGCTGCCCAGGGTCAGCATGGCGGCGGCGATCTGCCCGCAGTTGTGGGCCGCCGCGCCGCCGGCGGACACGCCGTAGATGGAAAGGCCCCGCAGCCGGGAGAGGAGCACCATGGCTCCCATGGCGCTCAAGGCCCCCAGCAGGGAGAAAACCAGCGCGTTCATGTTCCCGGCGAAGAGGGCCCCCAGAAAGCACCGGGCCAGCAGGATCAAAAGCGCCTGCCCCGGCCCCATGGCGTAAAGGGCAAAGACCGTCACAATGTTGGCAAGGCCCAGCTTGACCCCGGGGATGGGAATGGCCAGAGAGAGGGGGAAGAGGTTTTCCAGATAACTCAGCGCCAGGGCCGTGGCGGTCAGCAGGGCGCAGAGGGTGAGCTGCTTGGTGGTCAGTTTCATGCTGCGCCTCCTAACCTAACACCGCGTCCACGCCGCCGTCTTCCGCCCTCCCGCCCTCCAGGCGGATGATGATCCGCGCGGGGAGGCAGACAATGCTCTGCCCGCTTCTTGCAATGATTCCGGTGTGAACGCAGTCCTGCGTAGGGCAGTCGGAGGCGGCTGCACGGAGACCGGACTCCCCGGAGGGGGGCATGGCGTTCCGGGCCGGACCCTCGTAGTCGATGCCGAACACCACTGTCAGAGTGTACCCGTTGCCGGTATAGGTTCTGGGATGTTCCAGCAGGTCCTCCGGCGAAAAGCGGTCTACCTCCGCTCCGTCCACGGATACCACCGCCGTCAGGGCCTGAGACTGTCCGCCCCGCCACTGGAACACGGCCAGGCCGACGGCCAGGGCGGCCACGCACAGCACCACCAACGCGTCCCACGCCGTGGGCCGGAGCTTAGGAAACGGCTTCATACGTGTATCCGCTGTCCTCGTCCAGGGTGAACCGGTCCGCCAGGCCCTCCGTGACCAAGACCCGGCCGTCCTCCGTCACCAGCACCAGGCCGAAAGGACATCCCTGCTCGCCCCACCGCGTTTCATCCCGCCAGAAGGCGAGAGCCTGTTCCTCCCCCATGATAAAGAGGGCGGTGGAGTAGGCGTCGCACATGGTCCCGGGGAAGCCGCTGCCGTCCCCTTCTCCAAGAGCGGCAACAACGGTGACGGAGGTCAGCCCGCTGTCCGCCGGGTATCCGGTGGCGGGGTCGATGATGTGGTGATAGGTTTTCCCGTCCTGCTCAAAGTACCGCTGGTAGCCCCCGGAGGTGACGGCGAAGGCGTCCGTCAGCTCCAGCACGCCTACGAAGGCGTTTTTGCCGCCGGGCTTCGCCGGGTCCTGGATGCCTACCCGCCAGGGGGTGCCGTCGGGCCGGTCGCCGTAGGCCAGGACGTTGCCGCCCAATTGGGCGAGTCCCCGGGGGACCTCATACTCCTGGAAAACCTGCACAATCTTGTCGGCGGCGTAGCCCTTGGCAATGGCTCCCAGGTCAATGGACTGTCCCGGCCCCAGGGCCACGCCCTCCGGCTCCTCCCGGAGCGTGAACCCATCCACCAGCTTCAAAAGCTCGTCAATCTCCTCCTGAGAGGGGACCTGGAAATGGTCCTTCGTAAAGCCCCAGGCGGAGGCTGCCGGCGCGATGGCGATGTTGAAGGCCCCGCCAGTTGTGAAATTGTAGTAGGCAGCGGCGTCCAGAAGGGCGCTGAGGTCTTCTCCAATCACCGTCAGTTCCTTCCCGGCATTGTTGTTGAGCCGGGAGACCTCGCTGTCCTCAACGGTCCGGGAGAGCTTGGCCTCCAGGTCCCGGATAACGTCTTCGCAGGCGTAGGCGGCGGCGGGAGACCGTTCGCCGTAGGTGGTGATGAGCATGGCGGTGTCCATGGCGATGACCTGGATGCTCTCCTGGGCCTCGTCCGGGCTCAGCTGAGCGCCGCAGCCGGAGAGAAGCAGAAGCATCAGGAAAACATATGCGGTAAGATGTTTCATAGCAATCCTCTTGTCTGTCTGATCGTGATTTCTATAGTATAGCACGTCCCGGGACGCTTCTCAACGAAAAACGGCAGACATCGCGAAAAAATAAAAAACCTGGCAGGAAGAGCCTTGCAAAAGGAGGAAAAGTCTGATATACTATTTAAGCCTGTCGGCGGAGGCTGGTCCGCCGGGCATTTTTAGAAGAAAAAACACCTTGGAGGTCTTGATAAATGGCAAAGAATCCAAACGAAAAGTCCACGAAGTGGGATAATTCCCTGTACGGCGCGACCCTCTTCTTCTTTGCGGCCTGCCTGGCGGAAATCTATCTGCTGGTTCTCCGCAGATATTACATCCACGGCAACGTGGTGAATGAAGCCCTAGTCTGGCATGACCGGCTGCTGATTTTCGCGGGCCTGGGAGCGGCGGTTCTGGTTCTGGGCGTGGTTTTGAGCGTGCTGTGGAAGGCGGAGCAGCGGAAACGCCTCATCGGCTGGTGCCTTATCGGCCTGGGTGTGTTCTTCGGCGGCGGCAGCGTGCTGATCCGTTTGTATTTCGAGTCCGCCGTGACCCTCCTCAGCGTGGTGGTGCCGGTGGTAATGGTCCTGACGGTCATCTGGTCGTTCTACGACCGGGAGTGTTCCGTGTCCATGACGGTCCTGAGCGGGACGCTGATTCTCCTGTGGATGTGCCGCCGCCTGTTCAACCACCTGACCCTGGGCCTGCCCGTAAAGGTGCTGGCCTTGGTCTATGTCCTGCTGCTGGCGGGCCTGTGCTGGCTGGCGAAAAACAAGAAGCTGGGGAAGCTGCTCCCCCCGGACGCGGACCTGCTGCCCATCTATGGTGCCATCGGCCTGTCCGCCGTGGCGGTGGTGCTGAGCCTGTTCAGCTCCGCCGTGGCCTATTACGCCATGTGGGCTCTGGGAATCGTGGTCTTCATTCTGTCGGTGTACTACACCGTGAAGCAGCTGTAAGGTGCCGTGCGTTTTCCCCTGCCCTTCCCGAAGTGAATGTAATGTAAAGAAAGCCCGCCGTCTGTGGACGGCGGGCTTTTTACGCGGATAGTGCGCTAGTGGAACTCCCCCAGGCGGATGTCCATGCCGATCTCAAAGGCCCGGTCCCAGGGGAAGCGGTAGTTCTCCAGGGCGATGCCGCCCCAGTGCTTTTCCTCCGGTTCCTCCTCCAGAGAGGACAGGAAGCGGCTTTGCTCCAGAGTGCGGATGACGGGGGCCGTCTCCTTCTTCATGTCCTCCTCCAAGCGGCGGAGCAAGTCCTCCCGGTCCAGCTCCGGAGACCAGAAGTTGTTGGGGTCGCCGCCCAGGTCATTTCGGATATAGGCGAGCAGGTCGTTTCGCACCACGCCTTTGTAGCAGAAGTCCTTGAGGACGCTGTCCGCCAGGGTCCGGGCCCAGGCCCGGTCCATCGCGTCAGTGTTCTCCCCGTTTTTCAGCACGGCGTACCGTGCCGCGCCGTGGCTCAGGGCCGTGCCGGTGACGATGGCCATGTCCAGCATCCCGGAGTAGGCCAGGAGATATCCCAGTTCCGTGTCCTTGGTCAGCGCCTCATAGAACGCCGTCCCATAGGTCCCATTGCTGGCGTCAATGAGAATAGTGGGCTGCTGGTATTCCCGGCGGTCCTCCAACGTTTGGAGGAGCAGGTTGATATACGCCTGTTTCAGGGACTCCTCCTTCGGCTGGGTCAGGACCAGGACATGCAGCTGCGCCGCCCTGCCCTGTAGAAGGTCGAAAAATTCAAAGTGCTCCAGCACGATTTCGGCCAGGGGCTGGAAGTCGTACTCACAGGCGGGCAGGTCCTCCGTGCCGCCGAAGAATTGGAGGTTCACACTGTACCCCTGCCAGTCCGTCTCGTCCAGATACAGCCGGGCCACGGCCTTAAAGGCCAGATCGTCCACCCCGGAGAGGAGCCAGTCTAATTGCGTCCCCTCGCTGTCCGTTCGAAGCCCTTGGCGGAGGTAGGCAATTTCGTTTTTCTGGATGCAGTCCTCCAGGGACGAGTCGTCGATGCCGATTAACAGGCGGAAGTTCTCATAACCGGGTTTGGCCAGCGTGTCCTGCACCACGTAGGAGAGCGTCATCTTCCGCGCCCGGGACCGCACGTGCCGGAGGGCGGCCTCATAGGTGCCCTCTTCCTTCGTTCGGGAGCGGAGGTTCTCCCCATTGGGGCCCCACCAATAGCTTTCGTCCAGGTTCTCCAGGTTCAGCGCCTCCCCCTCCAGTGTCCGCCGGGGCAGGGCGCCAAAGGCCCGGATTGCGTTGTAGTCCTCCAGCGTCCCTCCCTCGTAGCCCACGGTGGGGGCCAGCCGCATCACGCTGTCCAGCAGCCAGACCACGTTCTTCTCGTCGGCGGAGAGAGCCGCCAAAAGCTTTTCCAGCATGGAGTACACCCGGGCGGTTCCGCCGCCGGGAAGCTCGATGCCGTATCCCGTCATGGAGCGGGAGGCCACCAATCCCCCGGAGTGCATCTGGTCCAGGGAAAGAATATAGCGGTCGCACCCCGCCGCTTCCTGCTCAAGGACCCAAGTGAACAGGGACCAAGGCTCCCCCCGCTGGAGAGTGTCAAAGTTTTTCGGCTGGCCGTCCAACGCTGTCCGGTACAGGACCTTCTCCGGCATCACCAGGGCATACCCCAGGGATTCCGCCAGATACTCCACCCGCTCCACGTTGTCCGGCCGGTCGTCCAGGGGCACATAGGCAATCGTCTTCCCCGGTTCCGAGGCGGCGGGCTCCGGGTAGGGCAGGGGCTCCGTCCTCTGATAGCCGCAGCCCGCCAGCAGAACCAGGGCCAGCAGCGCAGCCCAAAGGCGCTTTGTTTGTTTCATAAAACCTCCTTGGAAAAAAGGCGGGACCGTCCTGGCCCCGCCCTTCGCTCAAAGTCCCAGTCCGCCCAGGTTCAGCCCGCCGGTGATGCTGTCCATGGCCTTGTCCATGGCGTCCCCGGCCTGGCGCAGGGCCTCGTTGACGGCGGAGACCACCAGATCCTGGAGCATCTCCACGTCCTCGGGGTCCACGGCCTCCGGCTTGATGGTGAGGGCCGTCAGCTCCTTCTTGCCGCTGGCCACGGCTTCCACCGCGCCGCCGCCTACGCTGGCGGTGAAGGAGCGGTTTTCCACCTCCGTCTGGGCGGCGTTCATGGCCTCCTGCATCTGGGCGATCTGCTGCTGGACGGCGGCCTGGCGCTGTGCGCCGGTGGCCTTCAAATTGCCGCTGCTGAAGCCGCGGCGGGCGCTGTATCCCATAGTGATGTTCTCCTTTGTTTATTTGATTTCAATGTTGTCAAACTGCCGGCTGAATTCCAGCAGGTTTTTCAGGTTTTCCTCCGGGGAGGACTTGGGGGGCTCCCCCGCGCGGAGCGCCAGCCGCACCGGATGACCGGTCAGGGCTTCCGCCTCCTGTTCCAGGGCCTCCCGGACCCGGTCGTTGTCCAGGCGGCCCAGGGTCAGGTCGTCAGGGGCGCAGACCGTCAGCAGGTCCCCCTCCAGAAAGCCGGAGCACATGCCCAGGAAGGGCCGGTACATGGGGGACAGGCGGCCCTTGCAGTTCTCCGCCAGGGTCCGCCACCAGCCGCCGTCCGGCGGCTTTGCGGGGGCGGCGGGGGCCGGTTCGGCGGCAGGGACCGCCGGAGAGCGGTCCGCCTTCTTTGGGGCCGGCGGCGGGGGAGCGTCCTCCGGAATGTCATAGACCCGCTGTCCCGGCTCGTCCATCAGGGGCGGTTCCTCCGGCAGGGGGGGATCGTCCCAGGGGGGCGGGTCTGACTCAGTCATCCCGGCTTCCGTTCGGGGCGGCGGTGCGGGCGCTTGCTTCAGCGGCGGGGACGCGGGCCGCTGGGCCAGCTCCGCCCGGGCGGACTGGTTGTCCTCCAGGCGGCGGATCCGGGCCTCCAGGGCCGTCAGATCCCCGGAGAGGCTCTCGTCGCACAGGCGCAGGAGGCAGAGCTCCGTATCCAGACGGCGGTTGACGCTGGCGTACAGCTCCGCCGAGGCTTTTTGCAGGGTAGAGGCCAGGTGCAGGAAGCGCCCGGCGGGCACGCCCTTTCCCAGGCGGTCCAGGGCGGCGGCGTCAAAGCCGCCGGAGAGCAGGGCCGCGCCGCCCTTGGGGGCGGTTTTTTGCAGCAGCAGGTCCCGGGTGAGGGTGGACAGCTCCGAGAGCACCGCTCCCATATCCTTGCCGCCCTTGTAGAGCTCGTCCAGCAGAAGGAGGGCCCCCTGGGCGTCCCGGGCCAGAATCAATTCCATCAATTTGGCGGTCTGGAGGTTCCCCGCCAGCCCCAGCACGTCCAGCACCGCGGCGGCGTCGATGGTCCCCCCGGCGGCGGCGCACTGGTCCAGCAGGCTGAGCCCGTCCCGCAGAGCTCCGTCCGCCAGGCGGCTGAGGACCTCGGCTCCATCGGGCCGGAGGTCGATGCGTTCCTGTTCCGCCACAAAACGGAGCCGCCGGGCCACGTCCTCCGGCCGGATGCGCCGGAAGGAGAACCGCTGGCAGCGGGAGAGAATGGTAGCCGGAACCTTGTGGAGCTCCGTAGTGGCCAGAATGAACATCAGGTGTTCCGGCGGCTCCTCCAGAATCTTCAGCAGGGCGTTGAAGGCGGCGGTGGAGAGCATGTGGACCTCGTCCACGATGTAGACCCGCTTTTTCACGTTGGCGGGGGAGTAGACCGCCTCGTCCCGGAGGGCCCGGACCTGGTCCACGCCGTTGTTGGAGGCGGCGTCCAGCTCCAGCACGTCCAGGAAGCTGCCGCTGTCGATGCCGAGGCAGGAGGGACACTTCCCGCAGGGGTCCCCGTCTACGGGGGACTCGCAGTTCACGGCCTTGGCCAGGATTTTGGCGCAGGTGGTCTTTCCGGTGCCCCGGGTGCCGGTGAAGAGGTAGGCATGGGAGGTCCGCCCCTCGGCCACCTGGCGGCGGAGAGTCTCGGTAATATGCTCCTGGCCGATGACGTCGGCGAAGGCCTTGGGCCGCCACTTTCGATAGAGGGCCTGATACACCGTCTCACCTCCGAAAATCGTTGTTCAACGTGCCAGTAAATGCAGAAATCCCAGACAACGGGAAGGAAGGGTGTGTGCGGGACTGTGTCCGCAGACACGTTTCGGAGCGCAACCGCCGTTTGCGGCGGCTCTTGGCGCGGAGATAACCCAGGAGGGGGTTCCTGCACCGTTTCAATCATAAATTTTCAGACCTCCGCAGGTCTGAAAACTGGCGCCGTCTGCTGAAAGCAGACGGCGTCCTCCACACGCAGCTGCGGAGCCGGTTGCCTCGCGGCACATGAAACATTCCGCTTAATGCTGCTCGGTTCCCCGCCTGACATGGTTCGCAGAGCTTCATTGCGCGAGACCGGCTCCGCAGCTGCCTGCGGAGGACTGCCTTTGTATTCTACTATATTCTTTCCCAAATGGCAACAAAAAATTTTCCAATCTGCAAAAAAGGTCCCGCCGTCCTGAAAACGGCGGGACCTGGTTCATGGAAATCCTTACTTGTTGTCCACAGAGAACATATAGGCGATCAGCTCCACCATCTTGTTGGCGTAGCCGGTCTCGTTGTCGTACCAGGAGACGACCTTGACAAAGTTGTCGGTCAGGGACAGGCCGGCCTTCTTGTCGAAGATGGAGGTGAGGGGGCAGCCCAGGAAGTCGCTGGAAACCACGTCCTCGTCGGTGTAGCCGAGGATGCCCTTCAGCTCGCCCTCGCTGGCCTCCTTCATGGCCTTGCAGATGTCCTCATAGCTGGCGGGCTTTTCCAGGCGGGCGGTCAGGTCCACCACGGACACGTCCAGGGTGGGAACGCGCATGGAGATGCCGGTCAGCTTGCCGTTCAGCTCGGGGATGACCTTGCCCACGGCCTTGGCCGCGCCGGTGGAGGAGGGGATGATGTTGCCGGTGGCCGCGCGGCCGCCCCGCCAGTCCTTCATGGAAGCGCCGTCCAGCAGCTTCTGGGTGGGGGTGACGGAGTGGACGGTGGTCATCAGGCCCTCGACGATGCCGAACTTCTCGTTCAGAACCTTGGCGATGGGGGCCAGGCAGTTGGTGGTGCAGGAGGCGTTGGAGACATAGGTCATGTCGGAGGTGTACTTTTTATTGTTCACGCCCATGACGAACATCGGGGTGTCGTCCTTGGAGGGGGCGCCCATGATGACATGCTTGGCTCCGGCCTTGATGTGGCCTTCGCACTTGCTCTTTTCCAGGTGCTGGCCGGTGCACTCGCAGATATACTCCGCGCCGACGGTGCTCCAGGGAATGTCGGAAACTTCCTTGGCGGTGAACACCTTGAACTCCTTGCCGTCCACCACCAGGGCGTCGGCGGTGTAGGAAACCTCGCCGGGGAAACGGCCATGCACGCTGTCATATTTCAGCATGTAGGCCATATACTCGGGGTTCATGAAGGGGTCGTTCAGGCCGACGACCTCGACGTCGTCACGCTTCAGGGCGGCGCGGAACACGATGCGGCCGATGCGGCCAAAACCATTGATGCCGATTTTCGCTTTCATAATACAGGAACTCCTTTCGATATTTGGGTACAAATCGTACCGGAATGCCATATAAACGATTGCGCAAACGATTTGTTTGGGTCTTTTCCAGAAGTAATGGTATCACAACGTGAAGTTTTTGGCAATCATCATTTCGAACAACAATTTGAAAGGGCCATTGTGAATTTTTGATAATAAAGGAAGCACTGATTTAATCAACGCGTGCAGATTTGCGCCAGAAATTTTTGCTGGCAAGGAAGAAAATTGCAGGAATCCTGGCAGATTTCAAGATTTTCTGACGCAGATCAGCGGAAATTTATGGCGTAAAGATGTGCGCGGGGATTAAATCAGTGCTTCCTAAAGCATTGCTTTTCCAAACCGGCTGAAACGAATGGCATTGCTTCCCTGGAAAAGGATTCCCAAAGAGACGGAGATTATGCGGGGCAAGCGGCGGCAGGCGGAACGCCATTGGTGATTCTGCTGGAAACGGAGAGACAAAACTGGCGAAAACACAAAAAACCCAAAATAGATTGACCTTTTTGCGGAAGAGCCTTGCGCTCAGAGGAGGAATATGCTATTCTTGAAAAAGAATAACGAAAAGGAGGGACTGCCATGCGCCAGCGGGTCCCGCGCTGCGTGGTGTCCTTCCACACCACCGCCGGAGCCATGGCGGCGGAGCGTCTCTGCCGCCGGGAGGGCCTGGAGGGAAAGCTGATCTCCGTGCCCCGGAGCGTTACCTCCGACTGCGGGCTGGCCTGGTCCGCCCCGCCGGAGCTGCGGGAGATTCTGGAACGCCGCTTCCGGGAGGCGGGCATCGAGGCAGCGGGCTTCCATGTGCTGACCCTTTGAGGGGTCCTTTTTCCGAAAAGCGTTATTCTAAAGAAAGAATAGCAGATTGAGGAGGAACTTTATGAAAGAAAACACCTTTGCCCGCCGCTATGGCCTGATGATCCTGGCTGGGGTCGTGGTGGGCGCGGCGGCGCTGATCTTGACCGCCGCCGGGAACCCCAAGAACATGGGCTTCTGCATCGCCTGTTTTGAGCGGGACATCGCCGGGGCCCTGGGGCTCCACAGCGCGGGGAAGGTCCAGTACCTCCGCCCGGAGATCCCCGGCATCGTCCTGGGGGCGCTGCTCTCGGCCTTCGCCTTCCGGGAGTTCAAGGCCCGGGCGGGGTCCTGCCCCGCCAGCCGCTTTGTGCTGGGGCTGTTTGTGATGATTGGCGCGCTGGCCTTCCTGGGCTGCCCCCTGCGGATGGTCATCCGCCTGGGCGGCGGGGACCTGACCGCGGTGGCGGGCCTGATGGGCTTTCTGGCGGGCATTCTGGTGGGCGTGGCCTTTTTGAAAAAGGGCTTTTCCCTGGGCC
Organism: uncultured Oscillibacter sp.; assembly: GCA_910579435.1. Lineage (GTDB taxonomy): Bacteria > Bacillota > Clostridia > Oscillospirales > Oscillospiraceae > Oscillibacter. Next base: position 47,814 of record CAJTVF010000016.1, read on the forward strand.
GGGCCTATCCGGTGAAGATGGGAGAGGGCCTGGCCCTGCCCGCCGTGATGGCGGGCCTGCTGGCCCTGCTTTTGCTGGTCCCGGGGCTTTTGAAGTTCTCTGAGGAGGGGCCGGGGTCCATGCGGGCCTTCTGGCTGATTTCCCTGGCCGCCGGGCTGGCGGTGGGCTTCCTGGCCCAGCGCAGCCGCCTGTGCATGGCGGGAGGGCTCCGGGACGCGTTCCTGATTCGGGACTTCACGCTGCTGGCGGGCTTCCTGGCGATTTGGGCCACCGTCACCGTGGGAAATCTCATCCTTGGGAATTATAATCTCTCCATGCTCTCCCAGCCCGTGGCCCACAGCCAGCACCTCTGGTCCTTCCTGGGCATGGCCCTGGCGGGCTGGGGCTCCATCCTGCTGGGGGGCTGCCCCCTGCGGCAGCTGATCCTGGCGGGCGAGGGCAACGGCGACGCCGCCGTAACGGTGCTGGGCATGATCGTGGGAGCCGCCATTGCCCACAACTTCGGCCTGGCGGGGAATCCTGACAGCGTGGTGGACGGCACGTACCAGGTGGGCGGCATCGGAACGGCGGGCATGATCGCCGTGGTGACCGGCTTCGTGGTCCTGCTGGTGGTGAGCCTGCTGCATCTTCCCGGAAAGGAGGAAGCATGATGATTGACGCGAGAGGACTGTCCTGCCCCATGCCCGTGGTGATGACCCAGAAGGCCATCCAGAAAGGCGCCCCCGCCTCCCTGGAGGTCCTGGTGGACGCCCAGGTGGCGGTGGAGAACGTCACCCGCTACGCCCAGTCCCAGGGCTATCAGGTGAAGGCGGAGCCCCAGGGGACGGACTTTAAGCTGGTTTTGAGCAAATAAGGCCGTTTGGAAAAGACAGCGCCCGGTTCCGGGCGCTGTCTCTTTTCAGCGTGTGGAGTCTTGCGGGTATGCAGGGGAGCGGTAAAACGGGCAACCCTATTCATAATAGGTCCGGTCGAGAAAATCCTTTACCACCCGCTCCATCGACTTTTGCAGCAATTCCCCCAATAGGCGGCGGGACGCCTCCTGTTCTGTGAGCAGCGCGGTTTTGCAGGAACAGGCGCGGCTTGCCCAGGCGCTGCCGAAGCGTATGGTGGAGGTCACCTTGGTCAGGGTTTTCGCGCGGTGGATGATGGCGTCATACTTGATGGAAGCCGGCGATTTTGCGTGCTGGAGAGACTCCTCCCAGGTGCCTGTCTGGGTAATCGTTTCCAAACGGGGAAGCAGGCGGGAGAGCGTCTGCTCTGCCTGGTCCTGATATTCACCGGCCTCGTCTATGAAGAACAGGGATATTTTATCAAAGCGCACCCCGGACTGCGGGTCATACAGCGGGCATCCGAATTTGGACATGAGGGACGAGAAGCGCTTCATGTCCTCCTGCTTCATCGAATAGCAGTCAAAGCGGACGGTCTGCGGGGTAGCAGAAATTTGAAAAGAGCCGCACCCAGCCTTCTCGTAATCAAAGGGATCCGCCGTTTTCCAGTCGTAAAAAACGGCGGCGGTTTCGCTTAAGGAACCACTGATTAAATCCCCGCACACAGCTTCACGCCATAAATTCCC
>CAJTVF010000017.1 GCA_910579435.1 uncultured Oscillibacter sp.
GCGGAAAAAGATCCGCCGTTTTGGGCGTTTAGACTTTTTTCAAACAAGGCCTAATGGCCCGCTGGCGTGTGAAACACGCTTTGTTCTCTATGAAGTCCAAACCACGGCCGCAAACGCGGCCAGCTGCGGCGATTTTTTTGCCGCAGAGTTGAAAAGGAGTAAACCCTCCTTTTCAACCGGCGGACCTGCGGTCCGCCGAGGCGCAAGGCGCCTATGCGTTTCCTATGAAGTTCACCGCAGAAAGCCGCATTCGCGGCCCACAGCGCGGTATACCCGCGCTGTGTTGAAAAGAATCCATTGGATTCTTTTCAACTGTGGTAACTATAGGAAGCACTGATTTAATCCCCGCGCACATCTTTACGCCATAAATTTCCGCTGATCTGCGTCAGAAAATCTTGAAATCCGCCAGGATTCCTGCAATTTTCTTCCTTGCCAGCGAAAATTTCTGGCGCAAATCTGCACACGTTGATTAAATCAGCGCTTCCTATAAAAAGGAGCCGCACGGTCAAACGCCATGCGGCCCAAGCGGGTGGGATATTGGAAAGCTTCCTATATCAAAGTACCATGTTTTCCAGGTTTTGTAAATAGGAGGTTTTGCCGTTTTCCGTCTTCTTTTGTCGAAAGTGGCCGGCGTGGGAGGACAGGGGAAAATATTTGTGAATCTTTTGAAAAAACGCCGGTTTCCTCTTCCCATTTCAATACAAATATGTTATATTATACAAAAGGGCCTCCGCAAAGCCCCTATCGGCCCTTTTCACACGAAAGGAGCGATCTCGATGAAGTACACCTACGCCTGCAAGAAGGTCTCCCTCAATGATTCCATCAAGGCTTACACGGAAAAGAAAATTGCCAAGCTGGAAAAGTATTTCCGGGAGGATACCACCGCGTTTGTGACATTCTCGGTGGAGAAGGACCACCGCTGCACGGTGGAGATCACCGTTCGGAGCGGCGGCGCTCTGCTCCGGGCCCAGACGGAGGCGCCGGACGGCGATATGCGCGGCGCTGTGGACGCCGCCGTGGGCTATATCGAGCGTCAGATTCTGAAGAATAAGACCCGGCTCTCCAAGCGCTTGCGGAGCGAGGGCTTCCCGCCTCCCGCCCCGGCCAGCGACTTCGAAGTGGCGGAGGAGAAGGAGTTCCCCGTGGTCCGCACCAAGCGCTTCGCCGTGAAGCCCATGAGCACGGAGGAGGCCATCCTGCAAATGAACCTGCTGGACCACAGCTTCTTCGTCTTCCGCAGCAGCGAGGACGACAGCCTGTGCATCGTCTACCGCCGGAAGAGCGGCGGCTACGGCCTCATCGTCACCGACGAAGAGGAGTAACGGTGCGCCTGAGACCGTCCAGGCGGGTTGAGACCGGAACATAAAACAGCGCTCTTGCTTTTGCAAGAGCGCCGTTTTTATGTTTGGTTTCCGGATTCCCAGGGTTTTCTTACGGGTTCTTCCACCGCTTCAAGGTGGGGAACCAGCTTCTCATCATGGCCTCCGCCTCTTTCTGAGGGCCAAAGGGATGGCCGTTCTCCTCATTGAATTTCAGGTTGAAGGCGATGATGTCGTCCATAGAGGCGCCGGGGGCGGTAAAGGCCCCGTTCTGGTAGCAGTAGTGGCAGTAGTCGCCGCTGCGGGCGCCGTCCGCCTCGGTGCCCGCGTCCTCGGGCTTGTCCAGGGGCATGCCGCAGCACTGGCAAAATTTCCGTTCTTCCATTGGGTTGACCTCCTTATCTTGGGCGGGTTTTCCCCCGCTTCTGATAACAGGATACACCTCCAAACCGGACAGGGTTTGTCAGGTTTCATAAAGGTCTGAAATTTTTTTGCTTTCCTGGACGAGAACGTCCCGCCAATAGGCCGGGGACAGCACCTCCAGCTGACTGCCGAAGGACAGGAGGAAGGACAGCAGCCACTGGTCCTCCGGAAAATTGCAGCATACCAGCAGATGGCCGTCCGGCTCCCGGGTGATCTGCCTGGGGTGAAAATAGTCCCGCACCCGCCAGGCGGCGGAGGGCGCGAACCGCAGCCGGAGTTCCACGTCCCGGTATCCGGCGGGCGGGGGAGGTTCCAGCCGCTCCGGAGGACGGCGGGGCGGGCAGGTCCCCTCCGCCAGGGCCGGATTCTCCATCCGTACTAGGCGGAAGACCCGCCAGTCCTGCCGCTTTTGGCAGAAGGCCGACAGATACCAGCACCCGCCCTTGAAGACCAGCCGGGCGGGCTCCACGGTCCGGCGGCTCGTCTCCCCGGCGGAGCTGTAGTAAGTGAAAGTCAAAGGGCGGCGCGCCAGAATGGCCCCCTTCACCAGGGCAAACGTCTCCCGTTCCGCCGCCCCGCTGCCCCAGTCGGTGAAGTCCACCTCCAGCCAGTCGCCGCCTTCCCGGCGGAACAGGGCGGTCAGCCGGGACAGGGTGCCGTCCTCCGGCCGGCCCCCGGTAGCCAGAGTGGCCTGGAGGGCGAACAGGATTTCATCCTGCTGCTCTTGGGAAAGGAGGGCCTTGTCCAGGACAAACTGGTCCATCAGCCGGATGCCGCCTCCCTGGCCCTTCTGGGTGAACACCGGGATGCCGGCGGCGGACAGGGCGTCGACGTCCCGGTAGATGGTCCGCTCCGATACCTCCAGCCGCCGGGCCAGCTCCCCGGCGGTGACGGCTCTCTTTTCCACCAGGAGGTATAAAATTTCAAACAGGCGGCTGTTCTTCATGGGGCCTCCTCTTCTTTATGGCTCGGCCGGGGCGGCTTGCCGCCGCCTGGCAAACGGATGGTTCTCCTTGGAAAAGGGGGAGGGGATTTGGGCGCTGCATGCTCTGGACAAGATTGGTGCAGCCGTTGAGGTACGCGTCCACCTCTGCCGCTGCGGTCCGTCCTTCGGCGATGGCCCACACCACCAGGGACTGCCCCCGGCGCATGTCTCCCGCCGCGAAAACCTTTTCCACATTGGTGGCGAAGCTCCCCTCGGAGGACTGTACCTGCTCCTTGTTCAGCCGCAGGTGCAGGTCGTGCCCCTCGTCCAGCACGTAGGCCACGCCGCCGCTCATGCCGGCGGCGAAGTTCTTCCCCGCGGGCCCCAGGATGACCACCTGGCCCCCGGTCATGTATTCACAGCCGTGGCCGCCCACGCCCTCCACCACGGCGGAGGCGCCGGAGTTACGGACGCAGAAGCGCTCTCCCGCCATACCGTTGATAAACGCCTGGCCGCTGGCGGCGCCATAGAGGTCCGCGTTGCCCGCGATGATATGCTCCCCGGGCTGGAAGGCGCTGTTCCTCGGCGGATAGAGAATCAGCTTCCCGCCGGAGAGGCCCTTGCCTAGGCCTTGTTTGAAAAATGGCAAAACGCCGTCTTTGGGCATCTTTCTCCGCCAGGACTGCGTTAAGGAAGCACTGATTTAATCCCCGCACACATCTTTACGCCATAAATTTCCGCTGATCTGCGTCAGAAAATCTTGAAATCCGCCAGGATTTCTGCGATTTTCTTCCTTGCCAGCGAAAATTTCTGGCGCAAATCTGCACACGTTGATTAAATCAGTGCTTCCTTAATTTGACTTGAAATCCGTCAGGATTCCCGCGTCAAATCGCCTTGCCTGGCAAAAAAATCTGCCCAAATCCGGCATTCCGCCAATTTTCAAACAAGGCCTAGCCCATCGTTGCTGTCGCCCTCCAGAATCAGCGTCAGGCCGCTGGGGATGAAGGCCCCGAAGGACTGCCCGCCTCCGCCCCGGCAGGAGACGACATAGCTGTCCTCTGGCAGGTCGTTTCCGCAGACCCGGGTAATCTCGGAGCCGAAGAGTGTTCCAAAGGCCCGGTCCGTAGAGGAGACCCGGACGTCCAGCCGCCCGGTTTTTTCGTTTTGAGGGTTTTTCCCGGCTTCTCCAGGAGGACGCTCACGTCCGCCGTTCGCTCCAGGTGGAAGCCGTAAGCGGCGGCAGGGTCGAAGTGGGGCACCTGGTCTCCCCAGGGGTTTTGCAGCAGGGCGCTGAGGTCCAGGGTCTCCGCCCGGCGGGTCACCCGCTTTTCCAGGACCCGGAGCAGGTCGCAGCGGCCCACCAGCTCGTCCACCGTGCGGACGCCCAGGCGCACTATGTACTCCCGCAGCTCCTGGGCCACGAAATACATGAAGTTGACCACGTATTCCGGCTTCCCGGAGAACCGCTTCCGGGGCTCCGGGTCCTGGGTGGCGATGCCCGCCGGGCAGGTGTCCAGGTTGCATACCCGCATCATGCAGTAGCCCAGGGCCACCAGGGGCGCAGTGGCGAAACCGAACTCCTCCGCCCCCAGCATGCAGGCGATGGCCACGTCCCGGCCCGTCATCAGCTTGCCGTCAGCCTCAATGGCTGCCTGATTCCGCAGGCCGTTTTGGATCAGGGTCTGATGGGTCTCCGCCACGCCCAGCTCCCAGGGCAGTCCCGCCCCGTGGATGGAGCTCCGGGGCGCCGCTCCGGTGCCGCCGTCGTGGCCGGAGATGAGGACCGCCTGGGCCCCGGCCTTGGCCACGCCCGCCGCGATGGCGCCCCCCCGCCTCGCTGACCAGCTTCACGCTGACGCGGGCCCGTCGGTTGGCGTTTTTCAGGTCGTAGATCAGCTGGGCCAGGTCCTCGATGGAGCAGATGTCGTGATGGGGCGGCGGGGAGATGAGGGTCACGCCGGGGGTGGAGCAGCGGGTCTTGGCGATCCAGGGGTAGACCTTTTTCCCCGGCAGGTGCCCGCCCCCGCCGGGCTTGGCCCCCTAGGCCATTTTGATCTGGATCTCGTCGGCGCTGACCAGGTACTCGCTGGTGACACCGAAGCGCCCGGAGGCCACCTGCGTGTTCGTAGGCCGGGACGGCAGCGGCAAGCCGGTGTTCGCCAGAAAGCGCGGCATCTATGACCTGGGCGGCTCCAGTTTTAAGCGGGACGCCCTGGGCAGCGATAAGAGCGTGGCTTTCCGGCTCCCTTGCGCCCCTGCCCTGGATTGGGTGGCGGTGTTCGAGGCCCCCATCGACCTGATGAGCTTCTGCACCCTGCGCCGGGCGGTCACCAGCAACGCCGTGGCTCTGTGTGGTCTGTACCAAGGGCCGCTGGACACCTACCTGCGGGAGAATCCGCATCGCCGGTGAGATACCACCGGCAGGGCCGGAGTCCGTTCCGGTCCAGCACCGCGCCCACCGTGTCCCTGTCGGAGAAGACGATGGCGGCGGGGCCGTCCCAGGGCTCCATCATGGTGGCGTAGTAATGGTAGAAATCGGTCTATCCGGCGGTCCCGGGCCCAGGGCTCCGGGATGCAGAGCATGACGGCCTGGGGCAGCTCCATGCCGTTCATCATCAGGAATTCCAGGGAGTTGTCCAGCATGGAGGAGCCGAAGCCGCCCTGGTCCACCACGGGCAGGATTTTGTCCATGTCCCCGTCCATGACGGGGGAGGCGATAGTTTCCTCCCGGGCCAGCATCCGGTCCGCGTTGCCCCGGATGGTGTTGATCTCCCCGTTGTGGGGGATCTGGAGGAGCAGGCCCACGCCGTCGCCGGTCTCACCGGAGGCGTCCTTCCCCGCCCGTTGCTCTCTCATGGCTCTTATTATACGAGCGAAAATTCGCGTTTGTCAACTGTTTTACGGGAAAAGACCGCCTATTCATTCGATTTTATTAGACCTTGTTTGAAAATTGGCGGAATGCCGGATTTGGGCAGATTTTTTTGCCAGGCAAGGCGATTTGACGCGGGAATCCTGACGGATTTCAAGTCAAATCAACGCAGTCCTGGCGGAAAAAGATGCCCAAAGACGGCGTTTTGCCATTTTTCAAACAAGGCTTAACTGCACCAAAGGCTGCTTTTTGCGGAAGTCCTCTTTGTGAATTTCACTGAGGAGGACAAATGTATTTTGTATGTGCATACCCCCGGCGGGCGGAGAGCGCCGGCCAAGCATGTCCGCCAGCTGCGAACGACGGGGAAGGGGACCGTCTGCCAAGCCGGAGGCGGAGAATGTAAACCGTCAAAATGACGGTTTACACCCTCTGTTTTTGGGACTATAATCAAAAGCCGCTGAGAAATTGGAAAGTGTGGTGATTCCCATGAACCGAGACCTGACCGTGGGGAGGCCGGAGACCGTCCTTTGGCGGTTCTGCCTCCCTCTGTTTGGCAGCATTCTCTTCCAGCAGCTCTACAACATCGCCGACAGCCTGGTGGCTGGAAAATTCATCGGCGAGGAGGCCCTGGCCGCCGTGGGCAACAGCTATGAGGTGACGCTGATCTTCCTGGCTTTCGCCTTCGGCTGCAACATGGGCTGCTCCGTGGTGGTCTCCCAGCTCTTCGGGGCCAGGGAGTACGGGAAGATGAAAACGGCGGTATCCACCGCCTGCATTGCCAGCGCCCTCCTCTGCGCCGCGCTGATGCTGGCCGGAATGCTGGGCTGCGGCGGGCTGCTGCGCCTCATCCGCACGCCGGAGGCGGCCTTTGCCGGGTCCAAGCTCTATCTGGATATCTATGTCTGGGGCCTGCCCTTTGTCTTTTTCTACAACATCGCCACCGGCATTTTCTCCGCCCTGGGGGACTCCCGGACGCCCTTTCTCTTCCTGGCGGTTTCCTCCACCGCCAACATCGCCGTGGACGTCCTGTTCGTCACCGCCTTTGACATGGGCATCGCCGGAGTGGCCTGGGCGACCTTCCTCTGCCAGGGGGTCAGCTGCGTCCTGGCCGTCGGGGCGGTGTGCGCCCGCCTGCGGAAGGTGGAGGCTCCGGAGCCCGCGCCGCTGTTCTCCGCCCTGCTGCTGAAAAAGATCGCCGTCATCGCCGTGCCCAGCATTCTTCAGCAAAGCTTTATCTCCGTGGGCAACATCATCCTCCAGGGGGTCATCAACGGCTTCGGCACCGGCGTCATGGCGGGCTACTCCGCCGGGGTGAAGCTGAACAACCTGGTCGTCACCTCCTTTACCACTCTGGCCAACGGGGTATCCAACTACACGGCCCAGAACATGGGCGCGCGGAAGCTCTCCCGGGTGAGGGCCGGATTCCGGGCGGGAGTGAAGCTGGTGTGGCTGCTGAGCCTGCCGCTGGTTCTGCTGTACGTCTTCGCCGGGCGCTGGGCGCTGTCTTTGTTTCTGGACAGCCCCACGGAGGCCGCCCTGCGGACCGGCGTGGACTACCTCCGCATTCTCTCACCCTTCTACTTCGTCATTTCCGCCAAGCTGGTGGCCGACGGCGTTCTCCGGGGCTCGGGGCGGATGCTCCATTTTATGGCTTCCACCTTTACGGACCTGATCCTGCGGGTGGTTCTGGCGGTGCTGCTGTCCCGGACGGCCCTGGGGCCGCTGGGCATCTGGTGCGCCTGGCCCATCGGCTGGACCATCGCCTCCGCCATGTCCATCCTCTTCTACCGGAGCGGACCTTGGCGAAACGCCGTGGACGCGGCGGAATAAGGGGGAGGGGCGGAGGGCCCGGGACGGCGCCCCGGGACGGCACCCCGTCTCCGGCAAACCATGCCGCGCAAGGGAAACCCCGTTTCCATCATTTGTCAAGCCATGATTTTCACGAATATCCCCGCCTTTTTTCTCCACTCCCGCCATTGCTTTTGCCGGGGGAGTCGGATACAATATGTGGCGGTCGTTAGATTATTACGAATGGAGGACACGGCAGATATGGAATTGGGTTATGATCCGCTTTGGGACGAGCAGGGCCGCTTGCGGCGGGGCTGCACGGTGGGCGAGGCGCTGGCCTGGATGACGAAATTCGGCGGCCGCACCCCCGGGGAGTCCGTGTGCATCAACGGCGTGGGCTACAAGATCGGCCGCCTGCTCTATGGGCCGGAGCGGCCCGCCGTGGCGGACAAGCCCATCTCCCGGGTGTACGACGGCTACTACCGTCAATTGAATTTCAGCGTGTGAGCTTCCCGGCAGAGGATGGAGAAAGCGGGGCGCGCGGCCAAGGACGCCGTGCGCCTCTTTTCGTTTCCGGAGAGCCTGTTTTCTCCCGCCGGAAGCCTTTTCCATGGTTGACATAAGCGGTTTTAACCGTTAAAATAAACTTGGAAAAACCGGCGGGGCATCCATTCCCCTCAGCCCAGCCTTGAACCCGCAGCCATATGGAGGAGAACGCTTATGTATCATTGTCATCTGCGGCTCTATTGCGTTGGCCGCCGGCAGGAGCTTTTCGCCCCCCTTCGGGAGGCCGCTCCCCTGGACCACTTCACACATACGTTCCTGGAGAGCGAGGAGCCGGACCCGGACCTGGCCGCCCGGGCCGGCGCGGTGTTCGCCGACCTCACCGGGCTGGACGCCGCCGGGACGGTCCGGGCCCTGTCGGGCGGCGGGGCGGAGCTCATTGTCCTGGCGGAGCGCGCACAGCTGGAGGAGCTGGCGGGTCTTTTCCCGTCCCTGGCGGACGCGTGGGTCCTGCCCATGGGCGGGGAGGAGCTGCGCTTCCGCTTCCAGAACTGGCAGCGGGCCGTCCGGCAGGAAAAGGACCTCTGGGAGTCCCGCCAGTACCTGGAGGCCGCCATCAACAGCGTTCCCAACCTGGTGTGGTACAAAACCAGGGACGGCGTCCACGAAAAGGTAAACGACAGCTTCTGCGAAACCGTGAACAAGACCAAAGAACAGGTCCATGGACAGCGGCACGCCTATATCTGGGACGTGGAGGCGGACGACCCTGTCTGCATCGAGTCGGAGCGGGTCGTCATGGAGACACAGAAGACCGGCGTGGCGGAGGAGACCATCCAGACCGGAGAGGGCACCCGGCTGCTGACCACGTATAAGTCGCCCCTGTACGACCTGGACGGCAGCGTGATGGGCACCGTGGGCGTGGGCATCGACGTAACCCGCGAGCGGGCCTATGAGACGGAGCTCCGCCGGGAGAACCAGGCCCTGGAGACCCTGTTCACCACCATGGACTGCGGCGTGCTGTGCCACAGCCTGGACGGGCGGCGCGTCCTCAGCGTCAACCGGGCCGCCCTGGAGATCCTGGGCTACCAGTCCCAGGAGGAGCTCTCCGGGGACGGCTTCGACACCGTCGCTACCTCTGTGATCGATGAAGACCGGGAGAAGCTGCTGAGCTGCATCAAATCCCTGAAAAACGTGGGGGACAGCGTGAGCGTGGAGTACCGGGTCCGGCACGCCAATGGGGACGTTTTCCACGTGATGGGCAATGTGAAGCTGACCGAGGAGGACGGCGAGCTGTTCTACCAGCGCTTCCTCGTGGACTGCACCGCCCAGAAGCAAAAGGAGCGGGAAGAGCAGCTCCGCAAGGAGCGCCGCCACCAGGAGCTGGTCCGGGCCCTGAGCACCGACTACAATCTGGTCTGCTATTTCGATTTGGAAACCCGCCGGGGAAGCGCCCTGCGGATCTACGCGTGCCCCGCCGGCCTTCTGGAGCAGCTCTTTGCCGGTGAGCTGTCCCTGGACGACAATATGGAAACGTACATACAGACCTGCGTCTACGCGGACGACCGGGACATGCTCCGCCGGGTCTTTACCGGGGACACCCTGCTCCGGGAGCTCCAGGACCGGGGAATCTATTACCTGAACTACCGTACCGTCTGCATGGGCAATATCCGCTACTTCCAGATGAAGGCCGTGCCAATTGGGGACCAGGAGTCCAGCCACGGCGTGGTCATTGGCTTCCGCAGCGTGGACGAGGAGACCCGGGCCGAGATGGAGAAGAAAAGCCTGCTGGAGGACGCCCTGGCCCAGGCGAACCGGGCCAGCAAGGCTAAAAGCGTTTTCCTCTCCAACATGTCCCACGATATCCGGACCCCCATGAACGCCATCATCGGCTTCACCGCCCTGGCCAGCACCCATATTGACAACCGGGAGCAGGTGGAGGAATACCTGAAAAAGATCATGACCTCCGGCAATCATCTGCTCAGCCTCATCAACGACGTGCTGGACATGAGCCGCATCGAAAGCGGCAAGATGTACCTGGACGAGAAGCCCTGCTCCCTGCCGGATATCCTCCATGGCCTGCGGAGCATCGTCCAGGCGGACGTCCACGCCAAGCAGCTGGAGCTGTATATGGACGCTGTGGACGTGGTTCATGAGGACATCCTCTGCGACCGGCTGCGGCTGAACCAGATCCTGCTGAACCTGCTGGGCAACTCCATCAAGTACACCCCCGCCGGGGGCATCGTCAGCATCCGGGTGAAGGAGATGCCCGCCGCCCCGGCAGGACACGCCGCCTACGAGTTCAGCGTCCGGGACACGGGCATCGGCATGAGCGAGGAGTTTGTCGCCCATATCTTCGAGCCCTTCGAGCGGGAGCGGAACTCCACCACCAGCGGCATCCAGGGCACCGGCCTGGGCATGGCCATCACCCGGAACATTGTGGAGATGATGAACGGCTCCATCCACGTCAAAAGCCGTCAGGGCGCGGGGACGGAGTTCACCGTGGACCTCGTGTTCCGCCTCTGCTCCGACGAGAAGCAGCCCACCACCATTCCGGAGCTGACCGGCTGCCGCGCCCTGGTAGTGGACGATGATTTCAACACCTGCGACAGCGTCTCCTGCATGCTCCAGCAGATCGGCATGCGGGCGGAGTGGACCCTCTCCGGCAAGGAAGCGGTGCTCCGCACCCGGCAGGCCGTCATGCGGCGGGACAACTACAGCGTTTATATCATCGACTGGCTGCTGCCGGATATGAACGGCATCGAGGTCACCCGGCGCATCCGCAAGGAGTGCGGCGGCGAGGTGCCCATCATCGTCCTCACCGCCTACGACTGGGCCGATATTGAGGACGAGGCCAAGGAGGCCGGAGTCACCGCCTTCTGCGGCAAGCCTCTGTTCCTCTCGGAGCTGCGGGACTGCCTGATGTCCATTGTGAGCACGGAGGAGACCCCGGAGGAGAAGGGCCAACTGTCGGCCCGGCCCCTGGACCTGGGCCGCATCCTGCTGGCGGAGGACAACGAACTGAACCAGGAGATTGCCCAGGCCATTCTGGAGGAGGCGGGCTTCACCGTGGAGATCGCGGAGAACGGGCAGATCGCCCTGGATCTACTGAAGCGGGCGGAGCCGGGCTATTACCAGATGATACTGATGGACGTGCAGATGCCCGTCATGAACGGCTACGAGGCCACCCGGGCCATCCGCTCCATGGAGGACCCGGCGCTGAGAAGCATCCCCATCCTGGCCATGACGGCCAACGCCTTTGAGGAGGATAAACAGGCGGCCCTGAAGTGCGGCATGAACGGGCATATTTCCAAGCCCATCGACATTGCCAAGCTCCTGGAGACCCTGGAAAACGTGCTGAGAAGCCGGTAAATCAAGAGCGGGAGAAAGGCGTAAGCCTTTCTCCCGCTCTTGTGATTTCGTGTCAATTGGCGTAAGCGTCAAATTAGCCAACCCAAAAGAGGACCGCAGCGCTGAAGCGAAACAGCGCTGCGGCTCAAAAGAATCATGTAGTTGCGCAAAACTCAGGCGCATTAGCCGGGAGCAGCGGCACAGCCCAACCCTCCACGGTACGATCCAGCGTTGGAGCAGTTTTCAAAACCTAGGGAAGCACTGATTTAATCCCCGCGCACATCTTTACGCCATAAATTTCCGCTGATCTGCGTCAGAAAATCTTGAAATCCGCCAGGATTCCTGCAATTTTCTTCCTTGCCAGCGAAAATTTCTGGCGCAAATCTGCACACGTTGATTAAATCAGCGCTTCCCTAGGTCAGATAGTGGAAGGAATCCAGCCCAGTTTCCTTGGCTGTCTCGATCAGGCTGTAAATCACCGCGCTGGCCTGGGCGCCCAGCGGGGTATTGGCAAACAGGAAGTTCTTGCGGCCAATCAAAAAGGGCTTGATGCTGCGCTCCGCCCGGTTGTTGCTCAGTTCCAGCCGTCCATCCTCCAGATATCGCAGGAGATAGGGCCAGAAGGGTCACGCCTTTACGACAAAGGCCCTTCCATCCGGCGCGGCTTTCCAGGGAACCGTTTTCGGTCTTTTCGCTGTTGTGAAACACTCCGGCCACAATCAGGCCGGTCACATAGTCAATCCCCATGAAAATCATCAGGGACACAAGGGCGGCATCCCACCCGCCGAATAGGGAAGCAATAAAGCCCCCAACTACCCCGACTGCGGTCACAATTCCAGATTTCATATTGTTCAATCCTTTCTTTATGAGAAATTACACCCTTGCAAGCAAGCGGGGCTTGTAGGGTCGTTTACGGCCCTTTCCGGGGCTATGCCCCAACCAGGGCGGCAATGTGCCGCAAATCCAGAACCGGGGCGCTGAAGAAATCCGGGTTCCACAGCCAATAATCTTCATGATCCGCCCGTCTGTATCTCTGACACAGGGGATCAGCCCAAACCTTGTTCCACCGCTTCTGGTGGTTGCTGTCCCGCTTTTCCAGCCGGGAAAGAACAGCCCCCACCAGCTTCCCGCGCTGAAGGCCGTTCCCATCATCATTTTGGCTGAAAAAATCAAGGGAAGTTTGGCTTTCAGGGTAGCAAAGGAGCTTCCCATCCAGGCATAAAAAATCCCCCTCCACTTGAAGGGGTGTTCCATACGGGATGTTGACCGGCCCACAGACGGCATCAAACCGCGCATGTTTCCGGGCGATATAGGTTTTATGTTCCATCGGCGGTTTCCTCCGTCCACCCATACACACCGGGTTCCCACACATTCCCGTCCGTGGTGCTGATCCAATGCTTGCTGTTGTGGGAAACTTTGGCCCCGGCGCTGTATGCGTCATGTGCGCCCACCAGTTGGCTCCACTTAGGCCATTCTTCAGCCGGATCAGAAATGCCAACCCACAGGCTGGGCGCGGCATCCGGTGTCCAATCGGCCTGGGAATTGTGATCCGACAAGCACTGATACAAGGCCCCGTTGTAACGCCTGATATTCCCTTTTGTGCAGCCCACCGGATAGGCCCACGGGGAAAAGAAGTCAGCGTGTTCCGCCGCTGTCACATTGTCAATGCTCCCGGCTTGCGGCAAGGGGTACAGTACATAGGCGGCAATCAAAAACCCTTGGGGCCATCTTGACCGGTTCGCCCTGGAATTGGACGTGGTTTCCCGGTGCTATTCTGATTTGCTGACTTCTGATCCGGTGCCGCCCACCAGCCGGGACAGGTTCAGTGATGAACTGATTGAACGGCTCTGGAACCACAGCGTGGAACCGTGGGTGGATACCGCATTGATTTTCATTTACAGCGGTTGGCGGATTTCTGAATTGCTGGGCCTGAAAACGGTGGACATTGACCTTCAGGCCGGAACAATGAAAGGCGGGACAAAAACCAAAGCCGGAACCCCTGAAAAATCAAGGGTTCCGGCTTCCGCGTGGTTATTTTACCATAAATGCGGCTCCTTTCAAAAATACTGGCCGGCCTGACCGTATGTTACCGCAAAGAGACGGCCGCGCATTGTATAAAATTGCGGTCTGCCCGCAGAAGAAACAAGCGGCCCCTCCGGTTTGACCGGAGGGGCCGCTGTTCGCTGGAAATTAAGGAAGCACTGATTAAATCAACGTGTGCAGATTTGCGCCAGAAATTTCTGCTGACAAGGAAGAAAATCGCAGAAATCCTGACGGATTTCAAGATTTTCTAACGCAGTCCAGCGGGAATTTATGGCGTGAAGCTGTGTGCGGGGATTTAATCAGTGGTTCCTTAAATCAAGCCCTGAGACAGCATCACGTCGGCCACCTTCATAAAGCCCGCGATGTTGGCGCCCAGCACCAGGTCGCCGGGCTTGCCGCACTCCTCGGCGGCGGTGTAGATGTTGTGGAAGATGTTGGTCATGATGGTTTTCAGCCGCCGGTCCACTTCCTCGAAGCTCCAGGCGTAGCGCATGGAGTTCTGGCTCATTTCCAGGCCGCTGGTGGCCACGCCCCCGGCGTTGGCGGCCTTGGCGGGGGCGAAGAGCACCCCAGCGTGCTGGAACTCCTGGATGGCCTCCGGGCGGCAGGGCATGTTGGCCCCCTCCGCCACGGCGATGGTCCCATTTTTCACGATGGTTTTGGCGATCTCCCCGTCGATCTCATTCTGCGTGGCGCAGGGCAGGGCGACGTCGCAGGGAATCGTCCAGATGCCCCGGAAGCCCTCGGCATAGGTGCTGCCGGGGACCCGGTCCGCATACTCCTTGATGCGGCCCCGGTGGCCCAGCTTGATGTCCTTCACCACGTCCAGGTCAATGCCCTTGGGGTCGTGGATATAGCCGTTGGAGTCGCTGAGGGCCACCACCTTCGCCCCCAGCTCCGTGGCCTTCTGACAGGCGAAGATGGCCACGTTGCCGCTGCCGGAGATGACCACGGTCTTGCCCTGGAAGCTGTCGTGCTTCATCTTGGACAGCATCTCCTGGGTGAGGTAGCACAATCCGTAGCCCGTGGCCTCCGTGCGGACCAGGGAGCCGCCGAAGGAGAGGCCCTTGCCCGTCAGCACCCCGGCGGCGTAAGTGCCCCGGACCCGGCGGTACTGGCCGAAGAGGTAGCCGATCTCCCGGGCGCCCACGCCGATGTCCCCGGCGGGCACGTCCACGAACTGGCCGATGTGCCGCTGTAGCTCGGTCATGAAGCTCTGGCAGAAGCGCATGACCTCCTCGTCGCTCTTGCCCTTGGGGTCGAAATCCGCGCCGCCCTTGGCCCCGCCCATGGGCAGGGTGGTGAGGCTGTTTTTGAGGATCTGCTCAAAGCCCAGGAACTTCAAAATAGAGAGGTTGACAGTGGGATGGAACCGGAGGCCCCCCTTGTAGGGGCCGATGGAGGAGTTGAACTGGACCCGGTAGCCCCGGTTCACGTGGACCTGACCCCGGTCGTCCACCCAGGGCACCCGGAAGGTGATGACCCGCTCGGGCTCCACAAAGGTCTCCACAATGCCCTTCTTCTCATATTCGGGATGCTGGTCCATGATCTGATCCAGGCTCTCCAGGAACTCCAGAACCGCCTGGTGAAATTCCTTCTGGTCCGGGTCCCTGGTGACCACCTGGGAATAGACGCGCTGCAAATACTCGCTTTTCAACATAAAGATCGCCCCTTTGTCCGGCCCTGCCGCCGCTTTCCGTAGAATGCCCCAAAGCGGAACGGATATGCTATTTTTTGGGAGTTTGGCGTAAAAGCGGGCCGGGAATTTTCCTGTCTATAGAATATAGGAAAAGCAGGGCCCCGCACAAGAAATAAATTTCCTAAAATCCGGGGGAAATTTACGCCGGTTTAAAGCGAATATTACCAAAGGGCCCCGGCGGAAAGGCCCGCCGGGGCGTAAAATCTTCTTTAATCAGTGCTTCCTTAATTGTAAAAGCGGTGGCAGCCAATGGTCTGCTGGTAGGTGCGGCTGGAGTCGATCCAGGTCCCCTGGGACAGGGCCGGAGCGAAGAAATAGAGGGCGTCCCCCACGGTGTTCTCCCCGGACAGGACCCGCTGGGCGGCCTCCAGGGACAGCTCCGTGGGCGCATTGGCCACGGTGCCGTTGGACACCGGCTCGAACTGCACGCCGTTCTCGTCGTCAAAAATGACCCCGGGGATGCTGTCGGGGAAGTCCCCGCTGGCTACCCGGTTCAGCACCACGTTGCCCACGGCGATCTGGCCCTCCAGGGCCTCGCCGCCGCTCTCGGCGTGGATGATGCGGGCCAGCCAGTAGTAGTCCATGGCGTCGTGCTCCGCGTGGGGGGAGGTCACCGCCGCCCCGTCCAGCCAGGGGTCCCACCGGACGCTTCCGCCCAGGGCTTCCGCCGTGAGGCGCAGGGGCACGTAGGTCCGGCCCTCTATCACGTCCACAAAGCAGGGATAGCGCTGGCCGTTGACGGTGAGGACGTTCCCGTTGGGGTCCGCCGAGAGGGACGCGTTCTCGGAGACGGCCCGGGCCGCGCTGCCGTCCCACCAGACGTTCCAGTCTCCCAGGGCCTCCAGCAGCTCCCGGAGGGGGGCGTAGGCGGTGCCTTCCTTTACGTAGGCAGAGGTTTCCAAACGTTCGCCGTCCACCTGGACGGCGGCGGGCCGGGCGGCCTGGACAGGGAGGCACAGGGCCGCAGCGGCGAGAAGTCCGCATAAGAGTGTTCGTTTCATGTGTTTCCTTACGTTTCCTTTCTTGTGTGGAGTTCACAGTCTAGGATACCGGAAACGGCGGCCCGGGGCAACCCTCAAAATCTGGAGGGGGAGGAAGGGGCTGGAAAGTGCTTGCGTTTCAATGGATGCCGCTTTATAATAAAAAGGCCGCAAGCCATGGGAAATCCGTTTTCAGGGAGGGACTATGAAAAAGCTGTTTACCGCCATTCGCCAGGGAAAGCTGGACGAAGTGGCCGCGATTTTGGACAAAAAGCCGGAGCTCATCGCCTGCCTCGCCAAGGCTCCGCCCAAGAAGGACGACGGACAGTCGCCCTTGATGGTGGCCATTAAGAGCGATCATTTGGAGGCGGCGCACCTGCTGCTGGACCGGGGCGCGGACGTGAACTTCCAGGACGCGGTCAATCCCTACGGCTCCAACTTCTCCGCCCCCATCTGGTACGACGCCGTCGTCCAGTGCTTCTTGCGGGCGAGGGATCATGTGTCCGAGAAGCGCAAGGAGCGGACATCCGCGATTTCATACCGCCCAATGAGGAGGGCCTGTCCCAGGTCTCGGTGATCCTGCGGAATCTGAATGAGGGCCGGGAGCTGCTGGACGGGCTGTACGGCCTGGACCCGGACTCCAACGCGTTCAAGCCCTACACCATGAAATACCGGGGAAAGGAACAGCTCATTACGCCCTCCCTGACGGTGGAGGACTACCGCCGGATGTATGAGATCAAGTGGCGGGAGCTGGAGCCCATCCTTCGGGCTTACTATACCTGAGGAAGCACTGATTTAATCCCCGCGCACATCTTTACGCCATAAATTTCCGCTGATCTGCGTCAGAAAATCTTGAAATCCGCCAGGATTCCTGCAATTTTCTTCCTTGCCAGCAAAAATTTCTGGCGCAAATCTGCACGCGTTGATTAAATCAGTGCTTCCCGGAAAAGGCAGGGCAGACCGATTGTCTGCCCTGCCTTTTGCGTGTTCCCTATTTTGCCTGGGCCCGGGCCCGGAGCTGTTCCTCCGTGACGGCGTAGGCTTTGTCCGCCCAGCGGTCCGCGGGCCGGTCCACCGGCAGGGGTTTGCCCCGGCGGGCGTAGACGGCGGCGGCCACGGTCTCCAGCAGCTTGGGGTTTTTCACCAGCAGGGGTCCCGTGAGCTGGGAGGCGAAGACGTTTTTCCAGTGGAAGCCCTCCGGCCCCCGCTCCTTCTCGTTGCCAAAGCCCAGGTCCAGCCCCGTCAAAAGCGGCGTCTCCACGCCGGCGACCACGCCGCACTTGTTCATAAAGCCCACCACCGCCTCGGGGTAGAGGTCCGTATGCCCGTACACGTCCCCGGCGATGCGGCGTTTCCCGTGCTCCACGGTGAAGGAGGCCAGGCCCAGGCCCTCATAGGAGCCGCCGTCCGCCTCCCGGACGGTTTTGCCCAGCAGGTCCATGGCCGTCCCGGCGAAGAGCATGGCGGCGTTGTCCAGGGCGGCGGCCTTCAGCGGCTCCGCATAGCGGGAAAAGTCCGCCATGGCCGCCCGGGCGGCGCGCTCGGTGCCCGCGCCCATGTAGAAGAAATCCCCCCGGGAAATGTCCGCCCCGCCGCCGGGGAGGACCGCCTCCACAGTCACGCCACAGTCCAGCCGCTCCAGATAGCGCTTCAAGGCCAGCACGTTGGCCCGGCTGCCGTAGAGGTCCATCAGGTCCGGGTAGAAGTGGATGATCCGTACGTCCATGCCTCACGCCTCCTTTTCCACGCGGCTGAGGATCTTGTCCCGGTCGGAGAAGCAGGTGACCACGAACAGCTCCTCGTCCCCGTTGTTCTTCAGCTCCGACGCCGCGGCGGCGATGTCCGGTTCTACAGACCAGTTCTCCAGCTCCGTGTAGGAGAACCGCTCCGCCAAATCGTTGCAGTACCGGCCCGCCAGCACCACCCGCTTCACGTGGGGGGCGTTGAGCTGGCCGAAGTCGATGTCCCACAGCCAGCTGGTCTCGCTGGTGAAGTACTTCCGGCTCACCGCGTCCACGATGACCAGCACCGCGCAGTCCTTCTCCGAGGCGGCGATGTAGCGCAGGTTCGTGTCGTAGGCGATGGAATTCTCGTGCTTGCTGGTCAGCAGGGTGCCGTGGTGGGCCCCCAGGCGGAAGGTCTGCATCCGGCCGTTTTTCAGCAGGTAATTGCTGAGGACGGCGGCGGCGGTTTCGCCGGATACGCCGCACTCCCGGCAGGCGGCGTAGGCCGCCAGGATGTTGTAGATATTGTAAATGCTGCGGAAGGCCAGGGCGATGTTCACCCCGCCGTCAATGGTCACCCGGGCGCTTTCCAGATCCACCGCTGTGACGGCATAGTCCGCCTCCGGCTTCTTGTGGCCGCATTTCGTGCAGCGGTAGGCCCCGATGTGATTGTAATGCACATAGTCATATTCCATGGGGGCGCGGCACACCGGGCAATAGGCCCCGTCGTGATAGGCCCCGGCAGGCGTATCCCCGGAAACGGCGCATTTGTCCAGGCCGAACCACTTGACCCTCTCCCGCCCCTGGGCGAAGCAGGAGGACAGGGGATCGTCGGCGTTTAAAATCAGCTCCGTCTCGGGATGCAGGGCGGGGAGGATGGAGTCATAGACCCATTCCGGGTGCCCGTTCCGGGTGAGCTGGTCCCGGTAGAGGTTGGTGACCACAAACTCGGTGGGATGGAAGTACCGGAAGGTATGGGCGGCATAACGCTCGTCGGACTCGATCAGCAGCACGTCGGCCTTGACCCGCCCGCCCAGGGTGGCGTGGGTCAGCACCAGGGTAACCACGCCCTCAATCTGGTTGGAGCCCTCTTCGTTGTAGACCACGGTCCTTCCGTCCGCCCGGAGGATGGCGGCGATCATCTCCACCGTGGAGGTCTTCCCGTTGGACCCGGTAACGGCGATGATATGCCCCGGCAGCTCTACGCGCCGGAGAATGTCCGGGCAGATTTTCAAGGCAAACTTTCCCGGCATGGAGCTTCCCTTGCCGATGAGCTTGCCCACAAACCTCCCTAATTTGCACACCGCAATGGCCAGAATCTTTCTCACCGTCTTCTCCTCTCCGCCTCAAACGCCTCCCGCAGCTCCGCGAACGCGCGGACGGGGGCGCCGTCGGTATTCTGGAATTTCATGGGCAGGGCGAAGAACAGGAAATCCTTCCGCCCCCGGACCTTTTTCAGGCACAGGTTTTCCAAAATCAGCACGCTGTCCTTCATCAGGATGTGGTGAATGGGAAGCCGCTTGTCCCCCAGCCGGTCGATGCTGACGGCGTCGGTGCCCACGCCCTTCAGTCCCCGGGAGACCAGGTACTTTGCCGCCGCCTCGTCGGGGACGGGGAAGGCGTCTGCCAGGAAGTCCTCCCGGCCCCAGCGGTCCTCCCAGCCGGTGTAGAACAGGATGTAGTCGGCGGTGTGGATGGCCTCATAGTTGGACTGCAAAAAGGCCTCCGTGATCACCGGGCCCTCTCCGGACACGTCCAGCACCGTGGCCCGGCCGGAGAACTGGGACATGGGCATGTCGTCCAGGGTCCGCCCCTCCGGGAGCAGGTGGGCGGGCGCGTCCATGTGGGTGCCGGTGTGGGAGGAGAAGGTCAGCAGGGTCTCCCGAAAGCCGTCCTTGGTAAAGGTGCAGGCGGGGGAGAGGCAGGGGGCCGGCGTGCCCGGGTAGACGGGAATGTCGGGGGTGATGGTGTGGGTCATGTCAATCAGCATGGGAAGCGCTTCCTTTCTCTCAAGTATAGTCAGAATCCGGATTGCTTAAACTTCGCTGCCGCCGCAGGGGCTTTGAGAAATTCCAAGCTGTCAGAGCGCGATAAGTTTTCTTTTGTTTACTTTCCCCCTGCAGGGGCGTACTCCACTGAGATTTTGTTTTCACAAAATCAAGTGTCGTTACAGTCCTTCCTAAAAGAAAAGTAGATCATCAGCGCGGCCACGTCCGCCGGGGACACGCCGGAGATCCGGGACGCCTGTCCCAAATCCAGGGGCCGCACCGCCGCCAGCTTCTCCCTGGCCTCCAGCCGGAGGCCCTGAATGGCGCTGTAATCCAAATCCGGCGGCAGGCGGTGGGAGGCCATTTTCTGAAAGTCCTCCACCTGCTTCTCCTGGCGGCGGATATAGCCCTCGTACTTCACGGAGATCTCCACCTGCTCCCGCACGTCCGGCGGCAGGTCCGGCCTCCCCGGATCGAAGGGGGCCAGCTCGTCGTAATGGACCCGGGGCCTCCGCAGCAGCGCGTCCAGGGGACAGCCCCCGGCTGCGTCCGACGTGTCCTTGGAGCGGAGGAAGGCCGCCAGCTCCGGGGAAGGGGAGGCCCCGGCGCGGCGCAGGCGCTTGATCTCCCGCTCCACGGCGGCGTATTTCTCCTCCACGGCCCGGAGGCGCTCCCCGGTCACCAGGCCGGCGTCATAGCCCCGCTTGGTCAGCCGCAGGTCCGCGTTGTCCTGCCGCAGCAAAAGCCGGTACTCGCTCCGGGAGGTCATGATCCGGTAGGGCTCATTGGTGCCCTTGGTCACCAGATCGTCAATGAGGGTTCCGATGTAGCTCTCCGACCGGGAGAGGATGAAGGGGTCCTGCCCCCGGATTTTCCGGGCGGCGTTGACCCCGGCTATGAAGCCCTGGACCGCCGCCTCCTCATAGCCGGAGGAGCCGTTAAACTGCCCCGCGCCGTAAAGGCCGGGGACGGCCTTGACCTCCAGGGTGGGGGCCAGGGCCAGGGGGTCCACGCAGTCGTACTCGATGGCGTAGGCGGGCCGGGTCATGACGGCCCGGCGGAGGCCCGGGACGCTGTGGAGCATTTGGACCTGCACGTCCTCCGGCATGGAGGAGGAGAAGCCCTGGATGTAGACCTCCTCGGTGTCCAGGCCCATGGGCTCCACGAAGAGCTGGTGCCGGAGCTTGTCCGGGAAGCGGACGATTTTCGTCTCAAAGGAGGGGCAGTACCGGGGCCCCACGCCCTCGATAAGGCCGGAGTACATGGGGGCCCGGTCCAGGTTTTCCTGAACGACGCGCTTGGTTTCCTCCGTGGTCCAGGTGAGCCAGCAGACGGCCCGGTTCTCCGGAGCCTCCCGGGTGGAGTAGGAGAAGGGGACGGGCAGCTCGTCGCCGGGCTGGACCTCCATCTCGTCAAAATCCACGGTGGCCGCGTGTACCCGGGGAGGGGTGCCGGTTTTGAAGCGGCGGAGGGGGAGGCCCAGCTTTAACAAGGACTCCGTCAGCCGGGAGGCGGCGTGCATGCCGTCGGGGCCGGAGTCCTCCACCCACTCGCCCACGATGGTGCGGCCTGTGAGATAGGTGCCCGTGGCCAGGATGACGGCCCGGACGGCGAAGACGGCCCCGGTGGCCAGCACCACGGCGGAGACTGCGCCGTGCTCGGTGCGGATCTCCACCACCTCGCCCTGGCGGACGGTGAGGTGCTCCTGACGCTCCAGGACGCGCTTCATGCGGCCCTGGTACTTCCGGCGGTCCGCCTGGGCCCGGAGGGACCAGACGGCGGGGCCCTTGCCCTTGTTCAAAAGGCGGTACTGGATGCAGCACTCGTCGGCGGCCTTCGCCATTTCGCCCCCCAGGGCGTCCAGCTCCCGGACCAGGTGGCCCTTGCCGGTGCCGCCGATGGCGGGGTTGCAGGGCATGTTGCCTACGGCGTCTAAATTGATCGTGAAAACGATGGTCTCCAGCCCTAGGCGGGCGGAGGCCAGGGCGGCTTCGATGCCGGCGTGGCCGGCGCCGATGACGGCGATGTCGTATGTTCCGGCGGGGAATTCTTGCATAGGTGCTCCTTTGTCCCCCCTAGGGGGGAGGCTTGGTCTCGCCCTGACGGGCGGGGAGGGATTTCAGCCATGATGATGGCTGGTCCTTTGCACCCCCCATTTTCTCTTTTTCTTCCAGAAGAAAAAGAGAAAACGGGCCGTGCACGGTCCAAAAGAGAAAAAGAAGTAATGGCCCTTCGGGCCTGTTTTTTGCCCTTCTATGGTTGCCTTTCTACCGGTAGAACACCTTTGCAATGCTGACACTCTGGTAGGAGCTTGCATCATCTTGGTGGGGCCTGACCCCCTGGTCAGGCCATTCCCCCAGGTTTCCACCTGTCTGCCAATAGAACTTACCCCCGGTGGGCATACCGGTTCTCTGTCCGGCCCATCAGCCAATCCACAGAGACATCATAGAACTCCGCTACGCGCAAGAGGGAACTATACCGGGGCTCTGTGCCCAATTCCAGGTTTTGATACCCACGCATGGAGAGCCCCATTTCTGCCGCGACTGCGGGCTGGGACATGTGCAGCTCTTTACGCAGCATCTTTAACTTCTCAGAAAAGTCCATAATTCCCCCTTGACATACCTAGATTTGTGTGATATCATTAAACCATACTTAAAAATGCGTTGGTTGGAGGATGCTATTATGACCGACATCCCCCAGATTATTGAGGACCTCTATTTCCAGCAAGTGGTTATCCCTGACCAAAAAGACTGGCCGGAGTACCTCCGGGGAGACCCGGCGGTGATCCGCAGCCTTTATTCCTTTTATTACGGCCTCCGCATGGGCGCTCAAATCTCCCATGCCCTGCGGGAAGAGGAATTTACCCTCTCCGAAGAGTGACCACCGCCACCTCCGGCCGGTTGAACAGGCGGAAGACGGGGCCGGAATTCCCCAGGCCCCGGGTGACGAACAGCGTGGAGCCGTTCTTCTCATACAGCCCCGCCGTGTAGGTGGGGAAGAAGGTCCGGTCTGTGGAGAGCAGTCCGTCCGTGAAGGGCAGGCGGATGACCCCGCCGTGGCCGTGGCCTGAGATCACCAGGTCCGCCCCCAGCAGGCTGTACTGCTCCGGGAAGTGGTTGTTCCGGTGGGCCAGCAGCATCCAGAAGGGGTCTCCGTGGGCGGCGCGGACCTCCTCCGCCAGGGTTTCCGGGGACTTCTGGTCCGCGTAGCCGTTGGGGTCGTCGACGCCCGCCAGGACTACCGTGTCCCCGCCGCGCTCCAGCGTCACAAATTGATTGGACAGCACCGTCACCCCCTGGGCCTCCAGGGCTTTTTTTAATTCCGGCACGTCCCTCAGGGCCCACTCGTGGTTTCCGGTGACGTAGTAGGTGGGGGCGATGGCCGTCAGGCCCGCCGCCGTTTCCCGGGCGTAGCCCTCGGGAACGTCCTGGAAGGCGTCCAGCAGGTCTCCCACTAAAAAGATGTATTCCGGCTCCTGGGCCCGTACGGCCTCCAGGAGCGTTTCGTTTTTTTCGCCGAACCAGGTGGAGTGCAGGTCCCCCAGCACCACGACGCGGCAGCCGTCGAAGCCCGGGGGCAGGTCCGGGAAGGCGGGGGAGAAGGCGGCGGTTTGCAGGGCCGTGTTCCCCCAATGGACATAGAACCCCGCCAGGACGGCCAGAACCGCTAAAAACAGCAGCCTCCGCCCGCGGCGGCGGGGCCGTTTGGAACGCCTTTCCATAGATACCTCCAGCCGCCGGGCGGCGGTGATTCCTTGATACTTTCAGTATAGCACAGGGAGTATTTCCCTGGCGAGAGGAAAAATACACAAAGAACGGGCAAAAGGATACAGAAAACTTCGTGCGTCCCGCCTCGAAGAGGCCGACCTTAGGCGAGGGTGACGAAACCTGTCGGACGAAATATAAATTTTTTATGAAATACAGAAAATTCCACTTGCATTATGTGAACCGGTGTGATATACTTTCTTACAGATATTTCAAGAGAGGAGATTATAGACATGAGAATTTTTGCACAAACATTACCCGATGATTTGGACGACATGATCTTTCTGGATGAGCCTTGGACTCACAGCGATCGCTGAAAACCGGAAGCCACGCCGTCGGCGTGGATTTTTCTTTTTCCGCGAATCGGGCCTGAGCGCCCGTTGACGATATGACGGCCCCCGGAAAACGGCGGCCGCAGCCTCTATCATATTGCCATACTGCGCCACTTGAGAAGGTTCGGAAGGGAAGACCGCCGCAAGGCGGTTTCCATGCGCAAAAGCGCCCCATACGTATGAAACCGCACGATCGTTTGACCGTGCGGTTTCTTTTGCTTTTTGCGAAATGGGTTATGCGCGTTCCAGGTATTCCTCCAGGCAGAGCCCTCCGCTCATGATGTCCTTGGCGGCCTCCTCGCCCACGTAGCGGTAGTGCCAGGGCTCGTAGCCCACGCCGGTGAGGGCGCTTTTCTCCGTGGGGTAGCGGAGGATGAAGCCGTACTCGGCGCAGTGCTCCATCAGCCACCGCTGCACCGCCGTCTTCTCCTGGCCCTCGTCCAGAAGCTGGTAGGACTTGTCCACAATGTCCACCGCCAGCCCGGCCTGGTGCTCGCTGGTTCCGGGCCGGGCCACCCAGACGGCGGCCTGCTCCTCCGCCTCCTCCAAGGACCCGGCCTGGGGGAGGCAGGATTGGACCTTTCGCTGGAACAGCTCCTCCTGCTTCTCCCAGCTTCGGTAGGAGGAGCAGATGGTGGGCTCCAGCCCCTCCGCCCGGCAGTCGTCCATCATCCGCTGGAGGGCGGGGTAGGCCCGCTTGTCGATGGCGTGGCCGTTGCGCAGCTGGGTCAGCTCCGGGATCTGGAAGCCCTCCGGCAGGGGGTGGTCCCCGTTCACTAGAATCAGGTTCCAATCGTCCGGAGAGGCGGCGCCGCCCTCCCCGCCGGAGGCGGGTGTGTCTTCCCGGCTGGAAATTACCGCCCCGGGGACGGTTAGAACGCGGACGGGTTCGCCGCTCCCGGCCCCCGCTCCCGCCGCGGCTTGGGCGGCCCTGTTTCCCGCGGCCTCGGCCCGGCCCAGCAGGAAGCCGCCGGCGAACAGCGTCAGCCCCAGCAGAAGCAGAAGGGGCAGGGGAGACCGCCGGGGACTCCGCCGGGCGCGGGAGGGCGCGGGGCGGCGTGGCCTGGAAACCATGGGCGTGTCCCATTGAGCAGGGGCGGCGGCGTAATACTCCCGGTCGGGACGGGGGAATTCATGTAATACGCAGGAATGAACAGACATAGAAACAGCTCCTTTGCTCTTGAACTGTCTCTATGATAAGGCTTGTCCCCGTCGAAACCGAAACATTCCTGCATCGAAGTCTTACCATTTTTGCATCGAAACTGCATCGGTGGGCTCGCGGCCATAGCTTACGGAGATTTCCTCGTCCACGGCGGCCCAGTCTACCATAAAGTTGAAATACAGCTCGGTCCAGTGCCTTGCAATCCAAAAGAGGCTTTTGCAGTCCGTCAGGCGGAAACACGCGGCGTCGCCGGTGTCCTCCTTTGGGGTGTAGTCCAGCCCCAGCCGGTCCAGAATCGCCTTCCCCAACTCCAGGGGAGAGACGCTGTACGGGATACCCTCAATGTTGACATTGTTGAACGTCAGGCCGACGATCTGCCCGCTTTCCCCGTCCACCGTGGCGGAGAGGTAGGCCTCCTGGTTTTTGTCATGGGTGGAGGCCGTGATGAAGCTGGCGCTGGAGAGGTCCGTCTGGTCCCGGAGATAGTGCCGGGACCATTCCCAGGAGTCGCCGTCGATCTCCGACAGCAGCGTCCGCGCCGCGGGCGAGAGGAGGCTTCCCAGCTCCGCCAGGGCCTCCCGGAGCTGCGCCATGGCCCGGTCCCGCTCCGCGCCCTCCAGCTCATGGCTCATGATGGTGATGTTTTCCGGCATTTCCTGCCACTGGACCAGGAGCCAGAGCCGCCCCGGCAGGTCCGGGGGCTTGAAGGGGAAGTTGCTGTCCTCCGACAGGTCCTCGGCGTGGACCGTGCCGGTGAGCCTGCTGTCCTCCAAGGTGGAAAGCCGCAGGGGCAGCAGGGCCAGAGCCGTGACGGTCAGCGCCGTCAGGATGGGGAAGAGCCAGTTTTTCCAGTTTCGCACGGCAGTTCCTCCCCTCCTTTCCAAAGCACCCGGACCCGGGTGCCCCGGCCCGGCTCGCTCTCAATTTCCAGGGTTCCGCCGTGGAGCTCCACAATCCGGCGGCACAGGGCCAGCCCCAGCCCCGCGCCCCCCTGGGCCCGGGCGCGGGACTTGTCCACCATGTAAAAAGCCTCCGTCACCCGCTCCAGCTCCTCCGCCGGGATGCCCTTGCCCTGGTCCGTCACCTGGACGCAGCAGCTTCCATCCTCCAGGGCGAAGCCCTCCAGCAAAATCTCCCCGCCGTCCTCCATGGCCTTCCGGGCGTTGTCCAGCAGGTTCATGCAGACGGTCTCCATCAAATCCGGCTCCATCCGCGCCGTCACCGCCTGGGATTGGAGGGCGAGCCGGATGCCCGCCTGCCGGAGGGGCGGCTCCATGGCCCCGGCCACCCGGCGGAGGAACGCGTCCAGGGGCACGGGCCGCAGGGGGAAGTCCTGCCGTCCCAGGACGATGAGGTCCAGCAGCTTCCGGCTCAGGGCCTCCAGCCGCCGTCCCTCGCCGAAGATATACCCGGCGCTCTCCCGGACCTGTTCCTCCGTGGCCGGGCGGGAGCGGAGAAGGTCGGCGTAGCCGATGATGGAGGTCAGGGGCGTTTTGATCTCGTGGGCAAAGCTGCCGATGAAGTCCTCCTGGCGGCGCTGGGCGGCCTTCAGCTCCGCCACCTGGCGCTGGATGCGGTGGGCCATGACGTTGAAGTCGGCGGAGAGCTGGGCGATCTCGTCGTCCCCGTCCACCCGGACCCGCTGGCTGAGCTCCCCCTCCGCCATCCGCCGGGCGGCGGCGGAAAGGCGGGCCAGGGGCCGGGCCAGCATGGCGGCCACCGCCAGGGACAGGCCCCCTACCGCCCCGGTGAGGACCAGCATCAAGGAGAAGAAGCTCCGGTACTGCTCCGACCGGGATTGGAACAGCTCTCCCACCTCCCGGCAGTTTTCCAGGTAGAGGATGCCGTCCTCCAGGGCCAGGGGGCTGGCGGCGTGGAGGTAAATCCGCCCGTCGGCCAGGGCGTTCATGACCCAGCCCCGCTGCCCGGCGGGAAGCTGGGAGGTGAGGCCCGCCGCCTCCACCGGCAGCGCGCCGCTGCCGCCCAGGGCCGTTCCCGCCTCGTCGCTGAGGCGGAAGGAGACCGTCCGCCCCTGGCCGGTGGTGATGCTGATGCCCCCGGCGGCTTTGGCCAGCTCTTCCCGGCTGTACAGGGGGTTGAAGGCCAGCTCCTGGGCCAGGGCGAAGCGGAGGAGGTCGTTTTCCTCGTACAGCGCCGCCACCTCCCGGTCCAAAGAGGCGCGAAACTGGGTGTTGATGAGGGCGTAGCCCCCGGCGGAGCAGGCCAGGGCCGTGATGAGGACCATGCTGCAAAAGAGCTTCCAGAATAATTTCACAAAGAGCCTCCTTTTGGGCAGGAGCGGGCGGCCCGATGCGGGGCGGCCATTCCCCGGCAATGGGGCGCGAAAAGAGAAGCCCCTACACCTCCAGCCGGTAGCCCACCTTGTACACCGCCACCAGCCGGTTCTCCAGCCCCAGTTTCTTCCGCATCCGCTGAATGTGAAGGTCCACGGTCCGGCTGTCCCCCAGGAATTCCTCCCCCCAGACCTTTTCGTAGATCCGGTCCCGGTAGAGGGCGATGTTCTTGTTCTGCACGAAGAGCAGCAGCAAATCGTACTCCTTGGCGGTCAGGGCCACGGGGGCCCCGGCCCGGCGCACGACGCGGCTTGCGGTGTCAATCTCAATGTCCGGCGGCAGGGCCAGGACCCGCCCGGTCTTCCCGCAGCGGCGCAGGACGGTCTCCACCCGGGCCAGCAGCTCCATCAGCTCGAAGGGCTTGACGATGTAGTCCTCCGCCCCCAGGCGCAGGCCCTTCACCCGGTCCTCCAGCTCCCCCTTGGCGGTGAGGAAGATCACCGGCACCTCCAGGCTCTTGCAGTACTCCAGCACCTCGTACCCGTCGGCCCTGGGCAGCATGATGTCCAGCAGGGCCAGGTCGAAGGGCTGGGATTCCAGCTTGTCCGCCGCGTCCGCCCCGTCGGGGGCCCAGACGCAGCGATAACCCGCCCCCTCCAGGGCGGTGCGGATGAGGTTGGCGATGGGGGCCTCGTCCTCGGCGATCAGGATCTTGTTCATTCCGGCTGCCTCCCTCTGTTAGGATACCCAATCAGTCTGCCACGCGCTCCCGTCATTTTTGCATCATGAGCCGCAGCGAGGCGGACGCGGCAGGGGAGCTCCGCAGTTTATGATACTTCACCCGGAGGCGCTTTGCAAGCTCTCCGGCGAAAATAACGGGCGGAGGGAGCCCGTCTTCCCGGGGCGGGAGGACGGAGCGGGGAAGCGGGGTAAAAAGGTAGATGTCAAGAAGAATTTAGACATACCCCCTAGGGGTATGCATGTGAGCGTAACACAATAATCGTCCTGGCAGAGCTGCTGCGGTCGAGGGAATGTGTTACAGACCGCACGGCGGAGACGAAAGGAATAAGGAGCCCCGGCCATGGGCCGGGGCGGTCGCACAATAACAGTTGGCCGTCAAGGGCCGCAAAAATTTTTCCAGGTTCCGAAGAGCCTGGAAAATTTTTTGCTTTCCGCTTCGCTCCAACCCTTGACAGCCAACAGTGATTGTGCCAACGGTGGGCAACCGAAATCGCCGAGGCCGATTTCGGCAGGCCGACACGTTTTTATTTTGGGGCCGGGCGCGTCCCGGAGGAAGGAGCACGACATGGAGCGAAGAGAATTTACGGTCACCTATGAACTGGATGAAAGAATGGTCAACCGTCTTGACAGGCTTACAGAACGATGGAAGGCAATGGGCCGAGAGATTACGCCGGAAGAGCTGTTCAGCTTTGCCATGACGATGGACGGGGACATGGGCATCAAGAACTATCTGGATGTCGTGGAACGGTTTTTAAAAAGGAAGGGAGTGTAAGGCATGGCGGGAAAACCGAATATCCGCAGTATCCGCTTTTCGGACGAGCTGGCGGAGCTTATTGACCGGCAGGCCGGGAATACCTTTACGGAGAAGTTTGAAAATCTTGTCACCCGGTGCGTTTGGGAGCTTCCGCAGAAGGAGGCGGAGCTGGAGCGGCTGGAGGAGAAAATACAGCAGGAGAGGAAGCGTCTTGCAGAGCTTCAGAAGCGGCGGACGAAGTTGGAGCAGATAATGCAGAGTTTTCAGCAGAATCTGGATTACCAGTTAAACAAACTGGAAGAGCTGTAACACAAATTTGCTGAAGATCACCAGGCGCAGCCTGCGCCGGTGTGTTACAATGGAGACCGCCCACGGCATAGGCCGTGGGCGGGAGCTTATACGAAGGGAGAATACTATGGCGGGGAAGAAGGGACAGCATTACCTTACGGCTATCCAGAATTGGCGGAAGGTGAAGTTAAAGCCGGGAAACTGGATATCAAACAGGTTCCAGATGCCCGTGAACAGGGCTTGTCCCAAAGCGGCGGTGGATTCCGGCATCCCAGGGGGCTTGGCGGGCTCTTCCTCGTCCGGGGTTGTTTCCGGCATGGACGTGTAGGGAGCGGGTTCGGCCTCTGCCGCCAGGGCCGGGAGCGGGAAAGCGCACAGCACCAGCAGACAGGCGCACAGGGCAAGGATACGTTTCACGGCGGGGCCTCCTTTGTAACACAAAATTTCTCCAGGTGCGATTGCGCAGCGGCGTTATTTGT
Source organism: uncultured Oscillibacter sp. (assembly GCA_910579435.1). Taxonomy (GTDB): domain Bacteria; phylum Bacillota; class Clostridia; order Oscillospirales; family Oscillospiraceae; genus Oscillibacter. The sequence goes on from CAJTVF010000017.1 coordinate 29,425, forward strand.
GTTACGCTATTTCATAAAGAATTTCAGCAGGGCCACGAAAACGAAGATGGAGACGCCGGCAACGAGGATTGCGGTAACTTCCGGGGGAGCCAGGTCCAGAGGACTTGGAAGGCTTCGCCGACGGAGCCGAAGAGGTCCAACAGCTTCGCCAGATTTTCGAAGAGGCTGTTGACCAGGTCGATTAAACCGCCGAAAATCTTTTCAAGGGCGGTTTGCAGAAGATTTAAGATTCCATCGCCAATGGTGCCCAGCAGTTCGCCGAGCTTGCCGAAGAGCCAGCTTAGGAAGCCTCCGCCTTCTTCCTCTCCGCCCGGGTCCGTGCCGGAGCCGCCGCCGGGGGGAATGGCGCCGTCGGTGGACTTGTATTGTTCATGGCAAAGGGAGCACTCGAAGATGGTGTAGCCCTCCTGGATAAGCTGGCCTGTATCGTCATACTGCGTGGTAACCGTCCGCTTGACCTGCCAGTTATGGCCCAGGGCGGAGAGGGCTTCCGTTTTCGTCTGCTGGCACTTAGAGCAGACATAGGAGGTGGAGCCGGGGAGGGTGCAGGTGGGGGGAGTGGCGTCAGCCGCTTGCCAATCGTGTTCACAGGACGGAGTACCGGATCCGTCGACCAGGTAGTAGATCGTGTAGTTGTTGGTGATGGTGTCCCCTTTGGTGGTGGTGATCTGCGATATGGTGATGTTTTCGTCTCCGTAGGTGATGGTTGCCGTATCGCCGGATTCCAGGGTCACCTTGTAACTGCGGTCTGAGTAGTCATAGCTCCAATTTACGATAGGGACGGTGGTTCCCGTGGCGGGATTGTAGAAGGTGTTGTTGGTTTCGTTGATGATGGTGGAGTTGTCTTCTACTTTGGTAATTTGGCCGTTGTCTCCTATGATGCCGTAGTTGCCGCCGGAGATGGACGTGGGGCGGGTGTTGGTGTTGTAGGTGTCGCCGGGGAGGAAAACAGGAATGCAAATGAGTTCCAAATATCTGCTAAAACTACGTATCTCTGAAGACGCTCCTCCAATACGGAAGTGGTCACCCCCAGAAATAATTTTATCTCCAACAGCATAACCAAAAAGTTCACCTGGTGTATAACCATATTCCTGAAATCCCTGAGGAACATATTCAAGATATTCGGATAAACGACTTAAACTACCCTGCGAACCCAATAACCATGCACGCTTATATGTAGAATTAACACTGGTTTTATAACGAACCGAAGGTGAACTTGATGAAAGATAAGAAACTAACCTATAATTTCCTGATACCGGAGCTAAAAACTCACTAAGATAGCCTGATACATAAAGCTGCGCCGAAGAAGTAGTAGAACCAGCCAAAAAAGAACAGCTAAATGTAGGGCCACAATCCGATGAAATAACCCTGCAAGAACTACCGTTATCACTAAACCTATCTACGTTCAATCGAAAACGAAGTTCCCCAGAAGATGTATAACCCTGGGCCGGGAGGGTTTGGACGTAGTCGTCGTATTTCTGGTTAAGTTCATCCCGGCCTACACCACCACCGAACATACCGCCAGGATTAAAACCAAGATAGGCAGAATCCGGAGCAGAAGGATTAACAGATTTCCATTCCTGAAACTTGCTATATGCAAAATATAAAGGACTTACACTCTGCCAAAATTCATCGGAGAAATCCGCAGACGCATAAGTAGGAATTGCCGCCACAGACAAAACTATTGCCGCCAAAAGGCCAGAAAAAATCTTAAATGCTTTTTTCTGCATCGATTGACACCACCTGACACCATGTGATAAACTTCATCAAAAAGGATTGGAGGAAGAAGTCATGAAAATTTCAACTATCGGAATGTGGATACTAAGTGTTATACTTACTCTTTTTATATGGCCTATAGGTTTAATTGCTATATGCGCAACTGCCTACATAACTGCAAAAGAACGCCTAGAATTAAAACAGCACAGCAATTACTACACAATAGAACTCACCCGTGAAGAATTAAACGAGGTTTCTTTTGCATTAAAAGCTAGAATTGAAGACATCAAAGAGAACAGGGATGAGGCCAATTCTCCAGAAGCCAAGGATGTTCTTTCAAAAATACTTTGGACGTGTATGGCGGCCCAAAAACAAACCACATACGCAGGACAGTCGGAAGAATACTAGTAAGAACATCAGAAGGAAGGGGACCGCTAGGGGCGGAAGTTCAACGAGATACTTTTGCATCTGATCCAGGACGAGCACCGAGAGGAGGGGGACCGCTAGGGGCGGTCCTTTCTCTTTTGCCGAAACTTGGCCCAGAGAATAGGGACCAGCCGGGCCAGGGAGCGGCCCAGGCAGTAGGAACCGTAGGCGAGGCCATAGAGGGCGAAGGGCAGGGCGAAAACTAACAGAGCGGTCATTGCGCTTCCTCCTCTCCTCCCGGCTCACGCCGGATCACAAGCTGGGGACATTCCAGGCCCTCGGAGATCACCAGGTCCAGGGCGGACCGGGCCATGGGCCAGTTGGTGCTTTCAAAGCGGAGCTTACCGCTTGCGTCGTAGATGGTGTAGATCATAAGGCCTCCTTTGTAACACGGATTTTTCTGCGGGTCTTTCCGATCCGCGCGGCAGCGGCCTCCGATTGTGTTACGGATTGAAAATGCGCTTGCAAGGCCCCGGCGGGCTTTACGGATTGTTCATTGGACGAAACGTCCTTCTTTTGGTAAAATGACAGTTACCACACACATCATAGAGCCAATTTGCCGATTGGCTTACCAATAAAGAAAGGAGGTCCAAAATGACACAAGAGAGGAGGTGTAATATGCTTAGAGCACTAATTAATCTTGCATCAACGCCGGGCGGCGCTTTGCTTTTCATCATGATAGGCATGAAAATCGTATCAGCAAGATTAGCGCACAGATAACTTTACCTCTGCCCGGTATGTGACAGTACACCGAGCCTTTCCCGCTGGGACCTTGAAAACGCATTTTCAAAAGATGCTTAGCTGTTCACAGAATGGGTCTATTTCTGAGGGCCGGAAGTCCGCTTCCGGCTCTGCGGGGCTTGCGCCCCGCTTCTTTGAGGGCCTCGACCGTGCATATCTCCCGACATTCACCGGCGAGGAAGGTTACAGGCTAGGTTTGCGGATGATCCGCCGCCTGGAGGAAAAACGGACATTCCAGGCAGGACGGCGGGACCGGGGGAACGTCGTGCCCAGGAGGAAAGAGCGGGCACAGATCGCAGGGATCCAGCTTGCCGGAGCCCATCAGGCTTTTGCCATGCCGTCGCACTTGCCGTAGCGGTTGTACGAGACGTTCACCTCGTCGCCCACTTTCGGCTGGTACGGCCACTGGTTGAGTTTAGCGTCCGTGACGAAGATACGTTCGGAGCCGTGACCTTCCCCCTTTTCCAGGGGATACGTCAGGTAAATATTCCTGCCGCTGATTAGGGACTTGTCCTCTCCGGTGAAGAATGAGGGTCTGATGCCAATGATTTTCATGTTGCCTCCTGCCTTTCTTTTTCACGGGGGCTGAGGGTCGGCCCCCTTATTTGGTGAGGCGGTATGTTACTTGCCCCCGCCTCTTTGGGCAAGCCGACGAATTAAGGAGTCACGGCAATGAACCGATCCGAATGCCCTGATGTTTCCCCGGTCACCCCCGAACTCTGGGACCGCATTCGGGCAGGGCTGAAAAAAACAGCCGGACATGGCTTGTCCGACTGTCCATTTTCAATATACAACTTGCCGACGCGGGTTATTCCGGCGAACGATTCGCAAATCAGGTGAAAGATATTTGCGGCGCACAGGTTGAGGTAGTAAAACGCAGCGAATTACACAAGTTTGTCGTTCTGCCACGCCGCTGGGTGGTAGAGCGTCTTTTCGGCTGGCTCGACAAATTCCGCAGACTTTGGAAAAATTGTGAACGCAAACTTTTTATTTCTGCTCAGATTCTCACGTTTGCCCTCATTGCCATCCTCATTAGAATATTTTAAACAGGCTCTTAGGGCTTCTCCGGGGGCAGGGCCTCCTCCTCGGGCTCGGAGGGCTCACAGGGGCTGACGCTGGTCCCGGGGGCGGCGGTCTGCCCGGCCTCCTCGGCGGCCTGCCGCTCGGCCTCGTTCAGCGCCTCCTCGATGAGCCCCAGCACGAACTCCCGCTGAGTGTACTTCCTTCCGCTCCGCTGAGTCTCCCGCTCCAGGTGGGCCTTGATCCGCTGGAAGAGCTCCTCGGGGATCTGGAAGGCCATCGTTCTCGTATTGCCGCTCATAGTCGTCGTACCTCCGTCTTTCTTTAAATTGTAGTATTCGATCAGCAGGTTCGTGATGTACTCGCTGGTGGTCTGGCCCGCCGCCTCTCTGGCCTCGCTGACCTGCGTGTGGAGGCTGAGGGGGATCTGAGCGCAGAGGTTCTTTTTCTGTTCCATTCTGCCGTGCTCCTTCCTGTTTGTTGTAACGACAGTATAGCCGGAAAGCATTGATAAAGCTATTACCAACACCACCGAAGAACGCTGAACAGACGAAGCATAAGCAACAATGGCGGGAGGCTGCCTGCAAAATAAAAATCACCCCCCTGGTCTGATACAGCCAGGGGGTGATTATGATTGTACTCCCAATTGGAAAAACGCTGTTTGCATCTTTGGAAACGTTATTTTTGGACATTAGAGGAAAAATATCCCAATATCAGGCGAAAATTTCTGATTTGCTATGCAATTCCAAAATTATTTTTCTTTTCTTTTGAAAAAGTTCTTTGTTTTGGGCTGTATCTTTTTCCCCCACACAAGGTTGATGAACGGCGCGAACTCCCCCGAACTCTGATCGGCACTGTCCACACCGTTGGAAATGGCGATAAACCGGACCCCATGCTGCCGGAACAGGACCTCGGTATAGAAGCCCGTTTGCAGATAGTCACGCCCGACACGGCTCATATCCTTGGCGATCACACAGCCGACCTTCCCGGCTTCAATGTCCGCCACAAGCTGTTTCCAACTGGGCCGTTCAAAGTTAGCCCCGCTCCATCCGTCATCCGTGTAATGGGAAATGTTGGCAAATCCTCGCTGGGCGGCATAGCTTTCAAGCATGGCCTTTTGATTTACAATCGAGTTACTATCCCCAATTTGCTCATCGTCACGGCTAAGGCGCTCGTATAATGCTGTGATCTTCTCCGGCTCCAACCGCTTCTCGTTCATGTTGAACTCCCTTCAAGCGGCTGGCTCGTTTGTGGTATCCCCATTGTACCACAGTCCGCGCCGTTTGTCACGGCCCCGCGCCGAATTAAATGCAGAATTTTGTCGTTCATGGTTTCCTGGGCGGTATCGCTGAAATGGACGCGCACCTTGTAGGTGGTGGACCCGATACGCCGGTAGAGAATGGCTGTATTCGCCTCTGCTGGTTGAATTGTAGCTATATTTGCCTTCCTTTCTTGCGGTAGGACGCAACCCGTGGTATGATGTTGGTGGCAGACTTGTCTTGGCAGCAAAAGACCAGCCTCGGCTGCGTAATGTCGTTTGCAACCGAAAGCTGGCCTGATGTGCCTATGTACTTTTGTCGTGAAAGGACGATGGTTTTCACAGCGTCCAAAGCATCCTCTCACTAATAGGAGAAAAACCGGGGGCAAAGCGGAACCATTTTCAAAAGGATTTTGAAAATTTCTTGAAGCGGCCCGGTTTGTTCGCCTATTTCTATTATACGGTCAAATTGGACCGAACCGCAAAAATATGGCGATAATGCAAGATTAGGCCGTTCCGTTCTCGAAAATTGCAAAAATGCAAGATGAAATCATCCCGCCATTTTGTCGTTTTGATTCTGCGAAGGTACTAACGGACACAGTGTCCGTTAGCACCAGGGGGAACGTGACCGTCATTTTGTCGGCCACGTTGTGGACAATTTCTCCGTTTGCTTTGGTCTGTGCCATTTGGCCGCTGGCCAGAACCAGAACGTCAAAATGTCGTTCTGATTGGTGGCGGTCAAAATGTCCGGCACCAGCAGAAGGAGGATCAAGATTGCAAAATGCAAACTTGGTCCCTGGTACAACGTGGCGGACATTTTTTCTGCGACGTTTCCAAAAATTAGAAGTGCATTTTGCGCCTTTGAACCGTCACAGCAACGTGGAGTGCAAAATGCGCCTCACGGCAAGCGGGTTCGAGCGTCAATCTGACGCTCAAAGCTGTGTGTTATTGCTATCACCCCCTCCCATAACACCCTCATTCACCACAAACGAGCAAGCCGCTATGTTGTATTAGGTGAAATCTCAAATTCACCCTTTACAACATACATCTTTATAGAACCGGCCAGCGGTGGCGAGAAAGGCGGTCCACTCCCGGTAGCTGCTTGTGACCTGTCGGGCGGCGTTGTCCGCCATTTGCAGGGCCGCTTGGACGTTGTTACTCCCCATAGGCAGCGTCCTCCGGGTCAAAGTCGGGGATCAGGTCCAGACCGGCAAAGGCCATGTCGTCCATGCCGCGCAGCTTGCCCAGGGCGCTGTCGGTCAGCTCCAGCAGCTCCGCCTCGCCCGGTTCCAGATAGCGGCGCATGTCCTCCAGGGCGGCGATGGTCTCCAGGCGGGTCCCGCCTCCGCTGTAAATGCAGACCAGATTCCTCTCCTCAAACGTCAGCTCAGTCATATTATCGCTCCCTTTCCGCGCTCTTTTTCGGCGCTGTCTTTTTTCTGCCCTGCTGGGGCGGGGCGGCGTTCAGCTTGGCCAGGACGGATTTTTTCTCTTCCTGCTCCCGGCGCTGGGCCTCGGCCAAATCCGTGAGAGAAATGGACTGGCCGGACCGGGCCTGCTGCTCCAGCTCCGCGACGGTGGCCTTGGGGCCGTTGTTGATGATGCCGTCGATCATCCCCAGGTCGTCCTCCAGAGACATTTCCGCATTTTTCAGATAATTCTCCGGCTGGAGGAAGTCCGGCAGCTGCTTGAAGCCGTAGCTGTCGCAGTAGTGACAGGTTAGCACACCATTCAGCCGGATGGCAATGATGTCGCTGACGGACATAGACGGACGCTGGTAGTCCGCCGGGTGGTCGTTGTTGAACACGTTCCACAGCCGCGCCAGGGCTTCGTCCGCGCTGTTCACTTCAGACAGCGGGGCGGTGTAGGACAGATCATAATTGCTCCGCTGAACGGTGAACCCCTGCATCAAAATGATATTCAGCGGTTCGTAATGCAGGCGAAGGGTTTCCGCCTCAAATCGCAGCTGATAGATGGCAAAACAGTCCCCGCCGTGTTCCAGAAAAGCCTTTTCCCGTTCTTCCTGGTGGTTCATCCGGTCTGCCACAGCCTGCCGGAAGTCCTGGCTGGCCTCCCACTCCTCGCGGGGGATGGCGAACATCACGCCCTCCGGCTGCTCCATCAGGTCCTCCCGGTCAAAGACCATCTCCGGGTTCTCGCCGGTCCGCACCATGTAGACGGTCATATCCCGGTCTACCAGCTCCGCCCCCCGCTCCCTGGACAGGGGCAGGAGGTCCGTCTCCTCATAGCCCAACGCCGCCAGATCGTCCAGCGTCATGGAGCTGTCCGGCATGGGGTACTCGTCCAGGGAGGTATCCCACAGGACGGCATCCTCCTGGGCGAAATGCTCCCGCAGCTCCCCGGCGTAATCGCGGCCCTGTTCCGGCCGGACGGATTCCACAGCCGCCTCCAGCGCATGGCCGGAACGGTCCCGCAGTTCCTCCAGGACTTCCATGGGGGCAAGGTCAACGGCCAGGGTTCCGATCTCCTCCATCTTTCGGATATGCTCCACAACGTCCGGGATGGAGAGGCCGGGTGTGTCCAGCTGTCCGCCGTCCAGCTGTTCCATGTCGTGCTTGGTGTAAAGGGTGTAGTCCCAGCCCTCGTCACTGGCCTGGATATAGAGGTACACGGAATCATCCAGAAGGTAGAGAGCCTCGTCCGCCTGCTCCGGGGGAGCGGGGACATCCGGGGCCGTCTGCTCCGGTTCGCCCTCCGCATGGAGCGGAAGGGCGGCAAAGTTCTCCAATTCCTCCTGGGTGAAATACCCCGTCGCTTGGAGTTCCTCCTGGGTGCGGGGCCGGTCTACCCCGGAAATGACGTTAAATACCCTGTCATTGTCGGAAATGTGCATCAGGGAATTGTCATTATTGAGATAGTGTCCGCGATTGTCATAGTGGTCGCGCCTGCCCAGGTACACCTTATCGTCCGGCCCCACCAGGGCATCCAGCTCCGCGCCGTCCTGTAAGGTATAAGGGCTGACCCGCGCCGCCACGACGGTAAAGAAGTCGTCCCGCTGCAACGTGCCGTTGTTCAACTGCTCCAGCAGACCGGCGCACACATCATCTGTGCCGCAGAAAAGGGGCTTCCCCGGCAACAGCGTTCCCTGTTCCGTCCGCTCCTGGACTTCGATAAAAGACTGACCGGAAATGCCGGTTGCTTTCAGCTCATAAACATATTTCTGCTCCGGCAGGCTGGGCGCTTCAAAGTCCGGCTGGCGCACATCCCGCATGGTGATGGCCCCGGCCTCCAGCCCGGCCACGACCCGCTGGCACTCGGCCATGGTCCCTACAAAGACCGCTTTGAAGGGGCGCAGCTGGCCGTCCCGCTCATAGTAGGTCTGGACCGCGCTACGGTCAACGGTGCTGTCAGCGCCAAAGACCGGCTGAATCTTGCAAACGAGAGCGGCATCCCATTGGTCGCTCAATTTCTCCAGCCGGTCCCGGAGGACGGCGGTGGCGGGCCTGTCGGTATGCTGGGCGGCATCGTTCAAAATACTGCGGAAGCTGGAAAAAGAGCCGTTCAGCATGGAGGGCATCAGGGCTTCCTCCATTTTCGCTTTCTCCCGCAGGTCGGCGTTGTTGGGCGCGGGGATCAGTCCGGCCTCCTGCAATTCCACCAGATAGCCGCACAGGTCGGAGACAAACTTCTCCGGGGTGTCGGACTGCTCCGCCACCGTCACAGCCTGTTTCTGGACCAGCCCATCCAGCCGGTCCAGCATGGTTTGGGCGGTTATCAGGCTGTTATGCTCGACGAGGTAGGTCAGGGGGCCGCGAACACCGTCAAAATAGCCGGTCTGCATTTCCGATATAAGGTCAGAGACGGCCTGCTCCCTGGGGTCCAGGGTAAAGGGACGCTCCAGAATCCCCGTCTGATGGAGCTGGTCCATATAGTCGTACAGATCGGCGGCAAACTGCTCCAGCGTATCGAGTCCGGCCTGTTCCGGCTGTTCTGGCTGGGTGGTGAGGTCAATGCCCCGTTCCTTGCAAATCTCGGCAAAGTGTCTGTCGATGGTGCTGATAAGGCCGCTGACGGTCTTGGTGATAGTCTCCAGGCTGGCCTTCAGCTCCGGTAGAGACTTGTCCCTGCTCCACCCGGCGATGTAGCCCATAGAGTTGGCGCTGGTGTCGATGCCGTAATACTGGCAGACGGCGAAGGACACGCTCTCGGCCTCCACCTCCATGGTGTTTTTGTCCTTGGCCTTGGGCGGCTCCTTGTCCGTGTTCCCGGCAGCGGCGGAGAGGCGGTCCTTCTCCCGGTCATGGAGGACCGCGTGGCCGATCTCATGGACGGTGGCGCACACCGTCTGCACCTGGCTCATGCCCTCCCGGATGGTGATCGTCTGACGGGTGAAGCTGCAAAGACCGTCCGTGTCAGTGTCCAGCGGGCCAAAGGCGATGGGCATGGGGGACGTGCGCCGCAGGGCCTCCATGAACGCCTCGTACTGCTGCACATTGCCGGTCAGGTCGGTAGCGAGGCTGGGGAGGGCCTTGCCCTCCGTCTGGTCGGCGGTAAAGACCTTCACTGGCTTGAATAGGGGGATTTCCACCGTCTTTTCATCCATGATGATGTTGCCGTCCGGGTCCAACACCGGGGCATTGGTGTCCGGGTCCAGCCGCATTTCCTCGATCTTCTTTTTCAGAGGCGTGGGGGCGATGATGGTCAGCCCCTTCTCGC
>CAJTVF010000018.1 GCA_910579435.1 uncultured Oscillibacter sp.
GCATGACCGCCCTGCCCATCGTGGAGACCCAGGCGGGGGACGTGTCCGCCTACATTCCCACCAACATCATCTCCATCACCGACGGGCAGATTTTCCTGGAGAGCGACCTGTTCTTCGCGGGCCAGAGGCCTGCGGTCAACGTGGGCCTCTCCGTCTCCCGCGTGGGCGGCGACGCCCAGACCAAGGCCATGAAAAAGGCCGTGGGGACCCTCCGGCTGGACCTGGCCCAGTACCGGGAGATGGAGGTCTTCACCCAGTTCTCCAGCGACCTGGACGATGCCACCAAGCGCCAGCTCACCTACGGCCAGGGCCTGATGCGCCTGCTGCGACAGCCCCGGTATGCCCCGCTGTCCCAGCACCAGCAGGTGATTGTCCTGGCGGCCGCCATGGCCCATGTGATGCAGGACGTGCCTCTGGAGCGAATGGACGCCTTCCGGGCCCATCTGCTCTCGGAGGTGGAGGCGGAAGCCCCGGACCTCTGCGGACGGATTGACCGCACCGGCCGGCTGGACCCGGAGGACCGGGAGGAGATCGTCTCCCTGGCGAAACACGCCCTGGAGAGCTTCAGCGGGAAGAAGGGCGGCTGACATGGCGGGGACCAAGGAGATCAAGACCCACATTGAAAGCGTGGGGGAGACCCGGAAGATCACCAACGCCATGTATTTGATTGCCTCCACCAAGCTCCGCCGGGCCCGGCAGGAGCTGGACCAGACCCGGCCTTATTTCGAGGCCCTCCGGGGGGAGATCCGGCGGATTTTCCGCACGGCCTACAACGTGGACAGCCGGTTTTTTTACCCCATCGGCGACGACACGCCCCTGAAGGGGACCTACGGCTGTCTCCTCATCACCGCCGACAAGGGTCTGGCGGGGGCCTATAACCAAAACGCCATCCGGGTGGCCCAGGAGCTTTTGGACCGGCACCCGGACACGAAGCTCTTTGTGGTGGGGGAATACGGGCGGCGCTTCTTCGACCAGCGGAAGATTCCCATTGAGCACAGCTTCCTCTACACCGCCCAGAATCCCACCATGGCCCGGGCCCGGGAGATCAGCGGCCTGCTGCTGGACGGCTTCGACCGGGGAGAGCTGAAGGAGATTTACGTCATCTACACGGATATGGAAAGCGCCATGAGCTTCCAGGCCCGGACGGCCCGCCTCCTGCCCTTCCACCGGACCCATTTCGCCGGAGCCCCGGCGGGCGGGGGGGCCATGACGGAGCGGTTTGAGTTTTACCCCGACGTGGGGACCGTGCTGGACAGCGTGATGCGGAGCTATGTCACCGGCTTCATCTACAGCGCCCTGATCGACAGCTTCTGCTGTGAGCAGAACGCCCGGATGACCGCCATGGACAACGCGGACCGGAACGCGGAGAAGCTGCTGGGGGAGCTGTCCCTCCAGTACAACCGGGTCCGGCAGGCGGCCATCACCCAGGAGATCACGGAGATTTCCGCCGGGGCCAGGGCCCAGCGCCAGAAGAAGGGAAGGTAACCGATTTTGGAAAGAGGGATCATTGTACAGATATCCGGCCCCGTGGTGGACGTGGAGATTCAAAGCGGCGAGCTTCCCCGGCTGCGGGAGGAGCTGACCGTGGAGAAGGACGGCGGCCTCCGGGTGATGGAGGTGGCCCAGCACGTGGGAAAAAGCACGGTGCGCTGCATCATGCTGTCCCCCAGCGAGGGTCTGGCCAGGGGCCTGGCCGTGGACGTGCCGGACAAGACCATCGAGGTGCCCGTGGGCACGGCCACCCTGGGGCGGATGTTCAACGTCCTGGGCCAGCCCATCGACGGCGGCGGCCCGGTGCCCGAGGGCACGCCGTTCAAGAGCATCTACCGCAAGCCCCCCGCCTTTGACGAGCAGAGCCCGGCGGTGGAGATTCTGGAGACGGGCATCAAGGTCATCGACCTGCTGGAGCCCTACCCCCGGGGAGGCAAGATCGGCCTCTTCGGCGGCGCGGGCGTGGGCAAGACGGTGCTGATTCAGGAATTGATACACAACGTGGCCACGGAGCACGGCGGCTACTCCATCTTCACCGGCGTGGGCGAGCGCAGCCGGGAGGGCAACGACCTCTGGCGGGAGATGCGGGAGAGCGGCGTGTCCGAGAAAACCGCCCTGGTCTTCGGTCAGATGAACGAGTCCCCCGGCGTGCGGATGCGGGTGGCCCTGGCGGGGCTGACCATGGCGGAGCACTTCCGGGACAAGGAGCGCAAGGACGTGCTGCTCTTCATCGACAACATCTTCCGCTTTGTCCAGGCGGGCAGCGAGGTCTCCACCCTCCTGGGCCGGATGCCTTCCGCCGTGGGCTATCAGCCGACGCTTGCCAACGAGATGGGCGAGCTCCAGGAGCGGATTACGTCCACCAAGAACGGCTCCGTCACCTCCGTCCAGGCGGTCTACGTCCCCGCCGACGACCTGACGGACCCGGCTACGGCGACCACCTTCGCCCACTTGGACGCGACGACGGTGCTGAGCCGGAAAATCTCCGAGCAGGGCATCTACCCGGCGGTGGACCCCCTGGCCTCCTCGTCCCGGATTCTGGAGGCCGACGTGGTGGGGGAACGGCATTACCGCATTGCCCGGGAGTGCCAGGAGATTTTGGAGAAGTACATGGAGCTCCAGGACATCATCGCCATCCTGGGCATGGATGAGCTCAGCGAGGAGGACCAGAAGACCGTGGCCCGGGCCCGGCGGCTCCAGCGCTTCTTTGCCCAGCCCACCACGGTGGCGGAGAAGTTCACCGGCATCCCCGGGGTCTACGTCCCCTTGAAGGACACCCTGGAGAGCTTTGAAAAGCTGGTAAACGGCGAGCTGGACCAGTACCCGGAGGCGGCCTTCTACAACGTGGGCACCTGGCGGGACGTGGTGGAGAAGGCGAAAAAGATCGAGGCGGGTGAGGCGTGATGGAAGTCTTTCAGGCCCACATCCTGGCGGCGGACCGCTCCTTCTACGAGGGGCCCTGCGTCAGCCTGACCGTCCCCACCAGCGACGGGGAGCAGGGCATCCTGGCCCATCACAGCGACATGATCGCCGCCGTGCTGCCGGGGACCCTGCGCTACCAGACCCCGGAGGGGCCCGTCCAGCTGGCGGCGGTGTCCTCCGGCTTGGTGAAGATTGAGAAAAACGAGGTCCTGGTGCTGGTGGACTCCGTGGAACGGCCCGAGGAGATCGACGCCGCCCGGGCCCGCCGGGAGGCCGACGAGGCACAGGAGGCCATGCTCCAGAAGAAGAGCCGCCAGGAGTACCAGCTGGCCCAGGCGACCCTGGCCCGGGCCATGAACCGCCTGCGGGTCAAGGGTTCGGAAATCAAATAGCAAATAGAGCGAAACGCGCCTCTCCCCAGATGGGAGAAGGCGCGTTTTTTCACGGCAGCAGAGGCAGGCACACCACCAATTGAAACCGCCCGCCTCCGGCCCGGGTCTCCAGGGACCCGCCCAGGCGCTCCGCGATTTCCCGCATCCCCGCCAGACCGAAGCCGTGGGACGTCCTGTCCGCCTTGGTGGTGGCAAGGTCCGGGGCCAGCTCCCCGGCGTAGGCGTTTTCCACCCGGAGCATGAAAAGGCCCTTTTCCGCCCGGCAGCGGAGGGTGACGGTCTTGTCCTCCGCTTCCTCCGCCGCCTCCATGGCGTTGTCCGCGGCGTTTCCCAGCAGGGCGCACAGGTCCACCTCCGCCAGGGGCAGATCCTTGGGCAGGGACACGGAAAAGTCCGCCGTGAGGCCCGAGCGGCCCATGGCCTCCGCCTTGGCGGAGAGGACGGCGTTGGCCGCGTCGTTTTCGCAAAGCCGCTTCCCGCCCCGGAGGGCGGGGGAGTCGGCAAGCTGGTCGATGTATTGCAGGGCCTTGCCGTCCTCCCCCATGTCCACCAGGCCCCGGAGGGCCGTCAGGTGGTTCCGCAGGTCGTGGCGGAGGGTGCGGACCTGCCGCTCCTCCCGCTGGAGGCCCTGGTAGTAGCTTTCCCGGAGGGAGGCCAGCTTGTCCGCCTCCTCCAGCCGCTGGTGGTTTTCCAGTACCAATATGGCGTACAGCAGGGCCAGGGAGGTGAGGAAGATAAAGGGGAGCACCGCCACCCCCAGATTCATAATCAGGCCGTGGAGAAGAGCGTTGCTGTAGATATAATCCGACTGGAGAAGGGGCAGCAGCACCACCGCCAGCAGCGAGCTGAAGGGCATGGCGGCCAGGAGCAGCACCAGCCTCCAAAACCGGGGGGAGAGCTGGGGCGGGCGCTTTGGCAGGTGTTTCCGCAGCGCCAGGTACAGCAGGGCCCAGACGGCGAGGCGGATGAATTTATTGCTGTAGTAATACAGATCGTCCAGATCGAAGCGGGCCATAATGGGGCCATAATAGGTATCCAGCACGGCGTTGACGGACATGATGAGGCAGAAAAAGATGACCGTCAGCGTCAGCCGCCCGGCCCGGTCCCCCTTGGAGGCCAGCAGGAGCACGGGGAAAAAGAACAGCAGGGTGAACAGCAGATTGGTGTCCCCCAGCCAAATCACCATGTCGGAGATGCTGCCCAGAAACAGGACCAGCGCGATTCGCCAGCCCCGCCGGGGCTTCACCGCCAAAAAGGCGGACACAATCCGAAAGAGGAAGAAGCCGCTGGCAAACACCGGGATCAGCCAGAACCAATTTTGAAAGCAGAGCAGCAGGTATTCCGCCAGGCTGATTAAAAACGCTGAAGCCATGGCCTAGCCCTCCAGGGCCGTCCGGGCCAGGGCGGCCAGGGCGGCGGAGCGGCAGGCCCGGCTGACGGGAAGCGCCTCGCCGCCCACAAAGACCTGACTTCCCTCCATCCGCTCTACGGCGGCGGTGCGGACCAGATAGCGCTGGTGGACCCGGACGAAGGACTCTCCCACGTCCCGCTCCACGTCGTCCAGCTTGCCGTAAAAGGTATAGGTCCGGGCGGCGGAGACGCAGGTGACCTGCCGCCGGTCGGAGGCGAAATAGAGAATGGTCTTCTTGGGAATCCGGTACAGCGTCTCGCCGCTGCGGCAGAGGAAGGCCTGGTCCCCCTCCCGGAGGCGGGCCTCCGCCGCCCGGTCCAGCACGCCGTCAAGCTGGTCCGGCTTGGGGGGCTTCATCAGGTAGCCCAGGGCTCCCACGGAATAGCCGTCGAACACGTAGTCCGTGTAGCCGGTGACAAAGACCAGCAGCAGCCCCTCATCCGCCTCCCGGAGGCGGCGGGCGGTCTCCATGCCGTTCAGCTCCCCCATTTCAATGTCCAAAAATACCAGGTCCAGCTCCCCGGCGTGGGTGCCCAGCCAGCGGAGGAGGCCCTCCCCGGAGGAGAATTCAAAAAAGGACGTGTCCGCCCCGCTCCGCCGCCGCTCCAGGGCCCGCTCCAACGCGGCCCGGAGGGCGACGCGGGCGTCGGCGCTGTCGTCGCAGATGCCGATTCGCAGCATGGTATCATCTCCTTGCGGTTTGCTGGGGCTATTATAGCACATCCCCGGCGGTTCGCCAAACCAATTATGACGGCAAAAGCGCCAAAGATGACGCCGCTTGCGCCGGAGCCCCCAAACTTTACAACGAACCCGCCAAAGAGAGCGGCCCCGCTTGCGGGGGCCGTTTTTTTGCGCTATCCTGGCAATGGAAGCGGACGTAAGCATTTACAGCCGGACTTCCGTATCAATCGCTGTCACAGAATAAAGGAAGTGCTTGCTATGAATTGGAATTCCATCCGCGCCGCCCTGACCACCCCCACGGAGGTCCCCCGGCAGGGGCCCCGGCTGCGAACGAATCTGGACACGGACCTCTTGAAGCTCGCCGCCATCGTCTCCATGCTCATCGACCATGTGGGCGGCGCCTTCTTTCCGGAGGTCGGGGCCTTCCGCTGGATTGGGCGGCTGGCGTTCCCGATTTTCTGCTACTGCCTGACCGTGGGACTGCTGTACACCCGAAACATCAAGCGGTATCTGGGCCGCCTGGCGGTGTTCGCCGTGGTCTCCCAGCCCTTCTACGTCCTGGCCTTCCACCCCCATGACTGGATGGTGGACCGGAATTGGAGCAACTGGAACATCTTCTTCACCCTGTTTTTGTCCCTCCTGGCCATGTACGGGCTGAAGGAGCGGAAGTGGTGGCTGTTCCTGGGGGCCTTCTTCGCGGTGAGCTGGTGGAACTTCGACTATTCCGGCATCGGGATTCAATTGATGCTGATTTTCTTCCTCTGCCGGAACCACCCCAAAACTGGCGCGGCCCTCTATGTGCTGACCTATCTGCCCTGCCTGTGGGGCGGCTATCTGGAGGACCCGCTGGCCTTGAAGCTGGGCGGCTTCGCCGTGGACTGGGCTGTGTTTGCCCTGCTGGCCGCGCCGCTGATCTTCCTCCCCACCCGCTCCGGGCTGAAAATCCCCAAGTGGTTTTTCTACGCCTTCTATCCCGCCCATCTTGCCGTCATTGCGGCAATTCAATTCATGCTGTAAGAAAGGATGACTATGATGCTGACTGTAGAAAATCTGTGCAAATCCTATCAAGTGGGAAAGACCTCCTACGAGGTGCTGAAGGGAGTCTCCCTTCAAGTGGGAAAGGGTGAGTTCGTGGCCGTTATGGGCCCCTCCGGCTCCGGTAAGACCACCCTCTTGAACTGCATTTCCTGCTACATCCCCGCCGACTCCGGCAGCATCCGCCTGGGGAAAACCGAGCTGGCCCGGCTGGACGAGGACGCCCTGGCGGAGGTCCGCAACAAGCAGCTGGGCTTCGTCTTCCAGGACTTCCTGCTCCTGGACGGCCTGACGGTCCGGCAGAACATCCTTCTGCCCGCCATCATCGGCGGGACCGTCTCCAACATGACGGAGCAGCGGGCGGACCAGCTCTGCGAGGTCTTCGGCATCGCGGGCATCCGGGACAAATACCCGGCGGAGATCTCCGGCGGCGAGAAGCAGCGCACCGCCGTGGCCCGGGCCCTCATCAACCACCCCCTGCTGATTCTGGCCGACGAGCCCACGGGAAACCTGGACTCCAAGTCCACCCGGGCCGTCATCCGCTCCTTTGAGCAGGCCAAGCAGGCTCTGGAGGCCACGATTTTCATGGTGACCCACGACTCCTACGCCGCCTCCTTCTGCGACCGGGTGGTGATACTCCGGGACGGCGTGGTCTGGAAGGTGCTGGAGAAGGGGGCCACGGAGCGGGAGACGTTCCAGGACCAGCTTCTGGACGCGGTCCGGGAAATGGGGAGGGAATAACCATGCGCCATTTTTCCGAAGTTTATGCCCTGATGCGCCGGAGGAACAAGAAGCAATACGCGCTCCTCTCGGGCTGCTGCTTCTTCTCTGTGCTGCTGATAACGGCCTATATCTGCATGATGCGGGCCCCCACCATCCTGAACGTCCTCCCCGAGGGAGGCGACAGCCGCAAGCAGATCATGATGATCTTCACCCTGGCGGTCATCGGCTGCGCCGTGTTCACCACCTACGCCTCCGGCCTCTTCTTCCGGCAGAAGTCCCGGGAGACCGGCGTGTTCCTGGCCCTGGGGGCCACCCGGGCCCAGGTGCGGGGGGAGCTGTACCGGGAGCTGGGAGTGATCTCCCTGGGCTCCTGCGCCGCCGGGGCCCTTCTGGGCGGGCCGCTGGCCTGGGTGCTGTGGCAGGTGTTCCGTCTCTGCGTGGTGGATACGGAGGAGATGCGCCTGGTATTCAACCCCGCCGCCTACGTCTGGTCCCTGGCCTTCTCCGCCTTTGTCATCGCCATGATGTTCTTCCTGGGGAGCCGGTCCGTGAAGCGGACCAACATCATCGACATCGTCCAGGAGTCCCACAAGTCCGAGCCCATCCGGGAGGTGCCCCGGTGGTACGGGCCCGTTGGCATCGGCCTGCTGGCCCTGGGGGGCTTTCTGGGCTATATGTCCTCCTTCTTCTTCATAAGCGTTCTCCACTGGTATCCCCCCGAGGGGCTGACCGCGGTCTTTTACGTCCCCGCTTTGATTGGCCTCTATATGATTCTCCTGCACACGGTGGTCAACGGCTGGAACGGGAAAAAGAAGCTCTATAAGGACCTGATCGCCACCAGCCAGATGCGCTTTCAGGGCCGCCAGACGGTGCGGAACATGCTGGTGATGACCCTGCTGATTGCCGGCGCGTACTTCGGCAGCTTCTACACCCCCATGCTGGGCACCGGGTCCATGATTGAATACGATACCCGGCCTGTGGACTATGTGTATAACTTCCGGGCAGACCAGGACATCCCCCTGGAGGAGGAGGTCCGGGCCCTGGCGGAGGAGTACGGCGTGACCGTCACGGACTATGCCGCCGTCCCCATGCTCCGCCTGGCGGTGGACGGCGAGGACCACATTGAGGAGGAGGGCCCCATGGGCACCACCTGGCGCGCGGAGTACAAAGAGGTCATGAGCACCGAGCTGTTTCTTTCCGCCTCCGGCTACGAGGCTTTGACGGGGGAGCATGTGGACCTGGCCGGCGGCGAGATTCGCGGCGTCGTCGACGTGGAGGGGAGCAAGCTGGGCTTTGCCCCGGACAAGAGCCTCGTGACCAACTATCTGACCGGGGAACAGCTCCCCGTCACGTCCCTGGAGCCCCTGCGCTATGACAGCCTCTTCGGGCGCTATGTGATGAACGACGCCGACTTTGCCGCCCTGGGGGCGGGCCTGACGGAGGAGTGGCGGGAGACCCAGGTCTGCTTCAACGTGGAAAACTGCGAGGAGACCTATGACTTCGCCAAAGCCCTGTTCAACGAGATTGTGGACCGCTCTACCATAGACGTGGCCCAGTTCAGCGGCTGGGACCCGGTAATCCGGGACCAGTACCTGGCGGAGGAGGGCGTTTACTTCCTGGACCGGGAGAACTGCGCGGAATATGGTTTTACTGTCATCGACTACGCTCAGCGGGACAGCTCCGCCTTCCGGCTGGACTGGCACTACATGCCTGCGTTCCGGATTCTGGACAGGACGGACTTTGTCAAGACCATGGCGGTGTTCCTCATCCTCTTTGTCTTTGTGGCTGTGGTGTGCTTTGCCGCCGTGTTTGTGATTGCCTATACCCGGTGCATGACCATTGCCCTGACAAACCGGAAGGTCTACGACGACCTCAGGCATTTGGGGGCCTCCAACGCCTATCTCCGCCGCTCCGTCCGGGGGCAGGTGAAGCGGGTGTTCCTGGTGCCCGCCCTGGCGGGCACCAGCCTGATCTACGCCTTTTATGTCATGATTATGTACTTCAACGGCAGTCCCGCAGGTATTACGCCCAGCGAGGCGGCGGGCCTTCTGGCCGACCTGGCGGTGGTGGCGGCGGTGTCCGCCCTGATCTACGGCGTGTACCGCCTGACCCTGGCCCAGGTGTGCCGGGCCCTGGATATCCGGCGGTGACCGGAAAGCGCAAAGGAGCGCGGGACCAAACGGTCCCGCGCTCCCTGGGTTCCTGTTCAAAAAGAGGTCAGGCGCTTTGCCTGGCGTGGACCGCCAGGGACTGCTGGGGGGGCATGGCGAAGTAGTCGTAGCTGACCTCGCTGCCGCTGTCGCCCCAGGTGGTGTCGATGTGGTATTCCGTACCGTCCAGGGTGGCGACGGTCCAGATGTGGTCCCCCTGGATGATGGTGGAGCACCGGATGCCCTCCAGCTTCAAAAGCAGGTTATAGGCCCCGGTGTAGCCGTCGCAGACGGCGGCGCCGTTTGCAAACAGGCTGTAGGGAATGTGGCTGAGGGAATCGTCCCCGGCCTGGTAGTCGTAGACGCAGTTGTCGCAGATCCAGCCGTAGTAGACCCGGGCCTTTTCCAGCTCCGCCATATCCGGACGGAGAACTCCCTCGTTCCAGAGCCGGTCGTGGACGGCGATAGCGGCCTCCATGGCGGCGGCGCGGTACTCCTGGGTCCGCCGTCCCGCCCCGGCGGCGGAAAAGCTCAAAGTCGCCAGACCCGCGCCCCAGGTGCAGTGGACCTGGTTATAGCCTTGCTCACAGTGGTCCTTCATCACGGCCAGGGACTGGTCCATAAGCTGCCGGGACTTCGCTTCGGAGAGGCCGGGGAGGTGGAATGTCAGCTGGTCGCTGCCCTGGGCCAGCATGCAGCGCAGGGAGCTTGCCAGTTCTTCCCGGGTGGAGGGAGAGAGGACGTAATTCCCCGGCTCTACCAGGTCCGCCAGGGAGGTCCCGGCGACGCTGTAAAGCGCGGACAGGTCCCACTGGGGCCGGACCCGCAGGGCCGGGTCCAGCATGCGGGTGAGCATGGCGGCCAGGGCCCCCCGGGTGATGGGCCGGCTGGGAAGGAAGGAGCCGCTGGCGTCGCTTCCCACAGAGATTCCCTTCCGGTAGAGGGCCAGGATATCCTGGTAGTAAGGCGTGTACTCGTCCACGTCGGGGAGGAAGCGGCGGGAGGAGTAGCCCACGGTGACCAGCTCGTCGTGAACGGAGGGCAGAGCCTCCTCCGGGAGGACGTTGGCCAGGACGTGGGCCACCTGAGCCCGGGCGGCGGGCTCGTAGAGCTCCATGTACCCGTCCACGAAGTCCGCCTCCAGTACGCCCTCCGCCTGGAGATAGCGCAGGTACGCCAGGGCCGCCGGGGTGGTCTCACGGCGGTAGGCCAGGGCGGCCTCGGGTTCTCCGGTCCGGTACAGGCTCCGGACCCGCCCGGCGAAGATGACGGCCTGTCCTAGGGTCACCGGGTCTCCCAGGCCGAAGGTTCCGTCGCCCTTCCCGTTGGCGAGGCCGTACTCATAGAGGGCGGATACGTTGTCATAGAAGGGGGAATCCGCCGTCAGGTCGGAGAACTCCCCGGCGTAGGTCCGGCTGCGGGTGAAGCCGCCTTCCTGGGCGGCCTGGGCGGATGGGGAGGTCAGCAGCAGGCACAGGGCCAGCAGCAGGGCGGGGATCTGCTTCCTCATAGCGTTCCTTTCGGGAAAATCAGGTTAAAATGTTCAGGTCCTCGGGGAGGCGGTCCTCCACATAGGGGTTCAGATATTCGTTTACCAAGGCCAGGACTTCCTCCTGGTCCAGATAGATATAGGGGGACTTCCATTCCCCCGGCAGGGTGGAGAAGCTGATGGCGTCTGAGCCCATGCCGACGACCTGGGTGCCCAGCCATACCAGGTTGCCCGCGTTCAGGTCCGTTTTCACATATTGAATAAAAATTTTACACAGGCTGTCCAGCTTCGTGAGGGTGGCTGGGGTCAGCATCTGCTTGGCGACGGCTTTCAGGAAGTCCTGCTGGGTCTGCATCCGGCCAATGTCCTGGGAGGCGTAGCCCTCCCGGAAGCGGACGACCTTCAACGCCTCCGCGCCGGTGAGGTGGCGCATTCCCTTGGAGAAATGGATGGAGAGGTTTTGGTAGGGGTCCTCGTAGTGCATGTCCATGGGGATATAGAAATCCACGCCGCCGATGGCGTCCACCAGGGCCGCAAACGCTTTCAGGTTCACCAGGACGGTGTAGTCCACCGGAATGCCCAGCTGGTCGGAGACGGTGTCCGCCAGCAGCTCCATGCCGCCGGAGTTGTAGGCGTAGTTTATTTTGTGGTTTTTTCCATTTATGCTGGCTTTGGTGTCCCGGGGGATGCTGACGCCGTATACATAGCCGTTTTCCGCGTCCAGGGCAACCAGAATATTGGTGTCGCTGCCGCCGTTGCCGTCGTCCGCGCCGGAGACCAGGATGGTCCAGAACTGGGGCTTGCGCTCGTAGTGGGAGCGAAGGGCCTCTGCCTCCTCGTCGGAGAGGTCCTCCGAGACGGCGGGGTTGGTGACCTTTTGAATCATAACGGGGTCGTCTGCGGCCTTTTGATCCGGGGCCCGGAAGTAAACCCGGACCACAGCGTAGCACAGGCCGATCAGGATGAAGAGCAGCAGCAGCGTGACCATCCAGGAGCTGCGCTTTTTGCGGCGAAGTCTTGAAGCCATGGGAACCTCCCGTGCGCCGTTTTCCGGCGCGTATCTGTAGAAAATCGGTTTTGCGAAAAGGGGCCCGTCCAAAAACAGGGCCGGCGGATGGAACGTCTGCTTCATTATAAGTCCGGCTCCGGAAAAAGACAAGAGAAAAAATAGCGGCATCGCCGCTATTTTTTCGGTCAAAATTTTGCGCTTTCTGTCATTTCTTACAAGGGATTCAAAATATTTTCAGAAAGTTTACAACTTGGACAAATTCTCTCCATCCTTTTCCGGCTCCGGGGGTTTTTCCGCCGCCGGAGCGGCGGCGGTCAGCTGTTCCAGCAGGGTCTTGATATCCGCCAGAAGCTGGTTCTGGTAGGAGAGGGCGCAGCGGATATAGTGCATGGCCGGCTCCGGCGCGGGGGAGGGCGGGTCCTCCAGCGGGTGGGGCCAGCGGCGGACCTCCGGCTCCGTGTAGATGGGCTTGCCCGGCGGAACGGCCTCCCGGCCTGGGGACCGGGTGACGGGCACGGTCCGGGCCGTCCGTCCGGCCGCCGGGGTCCGGCCCCGGCCGTGTTGACGATTTGCCATGATTCAGGGTCCCTCCTTCCGCGGCTCTAGTCGCCGCGGTATTTTTTGCGGGTGGCGATGCCGCCCCGGATGTGCCGCTGGGCCTTGTTTACGTCCAGCACTTCCTTGACCTGCAGGTACAGCGGGCGGTTGAATAGGGGCAGCCGCTCGGAAATGTCCTTATGCACCGTCGATTTGCTGATGCCGAACCTCTGGGCGGCGGCCCGGACCGTGGACCGGTTCTCTATGATGTAAAGAGCCAGGCGCTCCGCCCGCTCCTCCATATTTCCCTTCAAAACATCCTCACTCCCTGCCTCTTGTTGGTCCATCCTATGCGCGGCGGCGGCGGGATATGTTCCCGAAAAGGGAAAGGACAGGGCGGAAAATGCAAAAAGGCCCTTGACATGGAGTGGACTCCACGTGGTATGCTGGAGAGCGGACAACGTGTTTTGGAAAACAAGGAGGTTTATTCAGATGCGATACCGTACATTGGGCCGGAACGGCATCCAGGTGGGCGAGATCGGAGTGGGCTGCGAGGGCTTTCTGGAAAAGACCCCGGAGCAGGTGAGCGAATGGCTGGACGTGTGCGAGGCGGCGGGGGCCAACTGCATCGATTTGTACGCGCCCAACCCGGATTTCCGCTCCAACCTGGGCCGGGCCCTCCGGGGGCGGCGGGAGAAATTTGTCCTCCAGGCCCACCTCTGCTCCGTCTGGAAGGACGGCCAGTACAAGCGGACCCGGGACATGGCCGAGGTCCGGGAGGGCTTTGAGGACCAGCTCCGGCGGCTGGAGACGGATCATGTGGAGATCGGCATGGTCCACTATGTGGACTCCCTGGCGGAGTGGGAAACGGTCCAAAACGGCGCCGTCATGGAGTACGCCCTGGCATTGAAGGCGGCGGGAACCGTCGGCTGCGTGGGCCTCTCCAGCCACAATCCCCAGGTATCCCTGGCGGCGGCGGAGAGCGGGCTGATCGACGTGCTGATGTTCAGCGTCAACCCCTGCTACGACCTCCAGCCCGCCTCTGAGGACGTGGAGGAGCTTTGGGCCCCCAAGAACTACGCCGCCCCTCTGCTGAACATGGACCCGGAGCGCCAGGCCCTCTACGAGACCTGCCAGCGCCTGGGGGTGGGTATTACGGTGATGAAGGCCTTTGGCGGCGGGGACCTGCTCAGTGATTCCCTCTCCCCGGCGGGGAAGGCCCTGACGGTTTTCCAGTGCCTCCAGTACGCCCTGGACCGGCCCGGCGTTGGCTGCGTGATGTCCGGGGCCCGGAGCCTGGAGGACTTGAAGCGGAGCCTGGCCTTTGAGGACGCCTCGGAGGAAGAGCGGGACTACGCCGCGGCTCTGGCGGCCCTGCCGAAAATCAGCTGGAAGGGCCACTGCATGTACTGCGGCCACTGCGCGCCCTGCCCCCAGGGCGTCTCCGTGGCGGATGTGACAAAGTTCCTGAACCTCTCCCTGGCCCAGGGAAGCGTCCCCGAAACCGTCCGGGAGCACTACGCCGCCCTGCCCCATGGGGCGGGGGAGTGCGTCCGGTGCGGGGCCTGTGAAACGCGCTGTCCCTTCGCCGTGCCCATCCGGGAGAACATGGCGAAGGCGGCGGAGCTCTTCGGAAGGTGAGGGGTCTATGCGGACGATTTTGATTCTGGACGGCCAGGGCGGCGGCGTGGGGAGCCAGCTGGTGAAGCTGCTGAAGCCCCGCCTGAGCGGGGGCTGCCGCCTCCTGTGCGTAGGAACCAACGTGGCGGCCACCGCCGCCATGCTGAAGGCCGGGGCCGCCCAGGGGGCCACGGGGGAGAACGCCGTGGTGTACAACGCCGCCCGGGCGGACCTGATTTTGGGGCCCATCGGCGTGGTGCTGGCCAACGGCATCCTGGGGGAGGTGTCCCCCGCCATGGCCTCCGCCGTCTCCGGGTCCGGGGCGGTGAAGATTCTGATTCCCTCCTCGTCCTGCGGCGTGTACGTGGCGGGAGTGGAGGAGTGCCGCCTGGAGGAATACCTCCGCCGGGCGGCGGAGCTGGCGGTAAGGGAGCTGGGGCTGTGAGCAGGGAATTTCTTGCGATTGCCCGGGAACACTGGGCGAAATATCCCCACATGGAGCCCCGGGACTTTGCCAAGCTGGCTTATCAGAGCGAGTTTGGCCCCGCCCATATGGTCCAGAGCCCGGACAAGGTGCTGGCGGC
Organism: uncultured Oscillibacter sp.; assembly: GCA_910579435.1. Classification (GTDB taxonomy): domain Bacteria; phylum Bacillota; class Clostridia; order Oscillospirales; family Oscillospiraceae; genus Oscillibacter. Next base: position 14,545 of record CAJTVF010000018.1, read on the forward strand.
CCTGCTGGCGGAACGGAAGGAGGCGGGGCCGGAGCCCATTCCCCCGGAGCCCGTCGGGGGCGGCCTGTGCCGCTTCCATATCACCCAGACTCTCTCCACGTTGTCGGAGCTGCCGCTGATTGGGCGGATGTTCCGCCTGACCATGGCTCAAACGGAGGGCACGGAGGAGGGGCTCCTGGAAAAGCTGGCGGCCCTGGAGGCCCTTCCGGTCCCCGGTATGGCGGAGTATTTGGAGGGCTGGCGGCGGGAGGGCTGTCCGCCGGTCCATCACAGCGAGGCGTTCCGGAACGCCTACAACCCCCATTACCGGGTTCTGCAAACGCGCATGGCGGGGTTTCTCCCGGCGCTGGTCCCCATCGACCGGCTGGTCCGGGAGCACTATGCCGCCTGGCTGCGGCGGGGGAGCTGGGGGGAGCCGCTGCCGGGAGAGAGCCCCCTGGCCCACCGGCATCGAAACGGGCTGAGGCCCTTCCTTGCAGCCGTAGACGGCCGGTGCGGCAGCGGAAAAACCGGATTTGCCAAACTGGCGGAACAGTTGATTCCCGGCTCAAAGCACATCGCCCACATGGACGACTGTTACCTTCCCTGGGAGAGCCGGGCTTCCAACTGGATGGAGATTCCCGCCGGAAACATGGACCTGAACCGGGTCCGGGAGGAAATCTTGCTCCCGGTCCGCAACGGAACGCCCCTGACGTATCCGCCTTTCCTCCACGAAGGCCCGGTGCTGGACGAGTACGGGGAGCCCATAGAAATCGACCCGGATGACGCGGAGCTCATCCTGGTGGAGGGCACCTACTCCCAGCATCCGGCCCTGGCGGGATTCTACGACTATAAAATATTCCTCACCTGTGACCGGGACGAGCAGACCCGCCGCCTCCAGGCCCGGGAGGGGGACTATTTCCCCACCTTCGACCGGGTGTGGCGGACGCTGGAGGAACGGTATTTTGCCGCCTGCGGCACGGAGGGGGCCGCCGATCTGGTGGTGGATACCACCGGATTTTTCGGATGAAAAAAGGGACTTGGCAGAAGCCGGGTCCCTGTGGTATACTGTATGCGAAACAACCCGCCGTCAGGAAGGCGGCGGACTGTCAGAAGACGGGAAAACTTATCTGATTTGAAGGAGTTTTTCCCATGAACGAAACCAAGACCCAAAGACCCGTCCAAACCCTGGCCATGGCCGCTATAATGATGGCCCTGGGCTTCGTCCTGCCCTTCTTCACCGGGCAGATTCCCCAGATTGGCGGCATGCTCTGTCCCATGCACCTGCCCGTGCTGCTGTGCGGCCTCCTCTGCGGCTGGAGGTACGGCCTGGCGGTGGGCTTCCTCCTGCCGCTGCTGCGCAGCGTCACCCTGGGGATGCCTCCGATGTTCCCCACCGCCGTCGCCATGGCTTTTGAGCTGGCGGCTTACGGCTTCCTGGCGGGCTTCCTCTACGCCCGGTCCCGCTGGCAGTGCGTGGTGGCCCTGTACCGCTGCCTCATTGCCGCCATGCTGGGCGGGCGCGTTGTCTGGGCCGTTGCCCGGGTGGTCCTCTCCGGCGTGTCCGGTCAGGCGTTTACCTGGCAGATGTTCCTCTCCGGCGCGTTCCTCACCGCCATCCCCGGCATCATCCTCCAGCTGGTCTTCATCCCCGCGGTGATGGTGGCCCTGGACCGGACCGGGCTGGTCCGCTTCCGCCGGGGCGGGGAGACGGTCCCGGCGGCGTGATGTGAGTCAGCGGGTCAGGAAGACCTCGCTGAGCAGCGCCTCCGCCTCGTCCAGCCGCCCCGCGTCCAGTCCCGCGTAATTCACCACCAGCGTGTGGGCATAGGCGGGATTGGGAACGGCGGCGTACTCCGACAAAAACCCCAGACGCACTCCCAGGCCCTCCGCCCGGCGGCGGAGGGCCTCGTCGTCCTCCTCGGTGTTCAGCCGGAGGAGGAAGTGAAGCCCCGCCCCCCGGTCGGTGAGGGAGGCGGCGAAGGGGCACTGCCGGAAGCGCTCCAGCACCGCCTCCCGGAGGAGGCGGTATTTTTTCCGGGTCCGGGAGAGGTGCTGCTCATACCCGCCGCCGCTGAGAAAGCGGGCCAGGACCTGCTGCTCCAGGGCGGGGACGGTGGAGGCGTAAAAGCCCAGCTCCCGGCGGCAGCGCTCCAGCAGCCGGGGCGGCAGGACCATGAAGCCCACCCGCATGGAGGGGGAGATGGTCTGGGAGAAGGTGTTTATGTAGATCACCCGCCCCCGGGCGTCGATGCTCTGGAGGGTGGGGATGGGCCGCCCGATGAAGCGGAACTCGCTGTCATAGTCGTCCTCGATGATGACGCCGTCCGTCTCCTCCGCCCAGCGGAGAAGGGCGTGGCGGCGGGCGATGGGGGTGACGATGCCCGTGGGATAGTGGTGGGCCGGGGAGAGATGGGCCGCCGTGGCCCCGGAGGCGTACAGGGGCTCCAGCGCCATGCCCTGGCCGTCCAGGGAAATGGGGCGGCAGACGGCCCCCCACTTGCCGTAGACCTGGCGGATCTTGGGGTAGCCCGGGTCCTCCAGGGCGATGACCGCCTCCCGGCCCAGGAGCTGGGCCAGAAGCAGATAGAGATACTCCGCCCCCGCCCCCACGACGATCTGCTCCGGGGACACCGCCATGCCCTTGAAGTCCCGGAGGTCCCGGGCGATGGCCTCCCGCAGGGCGGGGAGGCCCTGGTGGGGCACCGGAGCCAGATGTCCCCCCTCGGAGAGGACCTGGCGGGTCAGCCTCGCCCAGAGGGCCGAGGGGAAAAAAGAGGGGTCCGCCTGTCCGCTTTTCAGGTCCAGCCGCCAGGAGCGGGGAGGCGCCTCCGCCGGGACGGCTTCTCCCGCCTCCGCCGCCGGGAGGCGGCGGTCCACCTGGGCGGCGTAGAAGCCCCGCCGGGGCCGGGCGTCCGCGTAGCCCTCCGCCACCAGCTGCTGATAGGCCCCCTCCACCGTGATGACGGACACCCGAAGATGCTCCGCCAGGGCCCGCTTGGAGGGCAGGCGTTCCCCCGCCGCCAGGGCGCCGCTGAGGATATCGTCCCGAAGGCGGCGGTACAGGTATTCATAAAGGGACAGCCCGCCCCGGGCCTCCAAATCGTACGTCAGCATGGACGCGCCCTCCTCTGACCTTATAAAAAATTTCGTTTTTGGCTATTTCTATCCTACCATAAAGGCGCTATGATGGCAACATCAACCGACAAAGGAGCGAGGCGCGATGGAAAAGATTTTAAAGCGCGAGACGGTCCGGGCGGACGCCCGGCTGCTGGCCCTGACGGGGCTGTTCGCCGCCCTGGGCTGCGTGGGGACCATGGTTTTGCAGGTGCCCTCCCCCACCGGCGGGTATATGAACCTGGGGGACGCAGTGGTGATTCTGGGGGCCTGGCTGCTGGGACCGGTGTACGGGGCGGTGGCCGGAGGCGTGGGGCCCGCTATGGCGGACCTGCTCAGCGGCTATGCCGTTTATGTCCCGGCTACTCTGGTGATCAAGGCCGTCATGGCCCTGACGGCGGCGCTTTTGTACCGGGCGCTGAAGAAGAGGGGGCTGTTTCTCTGCGCGGCGGCGGCGGAGGTCCCCATGGTTTTGGGCTATTGGCTGTTCGATGGGGCGCTGGCCTCCCTCTCCGGCGGCGGGGCCCTGGGGCTGTGCCTGACGGCCAGCGCGGCGGGCATTCCCAGCAATCTGGTCCAGGCCGCCTTCGGAGCGGCGGCATCCACGCTGCTGGCTCTGGCCCTGCGGCGCAGCGGCTATGTCCGGAAGCAGTTCCCGAATCTGTGAGTATCGAAAAAGAAACCGGGACCCCCAGTTGGGGGTCCCGGTTTTGATATACGAAAACAGGGTGTAGGCTCAGCCCAGCCCGTCCGGGGCGTTCCAGCCGTCCCAGGGGGAAGCCTGGGTGGGAGCCGCGTCCTTGCCTATGCCGGAGGTGCGCTTGGCAACGTCGAAATAGGCCAGCTGGACGCAGGTGCAATTGGGAATGTAAAAGAGGGCCACCAGAAGCTGCCAGAGGCCGAAAATGGCGTTCAGGGCGAAGATGGGGAGGCCGAAGTAGGTCCCCGGGGCGGGGATGCCGTAGAGCATCAGCATGGCCAGGTCCTGGTTTATCTTGAGGCTCAGGAGCAGGGTTGGGAAAATGGCCAGCAGATTCCAGCCGATGTAGCTCAGGTCCAGGGTGAAGAGCTGGGCCTTGTAGCCCAGGGTCTGCCGCTTGCTCATTTCCAGAGCCTCCATCACGCCGATATCCGGGTCCTCGTAGAGGTTATAGAAGGCAAAGCTGTAGCGGTAAGCGGCGATGATGCCGGGGATGATGAAGAGCAGGGACCAGAGGAAGATGAAGAGGCTGAATACTATGTCCAGCAGAATCAGCTTCCCCACAAAGGAGAACCCGTCGAACAGCGTCAGAAACTCCGCCCGCTCTCCCCGGCGAACGGCCATGCAGTACAGGGCGAAGCCCGTGGCCAGGACGGTGCTCAGCAGGGAGACCAGGATGGAGATGAAAATGCTGAAAAAGCCGGTGTCCACCAGGGCGGAAAACAGGTTCAGCACAATGAGCAGCCCCATGTACAGGGCGGTCATGGCCTTGGGGGAGACCTGCGCGTCCCGCAGAAGCTCCGCCGCCTCCCATTTGCATTGTTTGCGGTCAATGTGTTCAGACGTCATGATAGGGCCTCCTAAACCGTGGTGGTGTCTTTGTCTTAGTTTAGCACAATCCGGGCCGGAAGGCAAGCGGGAAAACGGACCCGCCGGGAGGGCGGGCCCGCCCTTTTCATGCCAATTCCCCCCGGGGGGCGTCCAGAAGCTCCAGCTCCTGGAAGATCCGGGCCTCCAGCTCCTCATAGGCCCGGGGGCCCCGGGAGCGGCGCATCCGGCCCCCCAGGCGCTCGCCGTTTTCAAAGAGGTGGATGAGGTAGAACCAGACCTCCTTCATCCGCTGGGAGGCGGGGGCGGCCTGGCTGTCGGGGGCGGCCTGGCCGTAGAAGTCCTGATAGGCCCGGTAGAGCTCCTGGGTGAAGGCTTGCAGCTCTTCTTTAGAAGCGGCGGACCCGCCCCGGAGCCGCCGCAAAAGCGCCGGGTCCGCGATGGCCCCCCGGCCAATCATGGCGGCGTCCAAGCCGGGGAATTGGGCCTCCAAGGCCCGGACGCCCGCGACGGAGGTCAAATCCCCGTTGTAGCACACCGGGTTTTTGCTCTCCGCCACGGCCAGGGCGAACAGATCCATATGCACCGCCCCCCGGTACTTCTCCGGCCGGACCCGGGGGTGGATGGTGAGACAGGCGATGGGATAGCGGTTGAAGACCTCCAGCAGGCGGGGGAACTCCTCCGGCGTGTTGTAGCCCAATCGGGTCTTCACGGAGACGGGGACGGACGTGCCGGAAAACACCCCGTCCAGAAAGCGGTCCAGGAAGTCCGGGTCCATCAGCAGGCCGGAGCCCTTCCCCTTGGCGGTGACGGTGCCGGAGGGACAGCCCAGGTTCAGGTTGACCTCCTCATAGCCCATGTCCGCCAAGTCCTCCGCCGCCCAGACGAAATCCGCCGCCCGCTTCGCCATCACCTGGGGAACCTGGGGGAGCCCTTCCGGGTTCTCCAGCTCCCGGCGGTCCCGGGGCGTGATAATATGCTGGTCCGTGGGGGAGATAAAGGGGACGAAATAGCGGTCCGCCCCGCCGAAGCGCGCGTGCCACACCCGGCGGAAGACCCGCTTGGTGATGCCGTCCAGGGGGGCGAAGTCCAAGCGGGCGATCATCCCAGCTTCTCCTCCCACTCCTGGGGCTTGAACCCGGTGAGGACAAAGCCGTCCCCCGCCAGAATGGGCCGCTTTACCAGCATGCCGTCCGTGGCCAGCAGGGCCAGCTGCTCCTCCTCGGTCATGCCGGGGAGCTTGTCCTTCAAGCCCAGGGCCTTGTATTGGAGGCCGCTGGTGTTGAAAAAGCGCTTCAGGGGCAGGCCGCTGGCTTGATACCACCCGCGGAGCTCCTCCGCCGTGGGGTTTTCCAGCTTGATGTCCCGGACCTCACAGGCAAGGCCCTTCTCGTCCAGCCATTTTTTCGCTTTCTGGCAGGTGGTGCACTTGGGATACCAGAGCATGAGCATGGGGGAATCCCTCCTTTTTAGAGAATCAGCAGTTCCTTGGGGGCCTTGGTCAGATTCCGGCGGCCCTCCGGGGTAATCAAAATCACGTCCTCGATGCGGACGCCTAAGTTCCCGGGAATGTAAATCCCCGGCTCCGCCGAAATCACCGCCCCGGCGGGGAGGGGCTTTTCGTTGGAAGCGGCGGCGTTGGGGGCCTCGTGGATTTCCACGCCCACCCCGTGGCCGAAGCTGTGGGTGAAATACTCCCCATAGCCCGCCTCCTCAATGACGGCCCTGGCGGCGGCGTCCACCGCCTTGCCGGGGACCCCGGCCTTCGCGGCGGCGATGCCCGCCTCCTGGGCGGAGAGGACGGTTTTATAGACCCGCTCCATCTCCTCCGTCACGGACCCCACCGCCACGGTGCGGGTCATGTCGGAGCAGTAGCCCCCGTAAACGCAGCCGAAGTCCATGGTGACGAACTCCCCGGCTTGAATCTCTTTTTCCGAGGGCACGCCGTGGGGCAGGCTCCCGTTGGGGCCGGAGACTACGATGGGGTCGAAGGACATGTCCGACGCGCCGTAGTGCAGCATCAGATACTGAAGCCGGGCGGCGATCTCCTTTTCCGTCACGCCGGGGCGGAGTTCCTTTAAAATGTCCTCCAGGGCCCGCTCGGCGATGCCCTGGGCGGCTTCCATGGCTTGGAGCTCCGCCGCGTCCTTGGCCTGCCGGAGCTTCATAATGGGTTCCGAGGCGGGAACCAGCTCGCAGGGGGGGTGGCCCTCCTCGTCCAGGGCCTTTTCCAGCCGCCGGAAGGACTGGACGGACATGGCCGCGTCCTCGAAGCCCAGGCGGCGGACGCCCTTCAAAAACACCAGCTCCTTGAGCTGGTCCATCAGGCCCTTTCCGGGCTTGACCTCCCGGAGCTCCGCCCCGTCCAGATGGCGGGCGGCGGCTTCCGTGTAGCGGGCGTCGGTGAAAAACACCGCGCCTTTTTTCGTGACGAGGGCCGTGGCGTCCGCGCCGGGGGTGAAGAAGCCGGAGGCGTAAAAGCGGTTGGCCTCCCCGGTGAGGAGGACCGCGTCCAGGTTTTCCGCCTCTAAGGCGGCGGCAATGGCGGGGTAGTGATTCATAGAGCAGCAGTCCTTTACTCGCCCTGACGGGCGGGGGAGATTGGATACCAGCGATGGCTGGTTCATTGCACCCCCCCATTTTCTCTTTTCCTTCCAGAAGGAAAAGAGAAAACGGGCCGTGCACGGTCCAAAAGAGAAAAGGAAGTATGGGCCCTTCGGGCCAATTTTTTTGCCCTTCTATCGGTAGAACACCCTGTAGGGCGGACCTATGTGTCCGCCCTCCCCCAGGGTCTGCCCTTCTATCGATAGAACTTACCAGTCATGGCGGGTGGTAAAAACACCGTGGTCCTCCAACGCGGTTAGGATGGCCTCAATTCGTTGGAAGCATTCCGGGTCCTCCAGGCTGTCGTCGTTTAGAATGCGGCGGATTTTCTCCAGGGCCCGCATGGCCCTTGATTCTGTTCCCGCGACAATTCGCTTCACGGTTTCCTCCTGCTTCAAATACCGCATGACTTCCAGGCCGATGGCCTCCGCCGCCAGATCCTCCTGCGCGGTCAGTTCAAATTCTTCCATAAAAACCTCCTTTTGACCTTTAGTAAATGTCAATTGTTTCCTCATTCTATCATAAAATGAATGAAACGGTCGAATGACAATTACCAAAGGTCAGGACGGGTTTTTCATGTATAAAAACCGTGCCCCGAGTGGGCGGCACAATCTTTGCGGCGGCTGGGTAGCTGCTCTCCGCAAAGCAAAAACGCCGAAGTTGTCCCAGCGGGGGTTGGCGGACATGCTCCAGCTGGGCGGGCTGGACGTGGACAAGAACGCGGTCCAGCGCATCGAGAGCGGGCAGCGGTTTGTAACGGACATCGAATTGAAGGCCCTGGCCCAGGCATTGGGCGTGACGGTGGAGGAATTGTTGGAACCGTAGGAGCTCCGGGAAACCGGAGCTCCTGTTTTTTTATTCTTCCGCCGTTTTGGCCGAGGCCTTCACGAACCCATAGAACAGCGGATGGGGCCGGTCGGGGCGGCTCTTGAACTCGGGGTGGAACTGAACGCCCACGAACCAGGGGTGGTCCGGCAGCTCCACGATTTCCACCAGGTGCCCGCTGGGGGACAGGCCCGCCAGCACCAGGCCCTTGGCCTCCATCTCGGCGCGGAAATCGTTGTTGAACTCAAAGCGGTGGCGGTGGCGCTCGGAAATCTCGGCGGAGCCGTAGAGGCGGCGGCTCTCGGTGCCCTCCTTCAACTCGCAGGGGTAGCGGCCCAGGCGCATGGTGCCGCCCTTGTCGGTGACGTTCACCTGGTCCGGCATCAGGGCGATGACGGGGTGCTGGGTGGTCTCGGAGAACTCGGAGGAGTGGGCGTCGGCATAGCCCAGGACGTGCCGGGCGAACTCAATGACGGCCATCTGCATCCCCAGGCACACGCCGAAGTAGGGGATCTTGTTCTCCCGGGCGTAGCGCACGGCCTGGATCATGCCCTCGATGCCCCGGTCGCCGAAGCCGCCGGGGACGATGATTCCGGCGCAGCCCCCCAGCTCCTCCTCCAGGTTCTTCTCCGTCAGGGTCTCGGAGTTCACCCAGCGGATATCCACCACCACGTCGTTGGCGGTGCCCGCGTGGTTCAGGGACTCCACCACGGAGAGGTAGGCGTCGTGGAGCTGGACGTACTTGCCCACCAGGGCGATTTCCACATGCTTGTGGGCGTTCTTTTCCCGCTGGACCATGGCGGTCCACTCCCGGAGGTCCGCCTGGGGGGTGATCAGGCCCAGCTTCCGGCAGACCACCGTGTCCAGTCCCTCCTTGGCCATGAGCAGGGGGACCTCGTAAAGGGTCTCGGCGGTGGCGTTTTGAATCACGCAGTCCGGCTCCACGTTGCAGAAGAGGGCGATCTTCCGCCGGACGTCGGCGGTGATGGGGGTGTCGCAGCGGCAGACCAGAATGTCCGGCTGGATGCCCAGGCCCAGGAGCTCCTTGACGGAGTGCTGGGTGGGCTTGGACTTCAGCTCCCCGGAGCCGGGGACCTCGACAATGAGGGGCACGTGGATGAAGAGCACGTCCCCCTGGGGCCGCTCGGCCCGGACCTGGCGGATGGCCTCCAGGAAGGGCTGGGACTCGATATCGCCCACGGTGCCGCCGATCTCGCAGATGACCACGTCCACGTTGTCCCCGGCCATGGCGTAGACCCGGCTTTTGATCTCGTTGGTGATGTGGGGGATGATCTGGACGGTGGCGCCCAGGTAGTCCCCCCGGCGCTCCCGGTTCAGCACGGACCAGTAGATTTTGCCGGAGGAAATGGAGCTGTTGCCGCTGAGGTCCTCGTCCACGAAGCGCTCGTAGTGCCCCAGGTCCAGGTCGGTTTCCGCGCCGTCCTCGGTGACGAAGACCTCGCCGTGCTGGTAAGGGCTCATGGTGCCGGGGTCCACGTTGATATAGGGGTCGAATTTCTGGTTCCGCACCCGGACGCCCCGCTGCTTCAAGAGCCGCCCCAGGGAGGCCGCGCAGATGCCCTTGCCCAGGCCCGAGACCACGCCGCCGGTGACAAATACGTATTTCGTTGCCATACCGCTCTCCTATTCTTTCGTTCTGCCCGGTCCCCGCCGGACTGCATATACCAAGTTATCTTATCATTTGGGTCCCCGCTTGTCAACGGCGGGCCGGGGCGAAAAAAAGCTGAGGACGGGAAATCCCGTCCTCAGCAGGGCCTCCTGGCGGAGCCGATCATATAGTCCAGAAACGCGGGCACGTCCCGGGCGTCGGAGAGGCTGATGCAAAGGCCCTCCTCCCGGGGGCGCATGGCCCGGAGCAGCTGGCGGGCGGTGTTGTCCCGCTTCAGGTCGCAGCGGCTGTCGTCCGGCAGGTGGAGCAGCACCTGCCCCCGGCTGTTGGACACCACATTTAAAAAGTTCTCCGCATCGGGCAGCATCATAATCTTGAACATAGGCGGTCTCCTTTCAAAAAAACGGGGATTTCCCTTGCGTGCCTTGCCTCTTTCTGATAGGATGATACCACCAAAAACCAAGAGACGGTAGAAGAAAAGCGCCAGATTTCTGGTACAAAACCGTCAGAACGGAGGAAGCCATGGCCTTGAGCCTCTGCAATTCCGCTGCGGACCGGCAGAGCCGGGAGCTGGTCCGCCACGGCACGCCGCCCTTTCCCCTGGCCTGCTACCATCATGACGGCGAGACGGTGAACACGGTCCCCTGGCACTGGCACGACGAGCTGGAGACCGTGCTGGTGCGGGAGGGGCGGGTCACCGTCTCCGTGGAGGGGGAGAGCCGGGAGCTGGGGCCCGGGGAGGGCTGCTTCATCGCCGCCGGGGCCCTCCACCACGTCTGGCGGGCGGGAACGGGCCCTGTGGACGTCCACTCCATGGTGTTTCACCCTCGGCTGGTGGGGGGAAGCGTGGAGAGCGTGTTCTGGCAGGGCTACCTGCGGCCCCTGCTGTCCGCCGGGGCCAACCGCTGCGTCTGGCTTTCGGAAAACGCGGCCTGGGAGCGGGAGGCCCTGGCGGCCATGGAGGCGGCCTGGCGGGCCTGCGGCGAGGAGCCGCCGGGCTTTGAGTTTCTGGCCCGGGAGGGGCTTTCCCGGCTGGTGTTCCTCCTCTCCGCCCACCGCCCGGCGGCGAAGAGTCCCCCCTCGGAAAAGGCCCTGCGGGACGGGGAGCGCATCAAGGCCATGCTTCGCTTCATCCAGGAGCACTACCCGGAGGAGCTGACGGCGGCCCGGATTGCACAGAGCGCCGCCGTCAGCGAGAGCGAGTGCCTCCGCTGCTTCCGGAGCATGACCGGGACCACGCCGATGCAGTACGTCCGGCAGTTCCGCGTCCAGCGGGCGGCGGAGCTGCTGGAGTCCACGGCGGAGAAGGTGGCGGACGTGGGCGCGGCCTGCGGCTTTCAGGAGATGAGCTATTTTGCCCGGACCTTCCGGGAGCTGAAAGGGAAGACCCCCAGGCAGTACCGGCTGGAGCGGCAGGGCGCTTCGGAGGGGAAGCCGTGAAGCGGAGGACCGCGGCCGGTGACGGGGGCACGGACCGCGGTCCCGTTCAGCGGCCGGACTGGCGATGGCGGCGGCGGTATTCCAGGGGGCTGACGCCCTCCACCCGGCGGAAGCACTGGGAGAAGTAGCTCAGGGAGGAAAAGCCTAAAATCTGGGCGATGAGGGACAGGGTGTGGTCCGTCTCCCGGAGGAGGAAGCGGCTCTCCTCGATGCGGCGGGAGATCAGGTAGTTGATGGGGGAGACCCCGAACTCCCGGCGGAAGGCGTGGGCCAGGTAATATTTATTGAGGTGGGCCAGCTGGGCCAGCTGGTCCAGGCTCAGGTTTTCCTTGAAGTGGTTGTCGATATACCGCCGGACCAGATCGCACTCCCGGCTGGTCCGGGCGTCGGAGGGCTCGCCGGAGAGGGCGGCGTCCCCCTGGCGGTTCAGCCGGACCAGCACCACCTCCAAAAGGCTCCGGCAGACCCGCTCATAGCCCGGGAGGGCGGCTTCCGCCTCCTGGAGCATCAGCCGGAGGCAGCCCATCAGCTCCTCCCAGCCGGTGTGGAGGTGAAGCAGGGCGTAGCCCTCGGCCCCGGCTATGGTCCCCAGGCCCTCCACCCCCAGGACCATGTATTCCAGGGGGCTGTCCAGCCGGCTGACCTCCGTGTGGGGCACGTTGGCGTTGACGATGACCGCGTCGTGGATGGCCACGGGGAATTCCTCTTTCCGGGTGCGGAAGCGGCCGTGGCCCCCGGTGATGAAAAACAGCTCGGCGCAGCCGTGGGTATGGAGGCTGGAGTTCCACTCGCTGCTGTACTGATCGCGGGAGACGTAGGCCAGCCGGGGCGGCCCGCCGGGGGCGGGGGCCTCCCGCTGAAAGGCGTATTGGCGCTGGCTCATGGACATTCCTCCTCCTGGGACGCAATTTTTTGAAAATTGGCAGCGTCCCGGCCTGTCCTATATTATAGCGCCCTTGTTCCGGCGGCGCAACTTTCTATAAAATATTTTTCCAACCCCGTCGGAATTTTGTCGGAGAAACGAGGAGGGGAGAGAGGGAAAACGTAAAATTATCAGTTTTGTCCAAAACCCGGCGGCGTATCCCTTGGAAATTGGGATAAAATGCAAAGAAAGCAAGATATCTAAAAAGTTGCGCAAGATAGGGATTGCTTTGCCAGCGGGGGACCCGCTATACTAAGCTCTGAAAAGGCCGGAAACCGGCCTGTGGAAGCCTATCCCGGCATGTGGCAGGAGGTCTGCAACGCCTTCACCGCCGAGACCGGCGTGAAGGTCAACCTGATCTGCGACAAAAACCTGGAGGACGTCATCGGGCCGTCCATGCAGGGCGGCGACTTCCCCGACGTGATTCACCTGGCCACCGGCCGTGAGAAGGGCCTCACCGAGCAGTTCATCAAGGACCGCAACATCGCCGAGCTCACCGACGTGCTGTCCATGACCATCCCCGGCGAAAGCACCAAGGTCTCCGACAAAATCGTCGGCGGCTTCACCGACACCTCCGTCACCAACCCCTACGGCGACGGCGTGACCTACCTGGCCCCCATGTTCTACTCTCCCTGCGGCCTGTTCTACAACGCGGGCCTCTTCGAGGAGAAGGGCTGGAGCGTGCCCGCCACCTGGGATGAGATGTGGGAGCTGGCCGAGAAGGCCCAGGCCGAGGGCAGCTACCTCTTCACCTATCCCACCACCGGCTACTTTGACGCCTTCCTGTACGCGCTGATGTACTCCGTGGGCGGCGCCGACTTCTTCAACAAGGCCACCACCTATGCCGAGGGCATCTGGGACACCCCCGAGGCCCAGCAGTGCTTCGACATCATCGCCAAGCTGGCTTCTTACACGAACCCCGTCACCCCCGCCCAGGCCAATGACCAGGACTTCACCCAGAACCAGCAGCTGGTGCTGGACAACAAGGCCCTGTTCATGCCCAACGGCACCTGGATCGTCGGCGAGATGGCCAATGCTCCCCGGGCCGAGGGCTTCCAGTGGGGCATGACCGCCCTGCCCGCCGCCAAGGCCGGCGGCAATGGCGCCAGCTACTGCTGGCTGGAGCAGGCGTGGATTCCCGCCGCCGCTCCCAACCTGGACGCCGCGAAGCAGTTCGTGGCCTTCCTGTACAGCGACGCGGCCTGCGCCATCTTCGCCAAGGGCGGCGCGGTGCAGCCCGTGCCCGGCCTGACCGACAACCTGGAAGGGGACAACAAACTGTTCTACGCCATCTATGACAACGGCGCCGACGCGGCCATGGGCAACTTTGCGGCCTACAACGCCGTGGCGGGCCTGGGCACCGTCCGCGAGGTCTTCCTGGATCCCGTCAACGGCCTGGTGAACGGCAGCGTGACCGTGGACCAGTGGGTCAGCGACATCAAGGCCGCCAGCGACCAGATGCGGGCCAACCTCATGGGATAAGCGCCCCGCAACAACCGTATCGTCCGTGAACCAGCGGCGGCGGGCAGGTTCCTGCCCGCCGCCGCTTCAAAACTCTGACCCCGCAATCCGTCGAAAGGAGTGAATTTCCCATGCGCAGCAGCAAGAGCCGGGGGCGGTTCCTGACCCTGTGCGTCGCCCCGGCGGTAATCTTGTACTTCGTCTTCATGATCCTGCCCACCCTGAACGTATTCCGCATGTCCCTGTTTGAGCGGGGGGCCTACTCGCCCACGGAGACCTTTGTGGGCATGGCGAACTTTGAGGCGCTGTTCAAAGACGTGAAGTTCATTACCGCCATGCAGAACACGATCCTGCTGATTGTCACCGTCACCATCATTACCTTCTTCTTCGCCATCGTCTTCGCGGCGATTCTGACCCGGGAGAAGATCAAGGGGCAAAACTTCTTCCGCATCGTGTTCTACATTCCGAATATTCTCTCCGTGGTGGTCATCGCCGGTATCTTCTCCGCCATCTACAAGCCGGAGAACGGCATGCTGAACAGCATCCTGTCCTTCTTCCGGGGGGACACCGTCATGGTCCTCTGGAAGGACCAGCCCATGGTCATCGTCAGCGTCATCATCGCCATGGTCTGGCAGGCCATCGGCTATTACATGGTCATGTACATGGCCTCCATGTCCGCCGTGCCCGAGAGCCTCTACGAGAGCGCCGGGCTGGACGGCGCGGGACGGCTGACCCAGTTCTTCCAGCTGACCCTGCCCCTGATCTGGACCAACATCCGCACCACCCTGACCTTCTTCATCATCTCCACCATCAACATGGCCTTCCTGTTTGTCAAGGCCATGGTGGCCAAGGGCATGGCCGACGTGGGCCTGAGCTTCATGTACGCCCAGAAGGACGCCGGGCTCTACGGCTACTCCATGGCGGCGGGCGTGGTGATCTTCCTGTTCTCCTTCCTGCTGTCCGCCCTGGTGAACGTGGTGACGAAGCGGGAAGTCCTGGAAATGTAAGGGGGCAAGGATATGACGAAGGAAAAGAAGGGCCTCTCCGGCGAGGCGCTGTATAAAATCTTCATCTATGTGGTATTGATTACCCTGGCCGTGGTCATCATCGTGCCGGTGGCCTGGGTGTTCCTGGCCTCCATCAAGCAGAACAGCGAGTTCTACGGCAACCCCTGGGCCCTGCCCGCCTCTTTTTACTGGCAGAACTTCGTGGACGCCTGGAACGCCGCCAGCATGGGCAGCTACATGCTCAACTCCGTCCTGGTGACGGCGCTGTCCCTGCTGCTGCTGCTGGTGGTGGCCCTGCCCGCCGCCTACTGCCTGGCCCGGTTCCGCTTCCGGGGGAGCCGGTTTTTGAACACCTGCTTCATGGCGGGCCTGTTCATCAACGTGAACTACATTGTGGTGCCCATTTTCCTGATGCTCCGGGACGGGGACCTGTGGCTGAAAAACCTGATGGGAAGCGGGTTTTTGCTGAACAACCTGGTGGTGCTGGCGGTGGTATACGCCTCCACGGCCCTGCCCTTTACCATTTACCTGCTCTCCGGCTACTTCGCAACGCTGCCCCACGACTTTGAGGAGGCCGCGTATATCGACGGCGCGGGCTATGGGCAGGCCATGATCCGCATTATCTTCCCCATGGCCCAGCCCTCCATCATCACCATCATCCTGTTCAACTTCCTCTCCTTCTGGAACGAGTACATCATTTCCATGACGCTGATGAGCAGCGCCCAGGGGCAGAAGACCCTGCCGGTGGGACTGTTGAACCTGATGCAGGCCCAGCAGTCCTCGGCGGAGTACGGCATCCTCTACGCCGGATTGGTGCTGGTGATGCTGCCCACGCTGATTCTCTATATGTGCGTGCAGAAGAAGCTGACCCAGGGCATGACCGTGGGTGGCCTGAAAGGATAAGGTGACGGCATGAAGTTTTGGAAAGAGCATACCGGCCTTCGGGTGCTGTTCATCGCGGGGTTTTTCCTCGTGGGGCTGGCCCTGGTCGTCTTCGGCTGGATGCAGACCGGGAAGCTGTCCGGCCTGGGGCTGATGATTGTGGGCGTTATCCTGCTGCTGTCGGCGCTGATGATTTACAACAAACCCTTTGAGGGCGACAAGGGCCCGGGGCTGTGAGGGAGAACCGCATGACCGATTTACACAAGAAAGGACGGGTGACCATCCCCACCGACGTGGACGTGGTGCCCGAGACACTGGCCCTGCTGGAGCGCTGGGGGGCCGACGCTATCCGGGACTGCGACGGCACGGACTACCCGGAGGAATTGAAATCCGTGGGTGCCAAGGTGTACGCCACCTATTACACCACCCGGAAGGACAACGCCTGGGCCAAGGCTAATCCTGACGAGGTGCAGCAGTGCTACATTATGACCGCGTTTCACACCGCCTCCGGCGGGCCGCTGTCCATCCCGCTTTTGAAGGGCGTCAGCGATGAGCTGCTGAAGGTCAACGACCGGGACGACATCAAGCGCTGGTGGGAGGTCATGGACCGCACCGCAGGACAGCCGCTGGCCCCGGACCACTGGGACTACGACGCGGAACGCGGTTCCGTGGTGATTCCCGCGCCGGAGGTGTTCCACGATTACACGGTCAGCTTCCTGGCCTATCTCATCTGGGACCCGGTGCATATGTACAACGCCGTCACCAACGGCTGGAAAGACTTTGAGCATCAGATCACCTTCGACGTCCGCCAGCCCAAGACCCGGGCGTTCACCATGGAGCGGCTGCGGAAATTCATCCAGGACCATCCGTATGTGGATGTGATTCGCTACACCACCTTTTTCCACCAGTTTACCCTGGTCTTCGACGAGCTGAAGCGGGAAAAATACGTGGACTGGTACGGCTATTCCGCTTCCGTCTCTCCCTATATCTTGGAGAAGTTCGAGCGGGAGGCGGGCTACAAATTCCGGCCGGAATTTGTAATCGACCAGGGGTATTATAACAATCAGTATCGAGTGCCCTCCCGGGAGTACCAGGACTTCTGCGCCTTCCAGCGCCGGGAGGTGGCCGCTCTCGCCAGGGAGATGGTGGACCTTACCCACGAGCTGGGCAAGGAGGCCATGATGTTTCTGGGGGACCACTGGATTGGCACGGAGCCTTATTTGGAGGAGTTCAAATCCATCGGCCTGGACGCCGTGGTGGGAAGCGTGGGCAACGGGTCCACCCTCCGCCTGATCTCCGACATCCCCGGCGTAAAGTACACGGAGGGGCGCTTCCTGCCCTACTTTTTCCCGGACACCTTCCACGAGGGAGGGGACCCGGTGGGGGAGGCCCGGGAGAACTGGGTCACCGCCCGGCGGGCCATCCTGCGCAAGCCCATTGACCGCATTGGATATGGGGGATACTTGAAGCTGGCCTGTGAATTCCCGGAGTTCATCGGGTATGTAGAATCCGTGTGCAGGGAGTTCCGGGAGCTGTATGGGCATATCAACGGAGCCAAGCCCTACTGTGCCAAGACGGTGGCGGTGCTGAACTCCTGGGGCCGGGCCCGGTCCTGGGGCTGTCACATGGTCCACCACGCCCTGTATCAGAAGCAGAATTACTCCTACGCCGGGGTCATCGAGGCCCTGTCCGGCGCACCCTTCGACGTGCGGTTTTTGAGCTTCGACGAGCTGAAGGCGGATCCCTGCGCCCTGGACGGCGTGGACGTGCTGCTGAACATCGGCGGCGGAGACACCGCCCACACCGGCGGGGCCGTCTGGGAGGACCCGGCCGTCTCCGCCATGGTGAAACGGTTCGTCTGGAACGGAGGCGGCTTCATCGGCGTGGGCGAGCCCTCCGGCCACCAGTACCAGGGGCGCTATCTCCAGATGGCCCCGGTGCTGGGAGTTGAAAAGGAGATGGGCTTTACACTGGGCTACGACAAGTACAACTGGGAGGAACACCCGGAGCACTTCATCCTGGCGGACGCGGAGGGCCCTGTGGACTTCGGCGAGGGACAAAAGAGCATCTACGCCCTGGAGGGGGCGGAGGTGCTGATCCAGCGGGACAAGGAGGTCCAGCTGGCGGTGAATGCCTTCGGCACCGGCCGGGGGGTGTACGTCTCCGGACTGCCCTACTCCTTTGAGAACTGCCGCCTGCTTCACCGGGCCATCCTGTGGGCCGCCCGCGGGGAGGACTGCCTGGAGCAGTGGTTCTCCTCCAACTGCCGCGTGGAGGTCCACGCCTATGTGGAGAGCGGGCGCTTCTGCGTGGTGAACAATACTTACGAGCCTCAGAGCACCACGGTTTTCCGGGGGGACGGGTCCGGCTTCCCGCTGGAGCTGGCCGCCAACGAAATCCGCTGGTACGAGATTTGACCGTCTGCCCGGCGCTTCCGAATGAGGGAGCGCCGGGCGGTTTTTCGTGAAAATGGAAAAAGGTTGCCCGTTTGCTATGGCTGCCGCAGACGGAGTACGGCGGCAATTTTATGAAAGCCCATTGCGTGGAAGCGGATTTCAGGGTAGAATGATTGGCAGATGAAAGAGCTTCTGGATTTTTTCAGCGGCGGCAAACAGCCATTTGGAGAGGAAACTCATGTTTGATAAAGCGATTGTAATCGGCTGTCCGGGGGCGGGGAAAAGCACATTTGCGAGAAGACTGAGAGATGAGACGTCTCTGCCCCTGTATTATTTGGACATGGTATGGCACTGGCCGGACAAAACGACTATCAGCAGGGGTGAATTTGAAGAGCGGCTCAGGGAAATCCTTTTAAAAGACAAATGGATCATAGACGGAAATTATGGCAGAACGCTTGAAATGCGGCTTCAATCCTGTGACACGGTATTTTTGCTGGATTTGCCGGTGGCGGAATGCCTCGCGGCGGCGGAATCCCGCGTCGGAAGGCCGCGTGAGGATATGCCCTGGGTGGAGACGGAATTTGATGAAGAGTTCCGGCAATGGATTTTGGATTTTCCACGGAAGGAACTGCCGGCGGTTTATGAACTGCTTGACCGATACCGGAATGAGAAAGAAATTTATAGGTTCCGTTCAAGGGATGATATAGGGAACTATTTGGAAAAGACGTTTGGCCGCTGACTCCGGTCTGCCGGAGAGCCGCCTGTAAAAACGAGAGGCCGTCCTGCGGCATGGGTTTTGCGGCAGAATGTATGGCAGGATGCTCCTTGAAAAGGATACCTCTTGTAAAGCGGTGACGTTTGTGGTAGAATCAGAGAGAAATTTTGAGAGGAAACGGTGGCCTTATGGAGAATTATTCCTTTAAAAGCGTGGCCTTCGGCGGGTTTGACAAGCAGGATGTAGTGCGGTATTTGGAGCAGGCTTCGGAAAAGGCCGCCGCCGTGCAGCGGGAGCTGGAGGCGGAGAATGAGACCCTCCGCAAGGAAGCGGCGGACCGGGCGGAGGAGCTGGACCAGCTCCGGGCCCAGGTGGAGGAGCTGGCCGGAGAGCGGGACCGGCTCCGGGAGAAGCTGGAGACGGAGGCCGCGGCCCGGGCGGACCTGGAGCCCCTGCGGGCCCTGGAGCAGGACGTGGCCCGGCTCACCGCCGAGCGGGACGCCCTCAGGCCCGACGCGGAGAGCTACGCCCGGTTCCGGGAGCGCCTGGGGGCCATCGAGTGCGAGGCCCGTAACCGGGCCGACGACCTGGAGGAGGAGGCCGCCGCCCAGACCCGCCGGACGCTGGAGGAGTTTCGCAGCCGGTATCAGCGGCTGATGAGCGAATTTGAATCCGCCGCCGGGCATGTGAACGGCGAGCTGCGGAAAATTGAGGTGACCCTCAGCCAGCTGCCCCGGGCGCTGGACCAGACGGGGACGGAGCTCAACGAGCTGGCCGCCCGGCTGGAGCGGAAGCCCGAGCACAAGCCGGAGGAAAAGGGCTGAGAATGAAAAAACGCGGCCTGGGAAAGCTATTCCAAACCGTTGGAAGGAGCGATTTCTATGGCCCGTTTGAGCACCTATTTCTCCCTGGAGAACGCCGGGGACAAGCATGACGAGAAGCTCTTGAAGCAGGGGCTGGACATGCTGCCCGGCGTCACCTCCGTCAGCCTCAGCGACCGGGGCTGCGTGGCGGTGGACTACGATTCCACCGGCGTCCGCCAGGAGCAGATCCGCCAGAAGGTCCAGGAGCTGGGCTATCAGCTCAAGGCGGAGGACTGAAAAAACTTGACACGGCGGACAACTCCTGCTAATATACTGAAAGAGTCAAGTGAATACCGCAATGATCGGAAAGAGTAACGGTTTACCCAAAGAACAGAGAGGGCGCGTCACCGGCTGCAAGCGCGCCTGCGGAGGGAGCCGCGAAGTGCGTCCGTGAGCGGGAGGGGAGATCCCTCCGCCCGGCCCCCGTCAAGGGCCCCTTGAGTGATAAATGAGAGTGGAACCGCGATTCGTCGCCTCTCGTACTTCGGTACGGGAGGCGTTTTTGTTTCCTCCCGGCCCGGCAAGGAGTGAATTTCGAATGTATTTGACTCGTCTCGGCGGCCTGCTGGCCGCCTACCAGCGCCGGGACCCCGCGGCCCGGAGCAAGCTGGAGATTTTCCTTTTGTACCCAGGCGTTCACGCTGTGCTTTGGCACCGGGCGGCCCACTGGCTGTACCTCCATCACCGGTATTTCCTGGCCCGCTGGATTTCCCAGCACGCCCGGAACCGCACCGGCATCGAAATCCACCCCGGCGCGACCATTGGGCGGCGGCTGGTCATTGACCACGGAATGGGCATCGTCATCGGCGAGACTGCCGTGATCGGGGACGACTGCCTCCTTTACCAGGGCGTGACCCTGGGGGGCACCGGGAAGGACCAGGGGAAGCGCCATCCCACCCTGGGGAATAACGTGATGGTGGGCTCTGGAGCCCGGGTGCTGGGGCCCTTCAAGGTGGGGGACAACGCCCGCATTGCCGCCGGGGCGGTGGTGCTGCGGGAGGTGCCGCCGGGCTCCACCGCCGTGGGCGTTCCCGCCCGGATCGTCCGGGTGAACGGCTGCCCCGTGTACTACGCCGACGACGTGGACCAGATCAATGTTCAGGACCCGGTGCGGGAGGAGCTGGAACGGCTGGCCCGCCGGGTGGAGGCCCTGGAGCGGGCCAGAAAGGAGCCGCATCAAAAGCGGCCCGCGTGAGAAGTCTGCAAAAAGAGGGCCGCCGCTCCGGCGGCCCCATAAAATGGAGGATGAAGCCATGTATCTGTACAATTCCGCGACCCATAAAAAGGAAGAGCTCAAAACCCACACCCCAGGCCGGGTGGAGATGTACACCTGCGGGCCCACGGTTTACCACTTTGCGCACATCGGCAACCTCAGAAGCTATATCATGGAGGACGTGCTGGAAAAGTACCTCCGCTTTGCCGGGTACGACGTGAACCGGGTCATGAACATCACCGACGTGGGGCACCTCTCCAGCGACGCCGACACCGGGGAGGACAAAATGCTCAAGGGGGCCAAGCGGGAGAACAAGACCGTTATGGACATCGCGAAATTCTACACCGACGCCTTCTTCGACGACTGCCGGAAGCTGAACATCAAGACCCCGGACGTGGTGCAGCCCGCCACCGGGTGCATCGGCGAATATATAAAAATCATCTCCAAGCTGGTGGATACCGGGTACGCCTACCTGGCGGGGGGAAATGTGTACTTCGACAGCTCCAAGCTGGAACGCTACTACATTTTCAACGACCACGACGAGGACGACCTGGCCGTAGGCGTCCGGGAGGGCGTGGAGGAGGACTCCAACAAGCGGAACAAGAACGATTTTGTCCTCTGGTTCACCAAGAGCAAGTTCGAGGACCAGGCCCTCAAGTGGGATTCCCCTTGGGGCGTGGGGTATCCCGGCTGGCATATCGAGTGCTCCGGCATTTCCATGAAGTACAACGGGGAATACCTGGACCTTCACTGCGGCGGCGTGGACAACGCCTTCCCCCACCACACCAACGAGATCGCCCAGTCGGAGAGCTACCTGGGCCATCCCTGGTGCCCCCACTGGTTCCACGTTCACCACCTGAACGACCCGGCGGGGAAGATGTCCAAGTCCAAGGGCGAGTTTTTGACGGTCTCCCTGCTGGAGGAGAAGGGGTATGACCCCCTGGCCTACCGCTGGTTCTGCCTCCAGAGCCACTACCGGAAGACCCTGGTGTTCAGCTGGGAGAATCTGGACAACGCCGCCGCAGCTTATACGAAGCTGCTGAACCGGATTGCGGCGCTGAAGCCCGAGGGGGATGTGGACGCGGCGGTGTTCGGTGAGTACCGGGAGAAGTTCCTCCAGCAGGTGGGGAACGACCTGAATACCTCCATGGCGGTGACAGCGGTTTTCGACGCTCTGAAAGCCAAGACCAACGACGCCACCAAGCTGGCGGTCATTGGGGAGTTCGACAAGGTGCTGTCCATGAGCCTGCTGGAAAAGGCGGCGGCCCTCCGGGAGAAGGCGGCCCAGGCAGTCCAGAGCGGCGGCGGGGACTACGTCATCACCGGCGAAGGGGACCCGGAGATTGACGCCAAGGTGCTGGCCAGGTACGAAGCCAAGAAGGCCAAGAACTTCGCCGAGGCGGACCGGATTCGCGACGAGTTGAAGGCCCAGGGCATCGAGGTCACGGACGTGAAGGGCGGAGCGAGCTGGAAGAGAGTATGATTTAAAGCAGGAGGGGGAGCGAACTTCCCCTCCTGCTTTGTCCATAAAGGCTTTCATAGCAAACGGCGCGGAATGCCATTCCTGCGCCGCGCCCTCCTTTCCTCAGCGTTTCATGTCGCAATGCGTGTTCATCAGGTTTCGGATGCTTTCCACGTCATCCGTAATACTCCCATCTCCGTGGATGGCACGTTCCATCACTGGCCCCTCGGCGCTGGATGCGCCCGGAGCCGCCGCCCCCAGCCAGCTTTTCCACCTCGGCGACCGTGACTATGTTGCAGCCGCCCTCGATGGAGTGCTTCAAAGCGGAGGCCGCCAGGGCGTACTTCACCGCCGTCTGGGTGCTCTTTCCGGTCAGCAGGAAATAGATCAGGCTGCCGTCAAAGCTGTCGTGCCGGTCCTGAAGGTCCGGCCTTTCGCGTCGGTCCCGCGGGTAGACTCGTCGAACTCCGCGCCGTCCAGGCCCAAGTGATAAATGGCCCGATCCACGCTGTTGGTTCTCATGGCTAGGGGGCCTTCATGCACTCGATCACGGTCCCGGCAAAGATTGAGGAATTTTCCACCTTCCGGGCCATGCCGAATACGGTGGAGAAGGCGCGGGAGGTCTTCATGGCCGCTACCTCATTGGAGCAATTGACGCCGATGTGCCGCAGCTCAAAGCCCAGCATGGTCTTCACCGCGTCCTTGCAGATGGCGGTGATCTCGTCCCGCTTCTCCCCTTCGATCAGGTCCTTCAGATTCTTGGTATTCACGCCGCCGGTGAGCATGAAATTCAAAGGCAGGACCAGGGCCAGAGCCTTCAGGAAGGCCACGCCGCCGGACTGCTCGGCAGGAAAGAACTTGATCACCTTCAACCCGGCGTTGACGGCCCGGGTCATATCGGAGGCGTTGACGCAGCCGGGAAAGACGGGGACGTTCTTCTCGATGCAGTGATTCACCAGGGTCTGTTTTAAAACTGAGATATTGTGTGCAAGGTGCCGAAGAGATATAATGGGGGCATGAAGCGACATGAAATAAGCGAAAAACAATGGAATAGAATCAAGTCTCTGTTTCCACCGGAAAGGAAGCCGCAAGGAGGCCGTCCAGGAAAAAGTAAGAACCTGTATTCATAACCAGGGATGCCGGGTGGACGAGGATTTTTCCCGGCAGACAAGGAGATTTTCCGCAGCCATACTGACGTATGGCAAGGGAAATCGACGCAGTATGGCGGGAAAAAGACCGGCCAGACGGCGTTCAAGGGTTGTGAATACAGGTTCTAATCGGGAGATGTTAAATGCAATTCTATACTGGTTGAATACTGGGGTTCCATGGCGGGATCTGCCAGAGCGCTTCGGACCATGGCAAAGTGTATATAGCCGGTTTCGCACATGGACAAAAGCTGGTGTATGGGAACAGATCCTTTCCGCCCTGATTGAGCAGGACCTGGTGGACGAGACAACGCTGATGCTGGACAGCACTACAGTGAAAGTTCATCAGCATGCCAGTGGGGCTAAAAAAGGGGATGCCACGAAGAAACCGGACGGAGCAGAGGAGGTTTGACAACGAAAGTCCATGCGGTAACGGATGGGCTTGGGAATCCATTGCGTTTTTTGCTCTCCAGCGGAAACCGCAATGACATCTGTATGGCCCGGGCGCTGCTGGAATCGTTTACCCTGAACGGCAAGCTGATTTTGGCCGGCAAGGGGTATGACAGCGATAAGTTTGTCCACTGGGTGGAAGAACGGGGCGGGATTAGACCTCTTGCGAAATTAAGCAAAGCGGTCAAAGTTGCAGATACCAGCAATCAA